>CAYPFH010000060.1:0-15755 GCA_964409825.1 uncultured Desulfobacterales bacterium | reverse complement strand
AGGCGTCCCCGCCGCCGTCGACCCCCTTCCTCGACCTTCCGCTCGGGTTTGCCCAAAATAGCTCTGGATGCCGTATCAAAGCCTGCCCTGGACTCGATCCAGGGCCCGGCATGACGAAATGGGCTGTTGTGGCCAATTGGAACATATAGGGATTGTCAAACAGCCGACCTATGACCTCGAGTTCGCGGGGCGCCGGTGCATATCAATCTCTCGCAAACGGAATGGAAATATGACAATCCCTATATCCTGTCATACCGGGCATCATCGCCGCTGGCAAGCCCCCCTCCGGCACAGCATGGGACGCTTCATCCGAGATTGTCCCGGTCAGGCCATTGTGATATGGGGGGTCAATCAGGAGCCTGTCAGAACGCTGCAGCCGCCAACGACACCCGCGCCATCCTGATCCGGCCTTCTTCATTGGACACCGATTGCGGTTCGCAATCGCCGGAACCGGGCGGAAAGGACGACCGATCCATGCCGGGTCAATTGGAAACAAGCCAAGAAGATGTCCGCTTCGTAGTTCTCCAGGGAGATCCCCGGAAGGTTGAACCGATCCCGGACCGGTCCGTGCATCTGGTGGTCACCGCTCCGCCGGAATGGCCCATCCCTTCTTCCACCGGGGCATCCCGCTTCGGCGAGGGCCTTGACTACCCGGTTTATCTGCTTGAACTGAAAATCGTTCTTGAAGAGATGTTTCGCGTGCTGGTGCCCGGCGGCCGGCTGGTCTGCATTGCTTCGGACGTCTGGCTTTCCCGGCGGGAGCACGGCCGGCACAGGCTGCTTCCGTTTACGGCCGACATCAGTCTGCTGTGCCGGGATATCGGCTACGATCATCTGACCCCGGTTATCTGGCACAGACCGCCGACGCGTCGAAGTCCGGCCTTTCTCGGCAAACCCTATGAACCCAATGCGGCCATTCCCAGCGACGCTGCCCTGATTTTGATGGAGCGAAAGCCCGGGGGATACCGGAAGCCGACCCCCAGCCAGCGCAGCCAGAGCCGCATCGCCCGCGACCGTTACCGGCGGTGGTTCCGCCAGATGTGGACCACCACTGCTGACGATCCCATGCAGGCCCCCTTTCCAGTGGAGATCGCAGCGCGGCTCATCCGGATGTTCTCCTACTGGGGCGATACGGTGCTGGACCCGTTTTGCGGCTCAGGGGGGGTGCTGGCCGCGGCCCTGCAATGCCACCGAAACGGCATCGGCATCGAGTCAGACCCGGAAATCTGCAGGGTGGCCGTCAACCGCGTCTACGAGGCCAGCAATCCGCTGTTCAACCGCGTTTGCCTGTCCTGCAAGCCGCTTTGCCAATTCGACGAAGAGGAGTTCTTCCCAGCCCGTCATGACCAGATTATTTCGCGTCCCGAATCGGGAGATCCAAGACCGGATCCGCCGGATTCAAACTGAGCTTCGCCAGGAACAGATCGAGGCTGCATTCATCGCCCAGCGGGTCGACCTGTTCTACTTCACCGGAACGGCCCAGGACGGATACCTCTATCTCCCGGCCGAGGGAGACCCGGCGCTTTTTGTCCGACGATATGCGCCCCGGGCAAGGGAGGAATCGGGGCTGGAGTGGATCGTGGAAATCCGCTCGGTAAAGGAGCTCACCGATCGGATCGTCGATTTTTTCGGCCCGGGCCGTGCCCGGCTCGGCTTCGAACTCGACGTGCTGCCGGTGCGAGAATTCGAATACTATCGGGGACTGCTTGCGCCGAAGGATGTTGCAGATGTTTCTCCCCTGATTCTGAAAGTGCGTTCGGTCAAATCCCGCTGGGAGCTGGCCCAAATGGAGGCCGCAGCAGCGCTATCGGCGGAGATCTTCGCTCACATGGGCACCATTTTAGCGCCGGGCCTGACCGAAATGGCGTTTGCCGGCCTTGTCGAAGCCTATGCAAGGGGCCGGGGGCACGGGGGGATGCTCATGAGCCGGAACGCGGCAGAAGCCGCCTACCCCTGGCATGTGGTCGCCGGAAAAAGCGGCGGCGCAGGAGGGGCCGTCGATTCACCGGTTTCCGGGGAAGGGACTTCGCCGGCGTTTCCCAGCGGCGCCGGGCACCGACGGCTGGCAGTCGGCGAGCCGATCATGGTCGATTTCGGCACCGTCTTGAACGGCTACCACATGGACGAAACCAGGATGTTCGCCATCGGCTCGATGCCCGAAAAAGCGCAGGCGGCATGCCGGGCCGCCACAGAAATCCACGACGGCCTCATCGAGGCCGTGCGGCCCGGAGTGGTTGCCGGAGACCTGTTCGATCAGGCGGTTTCCCACGCCAAACGCCTCGGTTTTGAAGAGGCCTTTCTCGGCCTGCCCGGCTACAAGTCCAGGTTCATCGGCCATGGCGTCGGCGCCGAGCTCGTGGAACCGCCCATGATCGCCCGCAACCGGACCGACGTCCTGCTGCCCGGCATGACCATCGCCCTGGAGCCGAAAATGTGTTTTGCGGGGGAGTTCGGCGTCGGGATCGAAAGCGTGGTCGCCGTCACCGAAAACGGATGCCGCAAAATCTCCCGGGTGCCGACGGATGTCGTGGTCGTCTGAACGATTTCACGTTCGAAACCGGATGTTGATCTTTGGGCCGCCTGCGCTGTTTTTTTTCATGGAAAGTTCAGCCGCAGCGGTTCGCAAACCCGAGCCGCGTTTTTTTGTGTCGAGTTCCCGACCGGAGATGAATTGATGAAACCCGGATTTTGGACCCTGATTTTTTTTGCAGCGTTGCCCGCCTGGGTCGCTGCTGCGCCGCTTTTGGTGAAAGAAGCCTACCAGGAAGTCCGGTTGACCGGATACACCCGCAGCATCACCGATCTGTCCCTGTCGGCCGAAGTCACCGGCAAGGTGCTGGAGGTCGGCTACGAGGTGGGAGACGTCGTGGGCAAGAAGCCTTTTGTCCGCATCGATCCGACCTTCATCGATTTTTCCATCGACCTCGCCCGCCGGGGAATCGAGGGGCTGGATTCGGCGCTGGCCCGGAACGAATCGCGAGCCGCTTTTCTGAACAAAGAGTTTGAGCGGATCGACGCACTGTTTCGAAAAAACAGCACAACGGAGCAGCGCCGGGATCAGCTCCGTCAGGAGCTCGACCAGGCTGTCTTAGAGCGCCGGTCGCTGCTGGCGGAAAAAGCGGCCGAGCAGATCCGGCTGGGTGAGCTCATCGAGCGGCGCAGGCGCCACGACATATTCGCCCCGGAGGGGTGGATCGTCACCGATCGCCGTGTCGATCCGGGAGAAATCGTCAGCCCCTCGGTCCGGCTGGCGTCGGTGGGCGATTTTCGCCGGCTCGTCGTGCCGCTTTTCGTCACCCCGGCCGAACTTGCAGCGCTTCGAGCCCTTGCCGCGCCTTTTGCCGTCAGGCTCGACGGCCGACCGGCAAAGGCGGCCATACGGTGGATCAACCCCGAATTCGACGAAAGCACCCGCAAGCTGGCCGCGGAACTTTCCATCGACCGATGGGAGGGAGAGCACCGGGGCGGACTGGTCATGACCCTTGCGGTCGAAGTCCCGGCCCCTGGGCTTTCCGTGCCCAAGGCGGCCGTCGTCCATCGGTTCGAAAACCCCCGGGTCCGGTTGAAGAACACCGGAGAAGAAATCCAGATCATCGTGCTGGGGGAAACGAACAGCCGGCTGCGGATCTCGGAACATCCCCGGCTGCGGCCGGGGCTGGAACTTTTGCCGGCGGAAAAGCCGTAGAAAGGTGAATGCCTAAAATGCCTAAAATGAGCTAAAATGCCTAAAATAATTGAAATTAATCTATTTTAGAAAGTGTTTCCCTGACGCACACTTCGCCAATGCCAGTGTTGCAAGAGATCACCACCTTCATTTGAATGCCGGAGCGCAGCGACACCACCATTCTAGGCATTGTAGGCATTCTAGCTCATTTTAGGCATTTTTTTCCCTTAGCGACCTAAGAGATAAACCTCCGAACCCAGGAACTCTTTTTCACCATGCGCCCCGTCGTCCGCTACACGATCCGCCAGAAGGTCTTTATCAACGTGGTCTTTGTGATCCTGGTGGCGGCCGGCGCCTTTGCCGCGTTTACCACGCCCCTGGAGAACATGCCCACCGTGGACATGGGCCAGGTCTTCATCCGGACGGTTCACTTCGGAGCCTCTGCCGAGGACGTCGAAAAACTGGTGACCACCGAAATCGAAGATGCCCTGCACGGTCTGGAGAACGTGGAGTACATTCAGTCCGAGTCGTACCGGAATTTTTCCAATGTCAAGGTGAAGTTCATCGACGACTCCGACTATGAGGCCCTTTACGACGATCTTCGGTTCCGGGTGCTCAATGTCCGGGATAAACTGCCGGCCGAGGTCGATGAGCCGGTTTTTACCTACGCAGACACCGATGTGTGGCTTCCGGTGGTGGTGGTCAATATCACCGGAGGACTCCCCCGGCGCAGCCTGGAGCTTTACGCAGAACAGCTCCGCACCCGCCTGATCACGATTCCCCAGGTCCGGGACGCCGAAATCGAAGGCGATTTCGAACAGGAGTTTCACGTGTCCCTGGACCCGGAGCGGCTCCGTCGCTTCGGCGTCACCTTCGACCAGGCAGCCGACGCCGTCGCCTCGGCCAACACCAAGATCCCCACCGGGCGGTTCCGACAAGGCGACGCCGAATTCATGCTCGACGCCGGCGCCCGCATGCAAAGCCAGCGCCAGGTGCTCGATGTAGTGGTCCGAAAAGACGGAGACGGCAATTTCGTCCGGGTGGCCGACCTGGCTGCCACCGCCCGCTTGAGTCACCGGGACCCGATCCTGATCCCCTCGGTCAACGGCGACAACACAGTACGGCTCCGGGTAACCAAGGAGGTCTCGGCAAACGCCGTTACAATCTCCGAAGCGGTGAAGGCCGCTGCCCGGCAATTCGGGGCCGAGCACGCCGAAGACGGCATCCGGATCGTATTCACCAACGACTCGACCATCGAGATCAACGACGCGCTGAGCACCTTGGGCGGAAACCTGGCGCTCGGCATGGTTCTGGTTCTGGTAGTATTGTGGCTCGGGTTGGGGCTGGGAAATGCCCTGATCACCTCTGTCGGAATTCCCTTCTCCTTTCTTTGCGCCATTTTGATCATGAAGATCAGCGGGGTTTCCCTCAACACGATCAGCCTGTTCGCCTTTGTGCTGGTCACCGGCATCATGGTCGACGACGCGGTGATCATCATGGAAAATATCTTCCGGCACCGGCAGATGGGAAAAAAAAGGCGCCAGGCCGTGATCGACGGAACCGCCGAAGTCATGATTCCGGTGATCAGCTCGGCGCTGACCACCATTTTGGCCTTTGTGCCAATGCTGATCATGACCGGAAGCACCGGAGAATTCTTCTCCTACATCCCCAAAACCGTCACCTACGCCCTGGCCGCGTCTCTGCTCGAGGCGCTGTTCATCCTTCCGATTCACATTCTGGACTGGAGCCCGAAGAGAAAAGACAGCAGCAGCGAGGAGGTCGACGGGAGCACCGATCCCTTCGTTCACCTTCGCACCGGCATCTTCGCCCCGCTGTGGCGGGTCTACCGGGGCCTGGTGGTGAAGATCCTGGACAACAAGCTTTTTACTTTCGCAGTCATGACCGTCCTGCTGTCCGCAGCCATAGGGATCCTCGCGCTGTCGATCACCGGCATCGCCCCCCTGATCAAGGTGAAATTCTTTCCGGGAAACTACTTCCGGTATCATATCACGGTGGCCATGCCTGCCGGCACCGCCATCGAGAAAACCGATGCCGCGGTCCGGGACCTTTCCCGGTTTATCATGTCCAAGGGTGAAGGACAGGCCCATTCGGCATCCGGGACGGCCGGATTTTACGAGGATCAGGATTACATCCGGCACAACGGCGGCAATTACGGCCAGATCGTGGTCACCCTGCCGCAAAAGCGCGTCCGGCAGTTTCCGGAAAACCCGGGAAACGATCCGATGCGCCACCTAAGCTATATCCGCAGCGCCGTCTCCGGCTATGTGGCCGAGCGGTTCGGCCGCAGCGTATCCGACCCGAAGGTCCGCGTCTTTGAAGAAAGCGACGGCCCGCCCACCGGCAAGGCGGTCAATATCCGCGTAACGGCGGGGACCCTGGAAAAGGCCGTCGCCGCAAGCGACCGGCTTCTTGATGCAATCCAGGAAATGACCGAGCTAAGCGCCCTGATCGCCTTGGAAGACGATCGGCCCGAGACCCACCGGACCGCCGTTTTCGTGCCGAAACCCGAAACGGTTTTCGAATACGGCCTGCGGCCGGGCGAGGTCACCGACCTGGTGGCCGGGGCTTTAAACGGACGGTATGCCGGAAAGTTCCGGACCGAGGACGAAGAGATCGACCTGCTGGTGCGAATCGCCCGGGTCGGCGATCCAGGCAATTTCGCCTCGGCGGGGCTTGCAGCTCCGGGCGACATCGTTCAGGTGCCCGTGGTCGAAGACAGCGCCGCTCCGGTTCGGATCGGGGACCTGGTGAAGGTGGCCTATCTTGATGAACTCAACGTCCGTCACCGGTACAAGGGAAAGCCGACCATCACCATCACCGCAGACATCGCAGAAGGATCCAAGCTCTCCCCGGCCCGGGTCCAGGTGCTGGTTTCCCGGTATTTTGCAGAGAACCAGAACCGCTTCGAGGGGGTATCGCTCTCTTACGGCGGAGAATTCGAATCGACCAGCAAATCATACACTTCTTTGACTTTCGCCTTTTTTATCGCCCTGATGCTGATCTACCTGGTCCTGGCCAGCCAGTTCAAAGACTACCTCCAGCCGCTGCTCATCATCACCGCGGTACCCTTTGCCCTGATCGGGGTGGTCGTCGGCCTGTTCGTCACCCGGACCACGTTCACGGTGGGAAGCTTCATGGCCATTGTCGGGCTGACCGGACTGGTGGTCAACGATTCTCTGCTGCTGATCGATTTCATGAACGTGCGGATGCGGATGGGAAAACCGATGCGCGAAGCGGTGATCGAAGCCTGCGCGGCCCGAATGCGGCCGGTGGTGATCACCACTATCACCACCATGCTCGGCCTGCTGCCCATGGCCGTCGGCATCCCGAGCCGGTCGATCTCCTGGGCCCCCATGGCCACCGCCTTCGTGGCCGGACTTTCCAGTGCCACTCTGCTCACGCTGCTCATCACGCCGGCCAACTACGAGTTGGTCGAACAATTCAAAGCGGCGATGAAGCGGATGATGGGCGGAAAAGACGCTTGACGGGTACAGCCGTGTTTCGATATCGGATACAAGCCCGGTCGCTGGCCGCGGCGGGATTCAAGATTCCGGATTCAAGATTCTCCGGCGGGAGATTTATACGAATCTAAGGGCAAGGAGAAGCAGACCATCGAAGCCGTTTCCAATATTGTCGAAAAGCAGCGGGCGTTTTTCGCGACGGGGGCAACCCGAAGCCTCGATTTCAGGCGCGGCGCGCTGGATCTTCTTCGTAAGGCCATCGTCGACGTCGAAGCAGACCTCCTCGATGCCCTTCTATCGGACCTGAAAAAATCGGCCTACGAGGGCTACCTGACCGAAATCGGCCCGGTGCTCGACGAAATCCGCTTTGCCCGGCGCCGCCTTCGACGGTGGGCAAGACCCAAACGGGTGCCCACGCCCCTGGTCCACTGGCCCGGCAAAAGCCTCATCTACCCCGAGCCTCTCGGCGTTTCCCTGATTATCGCCCCCACGCTGATCGACCGGGTAAGATGGGACGATCTACTCATGGAAGAAGAAATCTTCGGCCCCCTGCTGCCGGTGCTTTCTTTTTCGACCCTGGACGAAGCGGTGGAATCGGTGAACAAGCGGCCCAAGCCCCTGGCCCTGTATTACTTCGGCAAAGACGCCGGAGAAAAGCAAAAAGTCATCGAACCCATCTCTTTCGGCGGCGGCTGTGTCAACGATACCATATTGCATCTGGCAACACCTTATCTTGCCTTCGGCGGCGTCGGGCAAAGCGGGATGGGCAGCTACCACGGCAAGGCCGGATTCGACGTCTTTTCCCATTTAAAGAGCATCCTGAAGCGAACGGCCTTTCCAGATGCACCGCTTCGCTATCCGCCTTTTTCCCGCTGGAAGATACGGATGATCAAACTGCTGCTTCGATAGCCGAGCCTCGAATACAACATCAAGTGGGTTGTACTTGCGCTTTAAATCGGGCACTAATGGTAATAGTGCTCGCAGCGCTGATCGGATTTTCAAAGGAATGTCGAATCAGTCCGGTGTTATGTGTCCCCATTCCCAGAGGCCGAACTCGCATATTCTGCGTAATGATATGAAAATCAGGAAGTCCATATGACGAAATACAGCAAGCTTCTCGACAAAATTCTGAGCGGACGCTCCGATTCAAACCTCGATTTCGACAATCTGCGCCGGCTCCTGAAACGTCTGGGTTTTGAGGAGAGGACGCGTGGCAGTCATCACGTTTTCGTGAGATCGGGAATTTATGATATGATTAATCTCCAGAGAGAGGGAAGGTTGGCGAAACCATATCAGGTCCGCCAAGTCAGAGCGGTGATCACCGCCCATGCCCTCACGGTGGACGAGGAGGAATGATGCATAAATACGAGATCATTATCTATTGGAGCAACGATGACCAAGCTTTCATCGCCGAGGTACCAGAGCTCCCTGGGTGCATGGCACATGGGAAGAGCCCGGACGAAGCTCTGGCAAACTGTAAGGATGCGATGGACCTATGGTTGGACACTGCCAAAGAGTTCGGGAGAGGCATCCCCGAGCCTAAGGGCAGACGGCTCCAATACGCCTGAGCGGGGCAGCGCAGAACAAGCCAGTGCACCGGTTTGCCATTCCGCTGTCGCTTCATGGCAACCAGTGACCGGCGGCGTTAATAAGGATGGCCGGCCTCAGGTGGACTTCCCGGAGCCCGGCCTGGAAGCAAACCCCTAAGCCGGCAGCTCCGTTCCCCTGTTCAGGATCTGCAGGTATTTTTTGTAGCTGAATACCCGGTTGCGTTTGCGCTCGGTCAGCTCCCGTACAATCCCCAGGCGCTGCAAATGCCTGAGGCATTTATTGACGGTGGCCGGCGTTACCCCCGTTTGTTCTACCAGCCAGTTCGAATCGGTGACCGGGCGAGCCATCATTGCCCCTTGCACCTTCAAAGTCGATTCTGAT
This sequence comes from uncultured Desulfobacterales bacterium, assembly GCA_964409825.1. Taxonomy (GTDB): domain Bacteria; phylum Desulfobacterota; class Desulfobacteria; order Desulfobacterales; family CAFBRK01; genus JAIPEL01. The sequence continues at coordinate 6,677 of CAYPFH010000060.1, read as the reverse complement.
GCCCTTCCGAGTGCAGCGATCCGCTTGCGGTCTTCATGGGCAAGGTCGACGAGGTGCTTTGAAGTTTCCACTGCCTGGTCGGCGGTGGCGGCAACCGCTTCTGCAAAAAACTCGATCCAGGCTTCCCAATCCCCGGTCAAACGAACATTGTCGAGCAATTCATAGTAGTGCCGCCGATGGGTCTTGAAATACAGACTGAGGTATAAGATGGGATACCGCAGCAACTTTTGTTCGCACAGAAGCATCGTGATCAACAAGCGGCCGAGGCGACCGTTGCCGTCCAAAAACGGGTGAATGGTTTCAAACTGAACATGGGATAGCGCCGCCTTGAGCAACGGCGGTGTGGGCCCCGGGCGATCATGTAAAAACCGTTCCAGCTTATCCATGCAGGGCATCACCTGGTCGGCTGGCGGCGGCACAAAGGAAGCATTGCCGGGGCGGGTCCCCCCGATCCAGTTCTGGCTCCTTCGAAATGCCCCCGGCATCTGATTGTCGCCCCTGCCCTTGGAGAGCAATATCCCGTGCATTTCCTTCATCAATCGCAAAGACAGCGGAAACCCTTCTTCCAGCCGCTTCGACCCATGGTACATGGCCGCCACATAATTGCTGACCTCTTGGACATCATCCAACGGCACCCCGGGCTCCATATCCAGCTCAAAAAGCAGAAGGTCGGAAAGCGAGGATTGTGTCCCCTCTATCATCGAAGAAAGCACTGCTTCCTTGCGAACGTACACGTAAAGCAGAATCGAAATCTCAGGCAAAAAAGTCGAGATGCTGTCCAATTTCCCTATAGCAACGTGGGCCGCATCAAACTGGGTTCGAAGCTTCGGACTCCACTCGATAGGGGGATGGGGCGGCAGCGGTGACGGAACAAAAGCCCTGACCTTTTCCCCTGCCGTCGACACTGTAACGTAATGCCCCTGCAATTTACGCTTCATTACCCCATCCTAAAATAGCAGCTGCCCATATTTTAGTTTAGCGCTTGAAAATAAAATAAAAGAAAGGACGGCTAAAGTCAATGGCTTTGGAATGCCAGCGCCAATTACCGGATCTTGGGCCTGACGGGTTGATCATCGGATCGTGAATTTCAGCTGTTTGTTCTTGATCCTCACTGCTGAACGAAATAAATGCCTATCGATATATTCCAATGATGAGGGTCGAAATGCCGACGTAAAACCCCTTCCAGGGGTTGCAAAGAGAGGATCTCTCCTTGTAAAAGACGGAATCGGATATCAAGGAGTTTCGGGACATGCCGACGACACCGACTGGCCGCATCAGTGCCAGACCCGCACTGTTTATTCCCTGCCTGGTGGACGCCTTTTTCCCCGAGGTGGGGCAAGCCGTTTTCGCCGTACTTCGCCGGCTCGGCATCGATCCGGTCTATCCCGAAGGGCAGACCCTTGTCGAAGACACCCCCGAAGCGGTTCGGAGCAATCTCCTCGTTCAGGAAGCGTACCTGGGAGGAGGGGCGGCGCCATGTTAGAAGTATCGGAAATCCATACCTACTACGGCCTGAGCCACATCCTGTTCGGCGTCTCTTTGGAAGTCTCCCGGGGAGAATGCGTCTGTCTGCTCGGAAGAAACGGGGCCGGAAAGAGCACCACCATGCGAAGCATCATGGGGTTGACCCCGCCGAAAAGAGGCTATGTCCGTTTTCAGGGGGTCACCTGTACCGGCGAAAAGCCTTACCTTCTGGCACGGCGGGGTGTGGGATACGTGCCGGACGATCGCAGGGTCTTTGCCGACCTGACGGTGGGCGAAAACCTGGAAATCTCGGCCAGAAACTTCACCGAAGGACTGGCCCCCCTGATCGTGCAGATGCTCGAAGAGCAGATTCACACCCTGAAAAAAAGCGGGTTGACCGTCCTGCTGGCCGAACAGAACCTGTCGGTCACGCTTCGGCTCAGCGACCGCGGCTACGTCATCGACAACGGCGTGATCCGCTATCACGGCAGCACCGAAGACCTTCAGAAAAACGAGGACGTCCGGCGCAAGTACTTATGCGTGTGATTCCCCGAAAACATGGGGAGGGGAAAAAACGGCGAACAAAGGCATCGATCACCGCCGGATCGAAATGCGAACCGCACTTGCCGGCCAGAAACCCCTCGGCTGCCAGGGGGGCCATCGGTTTTCTGTAGCGGCGCATCGAAGTCAGGGCATCGAAGGCATCGGCGACGGCGATCACCCGGGCACCGATCGGAATTTTCTCCCCAGCCGCTCCTTGGGGATAGCCTGACCCGTCCCACCGCTCGTGATGGCTTCCGGCGACCTTGGGCACGCTTTGAAAGGCCTGGGGCCAATCGATCCGATCGAGAATTTCCCGGGTTTTTTCGCTGTGGACCTTGACCGCCTCGAACTCTTCTCCGCTCAGCAGCCCTTCTTTTCGGAGAATGCCGACAGGAACGCTCGTCTTGCCGATGTCGTGAAAAAGCGCCGCCAGCACAACGACGGCCTGCATCTCTCGGGCAAGGGCCATTTCTCGGGCAATCCGGCCGGCTTCTGCGGCCACCCGGCTGCAGTGGGCGGCGGTCTCCGGGTGGGAGCCTTTCATCCGATTGAACATGTCGGAAAGCAGATCCCCGGCCGGAAAGGGGGCCGGCAGATCGCGTCGAACCGGCTTCGGAAAGAATCCGTTGTACATTTGTATCGGTATCAGCTTCCTTGATGAATTGTCCGAAAGGCGGAAAACGGGCTTTTTCATTGCCTCTGATCTTTATGGCCTCTTAAGAGCGGTTTTATTATCGCTGCGGCTTGCTTCTGTCAAGTACGGCCGAATGCAAGCCGGGCGGCGGTGTGCCGAAAGGCCGGTGACGACTGTGGACAAGCACCCCGGTCCGGGAGCCGACGATGGGTAAAGACGTTCGAGATATGATGCGCCTGAGCCACCGGGACGTGATTGCCCTGAACTTCGTCCGGGAAAACAGCCCGTACGTGTTTCGCCGCCATTTCCGCCAGGGGCTGCGCTCCCACGTTTTGGAAGTGCTTCACCGGAGCGATGTCGAACGGGAGCGAAAAGGCATCATGTCCGGAGGCATCCGGCGGTTTCCTGCGGCCCGTCCGGTAAAAATGCTGCGCATTTTTCGAAGACGCTTTGCAGGGGGTTCCCAGGCGCTGGAGGAGATTCACAGGCTCCGGATCCTTGAAACGTACCTTCCAACCGACCTGCTTGCCGGATCCGAAGAATTCATCGTCGACTACCGGTCCGACGGCCGGCGGCAGCCGCTTCTGTGCGGCCTCCAGGAGGCGGTATTCGGAGAAATTCTCGACCCGTGGAATCTGCCGATTCCCGGCTCTGCGCAGTTCTCCGCAGATCTTTCCCGGCATGCCGAGCGTTTCGTTGCCGGCGCAAAGAAGATGATCCTGGATGCGGGCCACATCCCGGACATTGCCGGCATCGGGAACCTGTTTGCCGCACACGACGGCCGGATCAAACTGGTGGACATCAACAACATCTCCCGGCTTCCGGCAGATTCGCAGATTCCCCTCGATGACAAAGGCTATCCGGCCTGCGACAAATCGATCGAGGCCCTGGCCCGAATCGAGAAGCAGCTGTGCGGAGCGGATCCGAAAACGATAGCAGCCCCTCCCTACGATCGATTCTTGAACCCGAAGAGGATAAGAGATGTTCGCCGCATGGAGAAAGAATTCCTGGAATCGTTGAAGGCCAGACTTCGGCAAAACACTGGAAAATGAGCCCCAGTTTCCGGATTTCCCGCGGAAGGCTCCCTTCTTCTCCCGGCCGGCAAACCGTTTTCGAAGCCTTCAGATCCGGCCCCGGCGCGCCTGATAGCAGCGCCGCTCCACATAACCACCGGTTTCCGGATCGAACACCGCCTCATTTTCGTGGATGATCTTCACCTCGCTTCCCCAGGCGCCGCAGGCAAAGACGGCCGTGTCGCCCAGGGTGAATTTTTTTCCGCATGCAGGGCACCCCTCGGCATTCAGGGTATTGAGCTTCTCGCGGTCGACAATGTATTTTTGCGGATGGTCCGCCATGTCCGCCTCCGATTTGAATGAATGTCATCTAAACACTAGGCGCTGCATGATCAGGTGTCAAACCGCATTTGTCGTCGGAGGCCCCTTCAGCCGGCGGCTTAGTAGATGTGAGCGCAATTATGGTGACGATGGTTTCACCGCAGAGGCGCCGAGGGCGCAGAGGATGCGCAGACGAATATATATCAGGATTTCTCTGCGCCCTCGGCGCCTCTGCGGTGAGCGTCCTTTGATCCGAGATACATCAATGACATTATGTCATCGAACACTTAGTGAAAAGCGGCCCCCGGTTTTATGCCGATCTTCTTGAGGACAACCGCCAGCGGGCAGAAGCCCGTCACCGAGGACTGAAGAAGGTTGGCCCCCACGAATGCGGTCAAAAAAAGCCAGTAACCGCTGTGGATCACCGCCAGCAATACGGAGGCCAGCACCATGACGCCGGCCCATGCCAAAACCATTCTGTCTATTGTCATCACGGTTTCTCCTTTCCGGATCTCTGAAAAACTTTAGTTGGCCCTACTGTCCAGCACGGAATCATTCCAGACAACCGTTTTCTTTTTTCCCATGCGTCCAACCGTTCTTCTCCTATCAGCCCTTACAGAGCCGGAGGGTTTTGCTCGGTTACATGGGCCATTGAAAGGGAGCTGAAAACACTGCGGTCTACTTCAGACGGGAGGCGACAAACCGACCCACAGCTTCCAGCTCAGGGTCGATCAATGAATGCTCGACATCCATGATGTCGATGTAGAGATGGGTGTCATCGCCTCGGTGCACGCTTTCGGAAGGAAGATCAAAGCTCCGCAGGACATCCTTTCCCGCCAGGATGACGGCAAAATCGGCTTCAGGGCAAATGCGGCGGATCTCGGCTGCATCGTTTCCCGGATAAATGACCAGGGGAGTTGAAGGAAGGGCTGAAAAAACCAGGATTTCGGCTGCCGACGGATGGACGGTTTCGGCCTTCTTCAAAATTCGTTGTTTCAGTGTTTCGTTGATATGCCGGTAAAATTCGTCCGGCCGGAAAGCAGCCGCGCTTTTCCCGCCAGAGCCCGGTTCCGGAACAAAATGCGGGTTGATCGACGGCAGCAGCGCGATCCGAATCGGCTGCCGGCCGGAGTGTCCAGGGGAAAACCGGCAGCCGCTGCCTTCTTCGGTCGATTCTGCGAGGCAACGGGAGACAAAGGCGTCCGATTCTATGGCACCGATCTCATACAGGGCCCTCACCATGGGAGGATAGACCAGGTATCGAAAAAGATGGGGATCGCTGGACAGGGCCTCCCGCAGCAGGGTCATTTCGGGCCGGGAAAGCCCGGTAGCGGTCAGATCTTCCTCCCTCACCGGCAGTCGGGAATCGAAAAGGAGCGGTTTTCTGGCGGCGACCGCCTCCAGCTTCAGCTTTTCTCCCCGCGCCATTTTCTGAAGCAAAAGAAGGCGAAGGGCGATCAGTTCGACCGATGGAAACAGGCTCAGGCGACCTTCGGCTCCTTTAAATAGGTTCAGCCGGGGATCGTAGTGGTAGAGTACCTCTGATATGCCAAAGATCCGGGTATCGAAAACCACCACCAGGGCCCGATTCTGTTCCGGTTCGAGCATGATGCTGGAAATGCGCTTGAAATCGAGGGGAACGTTCAGCCCCCGTAAGGCCCATTCGGATCGAAGTTCTCTGTGCCCGGCTTGCCCGAGCACAACCTGCATCAGGTAGGCAAGGACCCTTCCGGCATATTGCTGGGAGGGGGCGAGCCCGTCGACGGCGGCTGGCTCGGCGACGGCAGGGTGACCGGCAGCCGGAAAATGACCGGTGCAGCCTGCCGTGAAAACTGCAGCCAGCAAAAACAAAAAAGCCCAGCGGTGGGTATTTGTCAATTGACGACCAGAATCGAGACGTCTTTGGCTGCCTGGATCACCTTGTTTGAGACGCTGCCGAAAAAGAACTCCCGAACGCCGGAAACCCCCCGGCGGCCGAGCACCACCAGGTCGTAGCCCCTGTTCGCCTCATCGACGAGATCTCGTGCGACGCCTTTTGATTTGGAGTCGACCTTCGTCTTGATGTTGTCCGCCGGAAAACCGGCTTCCAGAAGCATGGCCTTTGCCTTGTCCAGGGCCGCTTCGACGAGGCTCTTTTTCTTTTCTTCAAGGGTGCAGAAACTTTGCTGCTGTTCTTTGAAGTAGGGCGTCAGTTCGGGGCTGTTCAAGTCGCACAGGGCGGCGGTGTCTTGGAGGACACTGAACAGGGTCACCCGGTTATCCGGTGAAAAGGTTGCCGTAATGAATTCGACGGCGCGGATCGCATTTTCGGAGTCATCAAAGCCTACCAGAATCTTTTTCGCCATGGATCGCCCTCTCCTTTCATGCCTGATGAAATGGATCGAAGATTTTCGTATTATTCCTGATCCTGCCGATATTGACAAGGGATAAAATCGCTGCCCGCATCGATAACAAAGGACTGGGCCGCTTATGAAGGGACCAGCGGCAGGCAGGATGGCGTTTTTTTCGTCTAGTTCAACCGCGTTCATCAAACAGGAGCCCGGCTGATGCTTGACACGCCAACCGTCTCCCTCCTATAGTTCAGTCGAAATAAAAACTTCCCCGACCAGCTCTTTGCCAGTATCTGTGTCCGGGGGGGTGAAGACTCCCTCGTATGAAACTTCATGTTCCCGGTTCGTCATGCTGGACTTGATCCGGCATCC
>CAYPFH010000059.1:0-15849 GCA_964409825.1 uncultured Desulfobacterales bacterium | reverse complement strand
CCAAATTTCAAACAAGCACCAAGCACCAAATCACAATATCCAAACAAGGACAAAACCTTTTTACGGTATTTTTGTTTGGAATTTGGTGTTTGGGATTTGGAATTTGTTTGGGATTTGGTGCCTGCGTCGATGTCATTTTGCCTCATCGCGCTGCCGGAAGACAGCAAGCACATCCTCCAACAGGCGGCCGGCCGCCGCGCACTCCAGGCCGAAGGGAAGATAGCCCGCGTAGCCGAGAACAGGCATTTCAAACACCTGGAACCGGTGAACGAAGGGCACGGCGTATTCCCACTTGGCCAGGCTGCAGATATTCCACATCTCCCAGAAAAAACCGCATACCAGGGCGGCCGCGGCCGCGGTGACCGCCAGCCGCCAGTCTCCGACGGCGATCCCGGAAAGCACGTGGGATTCGCCCGCCAGGGCCCGTAAAGAGATCAGGATCAAAAGCGGCGAGGCCCACAGGAGCGGAAACAGCAGGTTCGGAAATACGCCGATGAAAAACAGGCCGGCGCCTGCAAGCAGGAGCACCGCCGCGGCCGCCGCTTTCGGGCGCCGGGGGGAAACGGGGCAAAACTCGGCAAAGCCGGCGGTGATTCGCGGCACATGGGAAAACAGCCGTTGGGTGCTGAGCACGGCCGGCAGCACCGTGGAAAAGGACATGCTCGCCAGCAGAAAATAGGTCCACGCGCCGTACTGGGCGCCGCTGTAAAACCAGTTTTGCACGAACCGGTTCAGGAATTCGAAAAACCACCAGAACCCGGCACTGGCCGGAAACAGGGCCAGAAAATACCCGGGCCGGGAAGTCATCAGGCAGGCGCCGCTGAGCTTTACGTCCAGGGCGTTCACCGCCAGGATGAAGGAAAGCCACAGCGGGGTGAAGGTGTGGGGCTGAAAGGGGGCAAACCAGGAAAAGCGGCTCCAGGCCAGAAGCCAGAAGACCGCCGCAGAAAAAAGCGCGGCCCATCCCCACCAGGGAAATCGGCCGGCCGGCCGCACGCGCACTGCGCGGCGGGCGGCGGAAAGTCCCCGCAAAAGAAGCGGCCCTGCCACCGCGGCGATGAAAAGGGCGTAAAAAACGAACGCGGCCGGCGAAAACGGGGCATGGTCCACGTAGCGGTCTTCGGGCGGAAAGGTAAGATACCGGTCGATCTGCAGCCCGGTCAGTTGCACCCCGAGCATCGGAAGGCCCAGGAGCATGGCGGCCAGTATCGCCAGTTTGGTCAGGAGTTTTCCCAACTTATATTACGACCATTCTAGGGGTACCGCATTTCTTTTTGAAGTTTTCCGCTGAGCTGATCTCAATGTATGACGCTCCCTGCTTGAGACCGAAACTGCCGGCCAGGACAACGATGAGGTCTTCATCCTTGAAGTGCTTCTCCGATATCAGCCGGCAGATTGATTGTTGCAGGGGCTCATTGGAGGTAATATCCATGGCGACGTGTTCGGCATAAACGCCGTAGGAAAGCGATAATTGTCTCACCACCTTTTCATCGTAAAGCTGGGCATAAATTGGATTGGGCCCCCGATAGGCAGCCAGGGCTAGAATAGACTTCCCGGTCATTGAGTCAGCAACAATTGCTGCGGTGCCCAGCCTCAATGCTGCTTTTACCGCCGCTTTGGCGAGGTAAGCGGCGACAATGTCGCTCTTCCAATACGGGGTATCAATATAGCCTGTCTTCTTCTGCTCTACCTCAGAGGCTATTTTTGCCATGGTGACAACGGCAAGCTCCGGGTATTTTCCGCTTGCGGTTTCTCCCGAGAGCATCAACGCATCGGCATAGTCCAGGCAGGCATTGGCCACATCAGAAACTTCTGCCCGAGTCGGTCTTGGGGACTTTATCATGGAATGGAGCATCTGCGTGGCAACAATCACCGGCTTTCGTTTTTCAATGCATGTTCTAATGATGCTTTTCTGGATCAGGGGTATCTGCTCTGTTGGAATTTCAACCGCCAGATCACCGCGTGCAATCATGATACCGTAGGCATGATCAAGAATCTCACCTATATTTTCAACACCGTCATAATTCTCAATTTTTGCGATGATCTTTATCGCTGAGCCGGTTTCTTCAAGTATCTCCTGGACAGCAATAACATCCTGTGCATTTCTTACAAATGAGTGGGCAATGAAATCGAGCTTGTTCTCGGCGGCAAAACGGATAAAACTGATGTCTTTTTCCGACAGGGCCGGCAGCTTGACATGAACCGCTGGGATATTGATGCTCTTGCGTGAGCTGATAATGCCATCGTTTTCGACAACACAAATAAGGTGTTCTTCATCTTTGTCGATCACCGCAAGAGCCACATTGCCATCATCAATCAGGATACAGCCGCCAATAGGAATATCGTTGAAAATATCCGGATATGATACGCAGATAATATCGTCACGGGATTTCTCCCGTGGTGCTCCTTTGACCCGGATGACATCTTCATATTTGACAGCCAGGGGAATTTCCATGTCACAGGTTCTGATTTCAGGTCCTTTGGTGTCTAGAAGAATTCCTATTTTATCGGAAACAGCCCGCGTATTGGTTATGATTTTCAGGGCATCTTCTTGGCTCATGTGGGCCGTGTTCAGACGAACCACATTCATTCCTGCTTTATAGAGACGACCAACGAATTCAACAGAACAGTTCAATGTTGAAATTGTGGCGATGATTTTTGTTTTTCTATGCATGGTTTACTCGCTTGTGAAATAGAGTATCGAAAAAAAATCGTCATGAAGATATGGTGTTTTCTCCGCTACTGCAAGAGAAAGCTCCATAAAGCAAGAAACAAAGGAGTCGCTTTAATTATATCAAAAGCACTTAGCGAACAAGCTCGATTTTGGCCCTTGACAATAGTACCAATATTGATACTATATCGCAATGGCAAGGAGATCCAAGAATAAATATCCAGGATCAAGAAGGAAAGGCCAAGGCGTATCAAGTCAAGCAGGTGCATAGAAAATTGGCCTTACAAGCCGCTGAATCCGGCGTGAGCCTTAACCGTATTGCCAGTTCCAAATTGAGCCAATAAATGGTGAACGGGAGAACCCATGAAGACCAGAATCAAAAGAACGCTGCCCATAGCGTTCACGGCCTTGTTCGCGGCCGTCTTGGTTTGTTACGGCTGGGTCCAGCCAACGCCGGCGGACGACGGCGAACTTCAGGTAAACCGCACGGTGGTGATGTCGAGGCTTGAAGACCCTTGGGATCTTCCGAAACAGCGCATGCGTTCTATCGTTTCGGGGCCGGACGGCGCGATGTATGTCGCCATCGATGGAGGCGAAATCTGGCGGCTGGAAAGGGCCGAACGGTAACCGAATCAGTCTCCCCGGCCTTCGGGCTTACTGCCTGCAGTCGTCCTTTTTTCCGGACTTTTCCAGGAACCGGTATTTTTCCATGCCTTCGATGATGCCGCCGGCGCACCGGGCTTTGGCGAAAAAAATGCGCCGGGAGCCTTTCAGGGGTTTGAGTTCGGGGCTGTAGTTTCCCACCACCACGGCCATGGGCTCGCCGCGAAGCATCTCCTCGTCGTTGCCCGAATCCCCGCAGACCAGAAAGTTGCCGAGCGGAATCTCCCACTTGTAGCTCAGGTAGCGGATCGCTTTTCCCTTGGAGGCCCGAAACGGAAGAATGTCAAGATACTTTTCATGGGAGTAGATCAAACTGTACCGGCATTTTTCGGAAAGAAGCCGGTCATGGATCTTCGCCAGCCGGTCTTTTTTCGGTTTCATGTTGTAGCTGACCTTGTACGGGCGCTGGGCGGCCTCTTGCTGGTATTCGAGAAAGTCAAAGTCGGACAGGAGATCGACGATCTTTTGCCGGTTCCACCTGCTGGAGATGTGCGTCTCCCATCCCTGGCCCGGATGAAGGTTAGGACCGTAGTAAATCTCGGAGCCCACAGACGCGACGACCACATCCGGCTTCGGCAAATCATGATCCTCCAAGAATTTTACCGCCGAATCGACCCTTCGGCCGGTGGCCACCCCGAAGCCGACCGTTCCCCGATTCTCCTCCAGCAGCCGGATCAAATCGGGAAGCCGGGAGTTGTCTTCACCGACCAGGGTGTTGTCGATGTCGGCGATCAGAAAGTAGTCAAGACAGGCCAGCCGCCGGCCGATGGCGTCTTTCGGCTCTGCTTTTCGCATGTCGGTGGCGCCTTCGGCGGCCATCAGTTTCCGGAGCTCGTCCCGGTAGCGTTCGGCATGCACCGACCAGGTGTAATGCTTTCTTACGTTTATGGCGCCGTTTTTGGAGAAAGCCTCCCATTTTTCCGAATCGGAGATGATTTCCTTGACGGCGGCGGCGATGGCGGCCGAGTCGGTCGGGTCGACCAAGATGCCGTTTTGGCAGTTTTCCATGATATCCCGAGGGCCGCCGTCTTTGGTGGCCACGATCGGCAGACCGATGGCCGAGGCCTCCAGCAGCGTGATCCCGAAAGGCTCGGTCAGGGCCGGATTTACGAACACGCCTCGCTTTGCTGCGGCCACCCGGTACAGCTCCGGCACCTCGTATTCGAATTCGTGCTTTTTGGGAATCGCCATTTTCCCATACAGATCGTACTTGTCCATGAGCAGGAGCATGTCGGTAAGCACCCCCCGCTCGTTTTCCTCCATATCGGAGATGTCCTTTCGGATCCCGGCAAAGACGGCCAGGTTCGCCATGGTCTGAAGTTCTTTGTCTTCGCCGAACGCCTCGACCAGGCCGGAGATGTTCTTTCGGCGGTCCGGCCTGCACAGCGCCAGGATCAGCGCCTTGTCCGGCTGTATGAAAAAGCGCTCCAGCTCTTGTAAAACCGAGGCCTGGGCGTATCTGGCTTCTTCGTCTTTTTCGTTTTCAGGGAGCATGTCGCGGTAAAAAGGATAGAATTTGTCGACGTCCAGACCCGGCGGAATCACCCGATACCGGGGCAGCTCCTTGTTGCGGTACATGCCGTACTGCTCCCGGATTTCCTGCTTGGTGCTCGTAACGACAAGGTCTGCGTACCGGAGTGCATCTTCTTCGGCCTGGATCCGCTGCTCGATCCGGTATTTTTTGTCGATGTCCTCTTCTTTCATTCCTTCGGCGAGGAGCTTTTGCTTCTTGGATCGGCCGAGGGAGTGGCCGGTGTAGACGAAGGGGACTCCGAAGATCCGCGCCAGCTGCATGGCGACATAGCCGGCATCGGGGTAGTGGCCGTGAACCACGTCAGGGATGGCGTTTTCCCGTTTGATAAACCGGATGGTCTTGTCGATGTACTCGTCCAGATACGGCCAGAGCAGCTCTTTTCGCATGTATTTGGTGCCGCCGCATCGGATGCGCACGATCCGAAAGCGGTCTTCGACCTCTTCCACCTTTCGTGTGTAGTCTTCGGAGACACGTTTGTCGGATATCCATCGGGTGAACAAATCGACCCGCCCAATGCCTTCCTGCCTGGCCAGGTGCCGTCCGAGATCGACCACATATCGCACCTGACCGCCGGTGTCGGCATCCCGGCCCAGTTCCATGTTTTCCGCGCGAACCAGGCCGTGAATACTGAACATCTGGATGTACAGGTCGTCATGTTTCGTCATCTGCGATTCCTTTCATCTCCAGACGGAAGTTTCGGTAAAATTCCATATCCTCGGCAACAGCGCCTTCGATGGCGCAAATGCGGCTGGCAAACCGGGCCGCCATGGACAAAATCCGCTCCGGGCCCCATCCTTGAAGAATGCCTGCGGCCAGCATGGCAGTATAGGCATCGCCCGCACCTACGGTATCGGCCACAGTGTCCGGTTCGGGGGCGGCGGTGCCGAACCGGTCCTGGCCGATATACAGTTCGCTGCCTTCGGCGCCCCGGGTCAGGGCCACCATGGAAAGACCGAAGCGGGGAAGCATTGCCGCGGCAGCGTTCGGGCCGCCTGCCGGAAGGCCGAACATCTCGGATGCTGCCTGAAGCTCATCGTCGTTGAGTTTGAGAATGTCGGCCTCCTGGAGAGATTGTTCGATCAGAAGGGGCTTCTCGCATCCGGGTCTCAGGTTCATGTCGTAAATGCACCGGCTTTGCCGATGGCGGCGCGCCAGGATTTTGTGAAGAGCCGCAAATCCCGCATCGGAGCGTTGAATCAGCGAACCATAGTAAATGAGGCGCGGCGTCTCTTCTAAAATTTTTCCGATGTTTTCATCGAAGGCCAGAAAGTCGTAGGCTACATCCTCCCGGATCGTGAACTGCGGAACTCCCTGATCGTCGAGATCGACCTTCACGGTTCCCGTCGGGTGGACCGGGTCGATCTGGATATCTTCGCTCCGAAAGCCTGCCTTTGAAAGCAGCGACAGAATCTCCCAGCCTGATTCGTCCTTGCCGACGCGGGACACGAACCGGACCGGAAATCCGAGCCCCCTGAGATGGTAGGCAAAATTAAAGGGGGCGCCTCCGATTCGGCGGTATTTGGGAAAGACGTCGAAAAGAATTTCTCCTATGGAAAGGATCATAAGGCGACCTCATAAAGCCTTCCGTGCGCCCACCGGTCTTTTTCCCTTCGGATCCGGATCCGAGATCTTCCGATGAGCCTCATGCCGTGTTTTCGGATTCGACGGCATACATAGCGGCGGGAATGGGCGTATCTTGCCGAAGGTTGAAGCGTGTATCCGGCTTTTCCCCGTTCTTCGACGGAGAATACGAACACACTTTCTTGTCGGCTGCAGGTTTTCACAGCTTCGAACATCTCGTCAAGATCTCCGATGTAGATCAGCACGTCTGCCGCAACGAACAGATCGTACTTGATTTTACACGAGTTGCAATAATCATCGAACAGGTCGGTTACATATCGTCGGGGTGCCCGGGGCGGAGAACCGCCCCGAATCGACTCGCGTAAAAACCGGATGCGGGGGTTTTCCGGAGCCAAATTGGCCGCCCGCTCCAGCCGCGCTTTGGCTTCTTCGCAGCAGTTCACGGCGGCCAACGCCTGACCGAGGCCGCACTGGGCGAGGGCGTCGCAAGGGTTCAGGTCGGCGGCTTCGCGGTAGGCCTCCAGTGCCAGACCCACCTCGCCGCAGGCCTTCAACAGGCGGCCCCGCCTTCGGCAGGCGGCCGCTGCCCCTGTTTTGTCGCCGTCTCTGCGGCATTTTGCGGCGGTACGGCGGCAGGCGGCCGCTTCTTGCAGCAGGCGCTGGCGGGTCGAGGTTTTCATCGACTCCTTCGAAGTTTCATACGAGCATCCAGATCCTCAGGGCCGCCAGAAAAACCAGGACGGCCAGCAGCGGCCAGAAAAGCCGGCCGCTTCTGGAGTTGAAAAACGCTTCCAGGGTTCGCTCCGTTTCGATCAGGTCGAGCAGATTCTTGGTTTCACGGCGATTTTTCGGCGGTTTAAACGGGATAAAGCCCACGGCGATGGCCCCTGCCAGCAGTGCCACCGCGGAAATCGGGATCCCAGCCGAGGAAGCCTCGGGCAGGAGCCAGAGCAGCGCCGACCAGACCGTGAAAAACAGGATCAGAAAGATCCGGTAAAAGGCCGGCCAATCCCGGTTGGCCCGGACGGCGAGTCGAATCGCCGCCAGGCAAATCCCGGTGAGCAGCAGGACGATTGTGGTGTCGGTGAGAGTCATGGCCTCTAAAATTGCTGCAGCACTGCTATATAGGGATTGTCAGAATCCCGTTTCGGTTCGGTTGACGCGGCTGCCCAGAAAGATCGTTTTCTTTTTACGATTTTCCTTAAATATTCATGATTTGTCAACCAGTCGGCGTTTTCCACCCGGACATCGAGGAATCCATGACCTTTGAATCCGGTAAAAGATACTTTAGAAAAGCTTTTGTCCTTGTTTGGGTATTGTGATTTGGTGCTTGGTGCTTGTTTTAAATTTGGGATTTGGTGCTTGGGATTTGGTATCTTTCTGCTCCGAGCCTCTGCTTGCGCAGGGCCGGGCACCGTATCCGCCCTACGGAACCCCCGGCTTCGACCGAAGTTTCACATAAGCCCCGCCGCTGGCCGGCGCGGCCGGTCAGTGTTGTGCAGATCGAGCTTCTTTATGAGGTTGGATTCCGGCAAGAAGATGCCATCTAAGGCCGGGCGACGGCCTAAATACAGTGAATCCCCTATTTAGCACGATAGGGTGCAGTGGTAAAGGTAGCTGATAGGTCATATGATTTCATACCGATACCGGCCTCGATTCCCGGACAAACGGGCTGCCGATCGAAGGGATCAACTCATGTGTGACATTCTGCTGGTCGAAGACAACAAGATATTTCGAGAAACCTTGTACCAAAGCCTTGCCGCCAGATATCCCAGGGCCGACATCGAGGTGGTCGAATCCGGCGAAGCCGCACTGGATGTGACGTTGGGCAATCCGGCAAAGGCGGTTCTGCTGGACATCGCACTGCCGGGCATCAGCGGACTGGAGGTGGCCGAGAAAATGCGGGCCCGAAACGATCCGGCGAGAATCATAATCCTCACCGGAAACGATTATCCCGAATATCAGGATGCGGCCAGAGACAAGGGGGTTGAGTTTTTCATGTCCAAAAACACGGCCCAACTGGGTGAAATTCTGTTTTTGGCCGGCATTCTTATCGGATTCGAAGAACCGCTTGATGATCTCACGCAAAAATATCGCTTATCCCCCACGGACTGAATCGACCCGCCCAGCGAATTTTCCCGACGCGGATTACCATTTACAGGAGGCGACAACGCATGACGAATCAGATACCTGCGGCCGGAAGCCGCAGACCGGATTGGACCCGCTACCTGTGGGTGCTTCTGGCGGTTTTTCTGGCCGCACAGCTATACGGGATCATGGCCGGGCCCCAAGCCCTCGACCTGTCCTACTCGGAGTTCAAGTCCCGGCTCGAGGCAGGCGCCGTCGAGTCCGTTGTCATCGACGGCAACGAGATCTCCGGCGAGCTGGCAGCAGAGGCAGACGGAAAAGAAAAGACAAGTCCGGACCCGGAGCAAACACCTGAAGAAACGAAAGACGCCGAAAAGCGCCGGTCTTTTCATACGGTGATGCCGGCCTTCGGCGACCCGGAGCTCATGACGCTGCTGGAAGAACAAGACGTGCGCATCGACGCCAAGGCCCAGGGGCGCCATTGGCTGGTGACGGTGCTGGCCGCCCTCCTGCCGTGGGTGCTGATATTCGGTATCTTCTACTATTTCAGCCAGCGCATGCAAAAAAGGATGCAAATGGGCAAAAGCGGGGGCGTCTTCGGCTTCGGAAAGTCAAAGGCAAAGCTTCACACCCGCAGCATCAGCGAGTTGAGCTTCATGGACGTGGCCGGAATGAAAAACGTCAAGCGAGAGCTCAAGGAGATGGTCGAATACCTGCGGAATCCATCCCGGTTTCAGTCCCTGGGAGGAGAGCTGCCCAAAGGCGTTCTGCTGGTCGGCCCCCCGGGAACCGGCAAGACCCTCATGGCCCGTGCCGTGGCCGGAGAAGCCGAGGTTCCCTTTTACAGCATCAGCGGGTCGGAGTTCATCGAGATGTTCGTCGGCGTCGGCGCCTCCCGGGTCAGGGATATGTTCGAGCAGGCCAAAAAAGAATCTCCGGCGATCATCTTCATCGACGAACTGGACTCCATCGGGCGGGTCCGGGGCACCGGCCTCGGCGGCGGCCACGACGAACGGGAACAGACACTGAATCAGATCCTGTCGGAGATGGACGGGTTTTCTCCCACCGAATCGGTCGTGGTGATGGCGGCCACCAACCGCCCGGACGTGCTGGACCCCGCCCTTGTGCGTCCGGGACGCTTCGATCGGCAGATCCAGGTGGATCTTCCCCGGAAAAGCGCCCGGGAAAAGATCCTGGCGCTGCATGCGAAAGATGTGCCCCTGGACGACGACGTTGATCTGGGGGCGGTAGCAGGGCTGACCGTCGGCTTTTCCGGCGCCGATCTGAAGAACCTGGTCAACGAGGCAGCGCTGCTGGCGGCCCGCAAGGAGAAGAAAACGGTCGGGCAGGAAATGACAGAACCCCGGGATTTCAGCGAGGAAACCGCCAAACTCATCGACGAGGAGGTCCGCAGGATCATCGTCGAGGCAGAGGAGAAGGCAGAACAGATGCTCTCCGAAAGCCGGGATCGGCTCGACCGGCTGGCCGAAGCGCTTCTGGAGCAAGAGACCCTTTCAAACGTGGAGGTCGACGATCTTCTTGGAGCGGTCCCGAATACATGATGCACCGTATTGTGGACGGACGCACGCTCCGGGTAAAAGAGCACAAAGATGATAATGAAAAATTCGAAGCACGAAATCCGAAATACGAAATGGTTCGACAGGCTCACCACCCTGAGCAACGTCGAAGGGCAAATTCAAAATTCGAATGACCGAATGACCAAAACAAGGTCTAATGCTATCTCTAGAAAGCTGTTGTTTTGATCATTCGAATTTGGGTCATTCGGATTTGTTTCGAATTTCGTGCTTCGAATTTCGGATTTGAGTTTACATGCTCTCCATGCCCGGATCTTTACTCTGTCCACGGGTCAACCGGACACCGCCCTTGCATAAAAGGGGGCGTCGAAATCCTGGCGGTGGACGAAGCCAAGCTCGGCGTCCACGTACCAGGCCGAGATGAAACTGCAGCGGTCGCAGCTCCACAGCCAGCGCTGGGTCGAATCGAACATCGGATCGAGGCAAAAGTCTGCGCCGTGCGGCGTCGCCGAAAGCAGGCTGGTCAACTCGTCTACGGTCGGCAGGCGCCACGGCTCTTTGCCTGACGGTTTTCGCCGGTTCAGTTCGGCAACGTGGCGCTTTGCCCCCTTCCACGTCACCGGATAGGGGGTGCCGGCCAGCTCCCACCAGAGGCCGGCGGCCTCGTCGAAGACGATGTCATCCGGCCCGGCGCGAAACCGGTTGGCAAGATAGCGCCTGGGGCGCCACAAGGGGTCCAGGGAAAAAAAGGTCCGTGCCGCAGAAGACCTGACCTTGACGGCGGTCCGCCGGAAGCGTCTCCTTAAGTCCTGAAGGCCGGCGCGGGCGGTTTCCCGGTCCGGCAGCCTGCAGATTCCCTTCTGGCGGTATTTCCAGTCTTCATAAAGGACCTCGATGGCGGTTTTCATCTGACCGGCGCTGTGGAACCGGTCGGCCGGCCGGTGTGCCGCGGCTTTTTCGAAAAACGCATCCCATGCCGGATCCAGGTCCGGGTTTTTTTTGCTCGGGGAAGCGGCGCCGGAAGAGGCGATCTTTCCGGTCAGCATGCGCCGGAGGATCACGGCCACCGAAAACAGATCGGCTTCGGGCCCGACGTCGTCCGGTGCGGTTTCTTGCTCGGGTGCGGCATAGAAGGGCGAGCCGACTTTCAGGTTACCGGGGGCGCCGAAGCGTTCTCCGCGAATCTTGGACAGGCCGAAATCACCGATACGGACCCGGCCGTCGGCGGTGAGCAGCAGATTGAAGGGTTTGATGTCCCGGTGGACTACGTTGTCGAAGTGGAGCCGGGCCAGGCCGTCCAGGACCTGCAGGGCGTATTCCACCGCGCGGTCAAGGCGGAGGATGCGGGAGGCCCGGTCCGGCCGGTAAGCCTCACCGATGAGGTCGCCGAGGTTGACTGCGTGAAACTCCATGACGTAAAACGGGGCCCCGCCGGCGGTGTCGAAGTCCAGAATCGAGACCAGATTCGGATGTCGAAGGCCGGCCATGGTCTTCACCTCCTGGATGAACAGTTCCTGCAGGCGGGTCTCGCCCATCAGAGCGGCAAGCGAAGGGTGAGGCTCCAAACGCTTTAAAGCGCCGATTTTCCCGATGACCGGCTCGATCACCTTATAGACCCGGGCCATTCCGCCTCGGCCCAAGAGCCCCCTTACTTCGTATTTGCCGATTCGTCTCATGAGCCGGTTGGTTACCTGAGCCTTCGCGCATGGGCCCGCGGAAGGCCGGCCTTGAGGATTTTTCTCACCGCCGAGTCGATATCGTATTCGACGAAGCGGGTCTCCAGGCTGTCATTGCCGGTGTCCCAGAGGACATACTTGGCCCGGTTGTCCCCGTCCCGGGGCTGGCCGACGCTGCCGATGTTCACGATGTACCGCAAATTGCGCGAAAGCCGCCGGGGGCCTTGAGTCAGCCGGTCCCGTTCGGTGCGGGTGCCGTCAAAGGAGACGATCTCCAGTTCGTGGGTGTGGCCGACAAAGCAGATCGGTTCTTCGAGCTTTTCGAGGCTTTTTTTCATCTGCCTTTCCGATACCTGGAAAAGATAGATCAGCGGCGAGTCGGGCGGAAATCCGTGGACGAAGCGGGCCCCGGCCTTTACCATGGAGGCGGGAAGACCGGCCGCGTACTTCAGGCTGGCATCGTTCATCATCTCGGCGGTTTTGAGCAGCGATTCCCGGGCCGTTGGATTGAACAAGGAAAGGTATTTCCGGTGGGTGAGGGCCAGTTCGTGGTTGCCGACGACCGAGGGGATTTTTCTTTGCTGGAGGGCTTCAATCACGCCGACCGGTTCGGGGCCGTAGCCGATGTTGTCTCCCAGGCAGTAGATGCGGTCGATGCCGACCGCGTCGATGTCCCGGAGAACCGATTCGAAGGCATCCAGATTGCCGTGAATATCGGACACGACGGCAATTCTCATGGACGCGTCCCTGAAGAGACGTCTCCGGCAGGCACCCGGCCCGAGACCCGGTAGTTGAATTCATAGGAAAGCGAACGGCTCCAGGTCTCGTCGAACAGGGTCCGGTATCGGGTCCCGTCTTCGGGGCCGACCGGTTTTCCATAGGAGAAAAACCAGTTGGCAATGGGGGCCCCGGTAAATCCCAACGCGAGCCAGTACCGTCCCGGAGAAAGAACCACCGGCGAACGGGAAAAGTCGAACTCCACCCAGTCGTAGCCGGGGGTAAAAGGAATCTGGGAAAGCGGGCGGATGTCGCTGGCGGCGATCACTTCGGAAGGAGCGCCTCCGCCGTCCTTCAGCAATTCGATCCAGAGCTGCCCGTCCTGGTTGAAGCAATGAAGGGCCAAGGCAACGCTTTCCAGCAGCATGGGACGGTCCAGCAAAAAGGTCTGCGCGTACTGCTGGCCCAGTGTGGTCACGTATTCAGCGGTTTCCACCAGAAAGTTGCGCCGAATCTCCTGTTTTTGCAAATCTTCCGGCCGCTGAAATCCGGAAAGAAAATCGACTCCCCGGGGAAATTCGAGGTTGCCGAAAGCGTGCGCCACCCGATAGGACAGGTCCTGGAGTCGTGCCGGAGGGATCTTATCCGGCGGCGGGGGAGGCTCGGGGCGCTTGATTTCGGTAAAGGCGGCCTCCAGCCGGGGGCAGAGAAGAATTTCCCGGGGGCCGTAATCGGCCTTGACCGCCGATACCGCCGCCCGGTCCTGGTCGAAGCTGGCGTGGATTTCTTCCATGAACTCAGGCCGGCTGGAACTTCCCTTGGACCGGGTCCAGCGAAGGAGCCCGTCCTGAATCGTCTCTGCGTTGTCGAGACCGATTTCGACCCGGAAAAAGCGGTTGCTGACGAACAGCATCGACCCCTGGGGATCGAAGGGAACCCAGCCAAGGTCGGGAAAGTAGACTTCGATCCAGCTGTGGCGGCCCTGGGCCATCTTCATGGTCAACGTTTCGCGGTCGAGCCGGATATCGTAGGGCTTCTTCAACGTGAATCCGTTGACGATCCGGGTGGCAATGCCGGACGCCCGCAGCAGGGAGGCCGCCAGATGGGAGTAGTTCTGGCAGTTGCCCCGGCCGTGCTCGAGGGCGTACAGCGCATCGGGGGCTTCTGGGGTCAGAACGTAGCGCAGGTGATCGACCATCCAGGTGAGAATTCTCTGGACGGCGTCGAACTGGGAGCCGGCCTCGCCGGTCAGCCGGCCGGAGAGCTCCACGATGCGGGGATCTTCGGTGGGAACCTGCGCCGTGGGCGCCAGATAGCGTTTTGCTTCCTCGGGAAGCTCGCCTACCGGAAACGGCGCGTCGGTGCGCAGGTCGTCCATGGAAACCGAGGTTTCAAGCTCGATGCTCAGCTGGGCAGTAACGGCCCCGCTCCCACCGGGCCACGTCAGCTCCACGATTCGATTTCCGTGGATGTCGGTTTTTTCGGATCTTTTTGCAGGCTGCGGCTGACACTCGATGATGGGAGGGCTCACGTCCTGGCGAACCGTGGCCGAATGAAAGGCATTCGGGATGACATACGTCAGGGTGATCGAACGGATGTCTTCAGCCGGCCGGATCCGGTGGGTCGAACGGTATCGGATCTGCGACTGCTGCTCTCCGTTGAGAAGATAATTTTCCGCTTCTGCGGCCGCTGCGGCCAACAGCAGAAAAACAAGCCCGACGATCACAGCCGAGGTCAGGTTTCGCATGCCGCCCCCTGGAGGTTTCATGGTTCTACTTTAGCCTGTCCTAAAAATGGTTTACACCTCCTCCTCTCCATCCTTCTCATCACCCAAACTGACTCAGGTAGAGCACGATCAGCTCCGGACCGAAAAAAACGTAGCTGACGGCCCCGACAGCCAAAAAGGGCCCGAAAGGAAGGGCCATCTTCATCCCTTTTTTCGCGCGGAGCATCATGACGAGACCGACTGCGGTTCCCACGGCCGAGGAGACGAATACCGTGAATAAAACCCCCTGCCATCCGACAAACGCCCCGATCATCGCCAGAAGCTTGATGTCGCCGCCGCCCATGCCTTCTTTACCGGTAAGGGCCGAGTATCCCCAGGCGATCAGCAACAGGAGGCCGCCGCCGGCCAAAATGC
Source organism: uncultured Desulfobacterales bacterium (assembly GCA_964409825.1). GTDB lineage: Bacteria > Desulfobacterota > Desulfobacteria > Desulfobacterales > CAFBRK01 > JAIPEL01. Next base: position 1,244 of record CAYPFH010000059.1, on the reverse strand, counting down.
CCAGCGCCGCGTTTACGAGACCTACGGAGGGAATGAACAGCGCTGCCAAAAAAAACAGCGGAATTCCGGCCAGGGTGATGCGATCCGGTATGATGCGGTGATCGATGTCGATAAAGGCGATCATCTCCAGGGTGACGGCAAACAAAAAGGTGACCCCGGCTTCGAAGCTGAGTCCGAATTTGAAATAGGCGGCAAGTGCGGTGAGCCCCGCTAGAAGTTCGATCAGTGGATACCGCACCGAGATGCGGGCGCCGCAGCGGCGGCATTTGCCCCTGAGCCACAAATAGCTGAGCAGCGGAATGTTGTCGTAAGCGCGAATAGGGGTTTTGCATGCCGGGCATGCCGAGGCCGGGCGAACGATGGACCGGCCTGTCGGAAGCCGGTAGATGCAGACATTCATGAAGCTTCCGATGCAGAGGCCGAGGATGAACACGTAAAGCGAAAGGAGCATCGATCACAGTCCAGCATGGGTTCGGATAAAAAGGCCCATCGAGGCAGCCGCAGCGCAAGGGTTCTGACTTGAAAGGCAATTCATACCGGCAAGGTATAGAAAAATCAATACAGATGTTGTAATGATCGCTTCTGTTTTTATATTATCGGTACCGTAATCGAGGCCGATCGACAAAAGGCTTCAAATTCAACCAGGAGGAAACAAAGGACCTGTTATGGCGGAAACCGACAAGGACGATCTGATCAGCCTCATTGACGACGAGGAAGGAGGGGCCGAGATCCCGCGGATTCTTCCTTTGCTTCCGGTGCGCGACGTGGTGATTTTTACCGATATGCTGCTGCCGCTGTTTGTCGGCAGGAAGCGGTCGATTCTGGCCGTCGAGGAATCGTTGACCCAGGACCGGTTCATTTTGCTGGCGACCCAGCGCGACTCGGTGGTCGAAAACCCGTCTCCGGAGGATATTTTTGCCGTCGGCACGGTGGGACGAATCCTTCGAATGCTCAAACTTCCCGACGGCCGGGTCAAAGCCCTGGTGCAGGGAATTTCCAAAGCCAGGATCTCCCGGTACGTGCGAAAAAAATCGTTTTACCGGGTGCGGATCGAACTCGTTCCCGAGCCGGAGAACGAGTCGCTCGACATCGAGGTCGAAGCGCTCATGCGAAACGTCTGCGAGCAGTCTGAAAAGATTCTCTCCCTCAGGGGGGAGTATTCCAGCGACGTCAGCAACATTCTGGACAACATCGAAGAGCCGGGAAAGCTCGCAGATCTGGTGGCCTCCAACCTGAAGCTCAAG
>CAYPFH010000058.1:8831-16195 GCA_964409825.1 uncultured Desulfobacterales bacterium | reverse complement strand
GACACGGAGGTCGTGCCCTACAAAAACCCCGGCTTCGACCGAAGTTTCATACGAGAGAAGGGCAAAGATGTCGTCGATTCCCAAATGCCGGATCCCGGAGCAGAAGCTTTCAGGCAAGCCGGTTGATATCGAGGCGCCGAGGGTCTATGCCGTGTTGGGCAACCCGGTCGCCCACAGCCTTAGCCCGGTCATGCACAACCGCGCATTTCATGCTGCCGGATTCCCCGGCGTCTACGTGGCGCTGAAGGTGACCGACATCGCCGAAGCGATTGCCGGCGTTCGCGCCCTCGGCCTTTTCGGGGCCAGCGTGACGGTGCCCCACAAGATCGCCGTCATGTCGCACCTGGACGAAATCGACCGGACTGCACGCGACATCGGCGCAGTCAATACGGTGATCAACCGAGACGGCCGGCTGTTCGGCACCAACACGGACATGGAAGGGGCTACAGCCGCCTTGAAGGAGATAACCACCCTGGCGGGCAGATCCCTGGCTGTGATCGGCGCCGGAGGCGCAGCCCGGGCGGTGGGATACGGAGCGGCCAGGGATGGAGCAACCGTCGTCGTGGTCAATCGTTCCCCGGAGCGGGGACAAGCCCTGGCCCGGGCGCTTGAATGCCGCTACGTTTCCCTTGCTGATTTTAGCGGCGCCGGCATCGATATCCTGGTCAACGCCACTCCGGTGGGAATGGTTCCCCGGACCGATCGCCTCCCGGTGGACCCGGGGATCCTCAACCCGGAGATGGTGGTCATGGATGCCGTCTATAATCCCATGAAAACGCGTCTGCTCGAAGAAGCCGAAAAACGAGGGTGCCGAACGGTGGACGGCGTTTCGATGTTCGTCAACCAGGGGGCTGGTCAGTTTACGCTCTGGACCGGGATGCCGGCACCGTTGGAAGTAATGAGAAAAGCGGTTGCCGAGGCCCTGCGGATCAAGGAAAACAATCCGAAGTGAAAGAAATCAAGTTCGAAACCCTCGAAGACGACGTGCAAATCCGGGTCCCCGGATCCAAGAGCGAGACCCACCGGGCGTTGATCGCAGCTGCTCTTTCCGACGGAAAATGCCGACTGACCGGGATTATAGACAGCGAAGACACGCGGCTCACCCGCCAGGCGCTGGTTCAGCTCGGTGCGGTCATGGGCATCCGGGAAGACGGACTTTGGGTGGAGGGGACCGGCGGCGCGCTCAAACCCTGCGGCATTTCTATCTATCTGGGCAACTCGGGAACCTCGATGCGGCTTCTGACGGCGGTAGCCGCCCTCGGCGCCGGCGAGTATCTTCTTTTCGGCACGGAGCGGATGCATCAGCGCCCCATCGGGGATCTTCTCGAGGGGATGGGCCAGATCGGCGCGGTGGCAAAGGCAGAAACCGCCGGAAGGTACCCCCCGGTCAGGGTGCAGGGCGGTAGGCCCGAAGGCGGCCCGGTGGTCCTGGACTGTGCGGTGAGCAGCCAGTTTCTGTCCGCGCTTTTGTTGATCGGGCCTTACACCAAAAAGGGCATCGATGTTTCGATATCGAAAGGACCGGTTTCCCGGCCCTATATCGATATGACCATAAGGGTGATGGCCAGATTCGGGGTCTCGGTGGAAAGAGAAAAATACCGGCGGTTTTATGTTTCCGGCGGACAGGTCTACCGCAGCGGAGACTACGGGATCGAACCGGATGCCTCCCAGGCCGGGTATTTTTGGGCCGCGGCCGCCGTCACCGGAAAGAAGGTCAAGGTCTCCGGCGTTACGAAAGACTCGATCCAGGGAGATGCAAGGTTTCCAGAGGTGCTGGAAAAGATGGGCTGCCGGGTGAGCCGGGAACCCGACGGGATCACGGTCGAAGGCGGGGCCTTGGTCGGGATCCAAACCGACATGGGCGACATGCCGGACCTGGTCCCGACCCTGGCGGTGGTGGCCGCATTTGCCGAAGGCGAGACCCTCATCGGCAATGTCGCCCACCTTCGCGCCAAGGAAAGCGACCGGCTGGCGGCCGTTTCCACGGAATTGAAAAAAATGGGAGTGGCTGCAGAAGCCACAGAAGACGCCCTGATGGTCCGGGGAGGACGGCCGAAAGCCGCCGTGATCGAAACCTACGACGATCACCGGATGGCCATGAGCTTTGCCGTTGCCGGACTGAGGGTTCCCGGCATTGCCATCGAAAACGAGGGGTGCGTGGAAAAATCCTTTCCGAATTTTTGGGAGGTTTTCGGGCGGCTCTATCGCTAATAAATGCGCTGGCGCGCATTTATTGAAGGCGGCTGCGCCGCCGGTTTTCGAGCCTATTTTCATACGAGCCCCGCCTCTGACCAAAGGGCGGTCAGTTTGATCAATACTGAAACTTTCCCCGAAGCCTCTGCCGGTGTAGTGAACGGCCTCCGTGCCGTTCATGAAGGCACGACATCCGGCGTAGTCACGCCATGGCGTGACTACGCCCGGACAGGCGCAGGTCGTGCCCTACAAAAAAATCAGGTTTCGAGTGAAGTTCCAGACAAGAAGCCCTGAAACGGTAAAATGAGATGAATATCTACCTCATCGGATATCGCTGCACGGGAAAGTCGACGGTGGGCCGCTGGCTGGCAGAACAGCTCGGCTGGGCATTTGTCGATTCCGACGAGGAAATCGTCCGCACCCACGGAATGACGATCCAGCACATCGTGGCGGCCCAGGGATGGGAAGGATTCAGGATAAAGGAAAAACGGGCGATGGAGCGGATCTGCGCCATGGATCGCCGGGTTGTCGGCACCGGCGGCGGGGTTATACTCGATCCGGACAACGTGTCCCGGATGCAGAAAACCGGCGTCGTATTCTGGCTCAAGGCAGGGCCGCGGACGATCCGGCAGCGGATGAAAAAAGATCGTAGCGGCCCCCTTCGCCCGTCGCTGACCGCCACCGGGACCGACCGGGAGGTGGAAGAGGTCCTTTCCCAGCGCGAACCGCTGTACCGCCGGGCCGCCGAATTTGCGATCGAGACCGACGGGTTGAGCCCTGAATCGGTTGGTCAACAGGTTGCTGAACGCATGCAGAAAAGAGAATAGAGGAAATAGAAAAGAGACATTGGCTCAGCAAGCATCCAGAATCGAGCATCCAGGATCCATCCAACCGACCGATTGTCTCAACCGGCCATCTGGCTAACCCGGCTCAACCGGCTAAATTTTTCGGAGAAAACCGATGTCCAGCACGTTCGGAACCCTGTTTCGGGTAACCACCTTTGGCGAGTCCCACTGCCCCGGGGTGGGCGCGGTCGTGGACGGGTGCCCCCCGCGGATGGCCTTGACCGAGTCCGACATCCAGCCGCAGCTCGACCGGCGGCGGCCGGGTCAGAGCCGCTTGACCACGGACCGGGAAGAAACCGACCGGGTCCGGATCCTTTCCGGGGTGGAAAACGGCACGACCCTGGGAACTCCCCTGGCGCTGTTTGTCGCCAACCGGGATGTCAGGCCCTCGGACTATAGGGCCATGAGCGAAATTCCTCGGCCTTCCCATGCCGATTTCACCTACCAGGCCAAATACGGAATCCGTGCCGCCAGCGGGGGAGGGCGGTCCAGCGCAAGAGAAACCGTCGGCAGGGTGGCTGCCGGCGCCGTGGCGGAAAAATTCCTCTCCGAACGATTCGGTGTTTCGATCGTTGCCTGGGTCGAAGCGGTCGGATCGATCCGGTCCGAGGCCGTGGACATCGAGACGATCGACCGGAGCCGGGTCGATGCCGCGCCGGTGCGCTGCCCGGATCCGAAGGCGGCCGCCCGGATGATCGAAACGATTCAGGAGATCAAGGCGGCGGGAGATTCTGTCGGCGGCGTTGTCGCCTGCGTCTGCCGCAACGTGCCGGCCGGCTGGGGGGAGCCGGTGTTCGAAAAGATGGAGGCGCGCCTTGCCCAGGCCGTGATGTCGATTCCCGCCACCAAGGGGTTCGAAATCGGCTCCGGATTTTCCGGGACGCAGATGCGGGGTTCTGCCCACAACGATCCATTCGTTCTGAAATCCGGCGGTCTCGGGACCAAGACCAACTACAGCGGCGGGGTCCAGGGCGGGATTTCCAACGGGGAGCCGATCGTTTTCCGGGTTGCCTTCAAACCGGTGGCCACTATCGGTCTTTCCCAAGAAACCATTGATTTCAAAGGAGAACCCGTAACGCTCACGGCCAAGGGGAGGCACGATCCGTGCGTGGTGCCGCGGGCGGTTCCGATCGTCGAAGCCATGGCCGCCCTGGTGCTTGCCGATTTTGCCCTGCGACAGGGAGCGCGTCCATGATCGGGGTTTTCGGATTCGGACGGTTCGGACAGCTCATGGTCCGGCATCTTGCCGCCGACTTTCCCGTTGCTGTCCGAGATGCCGGGAAAAAGTCGGAACAGATCGCCGCTGCCGGTGCAAGACCGACCACCTTCAAAGATACGGCAAACCAGAAGATCGTCATTCTCAGCGTTCCCATTTCGGCCCTGGAAGAGACCCTGCGTCTGATCCGGCCCCATCTTTGCGGCGATGCCCTGGTGGTCGATGTGAGCTCGGTCAAGGTCCTGCCGGAGCGCTGGATGGCCGAGCATCTGCCGGCCGGCGCTTCCTTTTTGCCGACCCATCCCATGTTCGGACCCGACAGCGCCGCCGATTCTCTGGAAGGAAAGAAAATCGTTCTGTGCCCCGGAAGAGTCGAACAGCGGCGGTACGAATCGATACGCTCCTATCTGAAAGAAAAAAGGCTTGAGATCATCGAGACGACGCCGGAGGAACACGACCGACAAATCGCCGTCAGTCTGGCCATGACCCACTTCATCGGCCGGTCTCTTTCCCGGTTCGGAGCATCGCCGCTTGCCATCGACACCGAAGGCTACAAGCGGCTTTTGCACATCCTGGAGGTGGTGGAAAACGACACCTGGCAGCTTTTTTCCGACATGAACCGATACAACCCGTTTGCCGCTGAAGTCAGGGAGCAATTCAAAAAGGCGATGGTAGAGGTTGAGAAGACACTTGAGGTAATATAGGTTAAGTTTTTGAAATATATAGAAAGAACACTTCTGCTCAGCTCCCTTCTTTCTTGAGAATGATTCTCGCATCCACGATGCTCAAGCCTTCGTGGTGGACGATCACCGGGTTTAAGTCCATCTCCTCGATTTCCGGATACGATTCCATCACCTCGGAGCACAGAAGCAGAAGCTCTATCACGGCTTTTTTGTCATAGGGAGGCTCTCCCCGGACGCCGGCAAGAATCGGTGCCGATTTGGTCTCCTCGATCATTCGCCGGGCGCTTCGGCGGGAAATCGGAAGCACCCGGAAACAGACGTCCTTCAAGATCTCCACCATGACCCCGCCCAGTCCGTACATGATCACCGGTCCGAACTGATCGTCGGTTTTCGTCCCGATGATCACTTCCACGCCTTTTTGAGCCATGGGGCTGACCAGCACCCCCCGGATGTCAGCCGCAGGATTGTAGGCCCTGGCGTTTTCCATGATCTGGCGGCAGGCGGTCTGCACCTTTTTTTGGCTGTCCAGGTTCACCTTCACGCCCCCGGCGTCGCTTTTGTGGAGAATATCCGGCGAGACGATTTTGAGAACCGCCGGGCCGCCTATTGCCGCCGCCGCTACTGCCGCCTCTTTCGATGATGAGGCAAGATGCTCGACCGGAACGGGGGCGCCGTGGGAGGCCAGAAGCTGCTTGGCCTCGATCTCCAGAAGCGCCCGGCGGCCCTCGGCGCGCGCACCGGCGATGACGCCACGACCTGTCTGGGTTGCATTCGACCCCCAGTTCATGAAAAAAGTCGCCTGGGCCCGGTAGGATCGGAGATATTCGCCGTACTCGGCCAGCACGGCGATGTTCTTGCAGGCAATGTCGAGGGAATCGGTCACCGGGATCCCGTAGTAGCGGCAAAGTTCAAGGGAGTGGGGCTTTTCCCGGCTGAAAAGGCTATGGATGACGATCGGCTTCCCTTTTTTGGGGACCATCTTGCCCATCTGGTGGGCCGCGTCTTCCTCCATCAAAGAAAGGCTTTCGGCAAAGCGGATCCCGTATCCGCCGAACAGTCCGACGATGAGCAGGCCCCCCACCTGGGCATCCTTGAGCATGATGCGGGCACAGTCGGCAAAAAGAGAAGGGTCGGCATCGGTGCCGCCGGCCACGTCCACGGGGTTGACCACCGAGGCGGCAGCCGGAAGGATCTCTCTGAGCTGGGCCTGGGTTTTTTTCCCCAGCTCCGGAATCGTCAGGCCAAGGTCGGTCAGCACGTCGGCGGCGATGGTGGCGTGGCCGCCGCCGTCTGCCAGGATCGCGACGCTGTTGTTTTTCATGGGCGGCAGGCTCGACAGTGCTTCTGCAGCGGGAAACAACTGGTCGGAGTTTTCGATCATGATGATGCCGGCTCTTTGAAAGGCCCCCTTGGCGACTTCCGAGATACCGGCCAGGGCCCCGGTATGGGATCCGGCCGATTTTTTCCCCTTGGCCGAACGGCCGCTCTTTAGCAGAACCACCGGCTTTTCCCGGGTGGTTTTGTATGCCTGCTGGAGAAACTCGCGCCCCTGGCGCATGCCTTCGACGTACATGAGAACCGCCCGGGTGTCCGGGTCCTGGCGAAAGAACTCCAGGTATTCATGAAAGCGGATGTCGGCCTCGTTGCCCACGCCGACATAGTAGGAGAACCCCTTTCGACTCTTGAGCCGGGCCTCGGTGATCAGGGTCAGCGCCATGTTGCCGCTTTGGGAAAGAAGGGCGATGTCTCCGGCCGGGACGTCCCTCATTCCCACCAGGTTCATGTGGCGCTTTAGGTTGATCATGCCGGAGGTGTTCGGTCCGATGAGGCGGATGCCGAACTTGCGCGCGGTTTCCACCACCCGGTCCTCGATCTGTCGGCCTCCGGCGCCGGTTTCGCCGAAGCCGCCGGCGAGAATCACGGCACCCTTGACCCCTTTTTTTCCGCAGTCTTCCAGGACCGCCGGAAGGGTTTTGGCCGGCGTGGCGATCAGGGCCAGATCGACCGTGCCCTCGACGGCCGAGACCTTCGGGTAGCATTTCAAGCCGAGGATCGAACTTTCCTTGGGATTGACCGGGTAGATGTCGCCGTCGTACTTCTCGTTGAGCAGCGTCCGGATGGTCTGGTAGCCTCTCTTGGTCTCGACCTTGGAGGCGCCGACAACGGCGACGGATGCGGCGTCGAGCACGGCTGAAAGCGTCATGTTCTCTCCTTTTTTCATCGCAATCTAAAATCCCCACCCCTGGTGAAGGATCCGGAAATTTTTGACCGTTACGCCGAGAAATAATTCAAAATACGAAATCCGAATTTCGAAATCCGAAACAAATACGAAATCCGAATGATCAAATGACCGAAACGAGTTGTCCTAATAGATTAAATCTATTGGATTTTTTCCCTTTTAACGGGCCGAACCGATGCCTCTCACCG
>CAYPFH010000058.1:0-8731 GCA_964409825.1 uncultured Desulfobacterales bacterium | reverse complement strand
ACCGATGCCTCTCACCGTTGGAGGGACAGGGTTCATTGTTTCTTCCGATCTGCGAAGTCCTGGAGCGATTCCTGTCTTTCCTCGGTCGATACGCAGGCCAGGCAGGCCTCGATCTCAAAATCCATGATCGCTTCAAGGCTGGCCTCTCCCTGGGCCATGGCAAGGCCTCTTTTGATCATCTGAATGGAAAAGGCCGAGTTTTCTGCGATTTTCCGGGCCGTGGCCATGGCTTCTTCCATCAGTCGATCTCCCGGTACCGACCGGTTGACCAGCCCGATCCGTTCAGCCTCTTGGCCGTCGATGAATTCTCCTGTAAAAAGAAGTTCTTTTGCCTTTCCCGGACCCACCAACTGCTGTACCAGGCGCATGGCGCCGCCGGTGACCGATGAGGCGACCTTGGCTTCCGGCGATCCGATCTTGGCATCGTCTGCGGCCAGGCGGATATCGCAGGCCAAGGCAAGCTCGTAGCCTGAGCCCAGGGCATATCCGTTGACGGCGGCAATGGTGGCCTTTTCGAAGCGAAGGATTTTCCGGGAGGCTTCCTGCAGTTCGACCAGATAGTCCCGGTAGTCTTCGAGGCTCCGGGTCTTTGACTCTTTCAGGTCGGCTCCGGCGGAAAAGGCCCGGCCTTCGCCGGTGATGATCAGGACCTTGACCGCTGAATCCTGCCGGGCATCCTGGAGCGCATCCTGAAGGTCGATCCATAGCTGCTTGTTCATGGCATTGAGCACCTTGGGCCGGTTCAGCCGAATCACGGCGACGCCGTCATTCTTCTCGTAAAGGATACATTCAAAATTCATGGTTTTTCTCCCTCCATACAATGGCGAGTAATCATATTCGATCCGATACGGGTTCTGTCTGGAAATCAGGCGCCGCCGGTGCCTCGGTTCGGCGGCAGCGTGTGACGATGCAGGGTGCAACAGGGCAGAAAAAGCCTAGCACCTGACAGGGGGATCGTCAAGTTCGACTCGGCCTTCGCGGGCTCAGTCAAATCCAGAGACAGGGAAAAGAAGAAAGGACCTATTTTCGGGCGTGTAAAATATAAGATTTGGCGCTGGGAAGGGTTGCGAAGATTGCCAAAAAACAACAAATCGCCTGAATTGCCCTCTGGCGAACGGCGCTAAATCTCAGGAATCGAGAAGGAGCATGGTGGCCGGATCGAGCAGGACCGAAAGTGCTTCGGTGCCGGCGTTTGCGCCTTTTACGGCGCGCACATGGATTTTCTGGCCTTCCGGCTGAAGCTGGAGGACGACGTCGAACAGGTCGGACACCGGCGCCAGGGGGACCGGGACGCCTTCAGGGCCCGGGTCTTCGTGGCGATGGGTCCGCACCGTGAACCACACCTGAAAATCGTTTTGGCGGCACAGCTGCTTGAGTTCGGAAAGCTGGGGCCGAAGATCTTTGTCAAAGGGAAGGCCGTCGATGATGATCAGACGGGGCGAGAAGATGCCCTGTTCGGACAGGTTGTTGAGCCTTTCCTCGAGGATGGGGGTGCTGAACCCTTCGACCCGAAACGTCATGATAAATCGATGGGGAAGAATTTCCTCCCAGATATGGTCCATGGGCTGCACCCGGTACTTTTCGGAAAGTCTCCGGAATACTTCCCTGTACCAGAGATCGACCTTTCGGACCGGATCGGTCAGGCTGATGTGAAGGACGTTTTTTTCCCGCAGCTGGTTGTATAGGGCGATCTGCACCAAAAAGGCCGTTTTCCCGACGCCGGCTCTGGCGGTGACGGCGCAAAAGGCCCCGGACTGCAGAAGCGCTTCGTCGGTGCCGATCAGTTTCAGGGGGTTCCGGAGAATCAGGTCCTTTTTCAGCATGACAAAACTCCTTTCTTTCAGTGAGATGACCAGTCCGGTACCGGGAGGGGTCGGCTGCCGACGGGACCGGCAGCCGGCATGACCGGCTCCGATGCCGTCGAGTCTTTTCCGGCGGGCAGAGGGCGCCGGGCCGCCCGGCAGCAGCCGGGTATTGATTTTCAGATCAGGCAACGTGCTGTTTGGCTTCGGCCGCCTTTTTGGCCAGCTCCTCGGCGATGGATTTGGGCACTTCGCGATAGGTGGCAAATTCCATGGTGAACTGGGCCTTTCCCTGGGTAAGGGAGCGAAGCGCGGTGGAGTATCCGAACATTTCAGAGAGGGGAATCTCAGCTTCGATGACGCTCATGACCCCTTCATCCTGGGAGCCGAGGATCAGGCCGCGCCTCTGGTTCAAGGATCCCATCACCGATCCCTGAAATTCATTGGGGGTTTCCACCACGACTTTCATGATCGGTTCGTGAATCACCGGCTTGGCCCTGCCGTACACCTCCCGAAACGCAGCTCTTGCCGCTGCCTTGAAGGCCATATCCGACGAATCCACCGAATGGGAGGCGCCGTCGTTGAGCACGACTTTGACGCCTGTGACAGGATATTCCATCTTTGGGCCTTTGGCCATGCATTCTTTGAAGCCTTTTTCCACGGCCGGAATGTACTGGGTCGGGATGGCGCCCCCGGTGACCTTGTTTTCGAAAACGAACTCCTCTCCGGGGGCCGGCTCGATCCAGCCGGCCACGCGGCCGAACTGTCCCGCGCCTCCGGTCTGCTTTTTGTGGATATAGTCGAATTCCGCCCGCTGGGTGATGGTTTCCCGATAGCGGACGCGAGGAGCGCCGGTTTTGACCTCGGCCTTGTATTCCCGGCGCATCCGTTCCACATACACTTCCAGGTGCAGCTCGCCCATGCCCTCGATGACAGTATCACCGGTCTCGTCGTCCACATAGCTGCGAAAGGTCGGGTCCTCTTTAACGAACCGGTTCAGGGCTTTGGCAATGTTCATCTGGGCCTTGTTGTCCTTGGGGACGATGGCCAGAGAGATGACCGGATCCGGGACGTACATGGAAGTCATGCTGATGTTCAGGCCGGGTGCCACGAAGGTGTCTCCCGAAGCGCAGTCGACGCCGAACAGCGCGCCGATAAAACCGGCCGAGATCGATTCGATGTCTTCCATCTGGTCGGCGTGCATCCGAACCAGCCGCCCGATTTTCACTTTGTTTCCGGTCCGGACGTTGATGACCGTATCCCCCTTGCTGAGGCTGCCCTGATAGACCCGGATATAGGTGAGCTGACCGTACTGTCCTTCTTCAAGCTTGAAGGCCAGGGCCACAACGGGCGCTTTCGGGTCGGCGGCAAGCGCCACCGGGGACTCGTCATGGTCCATGTCGAGGCCTTCGTTCCGAACGTCTTTGGGGCAGGGAAGAAGGCGGGCGACTCCGTCCAAAAGCGGCTGAACCCCCTTGTTTTTGTAGGCTGAACCCATGAAAACGGGGGTCAGCTCCCGGGTCAGGGTGCCTTTGCGGACCGCCTCGTAGATCAGAGTCTCTTCGATGGGGGTCTCTTCGAGGATCGCTTCGGTCAATTCGTCGGAAAAGATCGAGGCGGCCTCCAGCAGCTCATCGCGCTTTTCACGGGCCTCTTCGAGAAGTTCTTCGGGGATCGGCCCGCTGTTGACCACCTCTCCGTGGTCGCCCTCGAAGGCGAGGGCCTTCATGGTCACCAGATCCACGACGCCCTGGTGCTCGGCCTCGAGTCCTAATGGGATTTGCATGGCAACGGCATTGTGGCCGAGCTTTTTCCGGAGCTGTCGAATGACACGACTGGGGTCTGCGCCGCTTCGGTCGCATTTATTGACAAAAGCGATCCGGGGAACCCGGTAGCGCTTCATCTGCTGGTCGACTGTGATCGACTGGGACTGAACGCCGCCGACGGCGCACAGCACCAGTACCGCTCCGTCGAGGACACGGAGCGAGCGTTCCACCTCGATGGTGAAATCAACGTGGCCCGGCGTGTCGATAATGTTGATTTCATGGTTGTTCCATTCGCAGAAGGTCGCTGCCGAGGCAATCGTGATCCCCCGCTCCTTTTCCAACTCCATGGAATCCATCGTTGCCCCGACACCGTCCTTTCCCTTGACGTCGTGGATCGCGTGAATCCGTTTGGTGTAAAAGAGGATCCGTTCGGTGAGGGTGGTCTTGCCAGAGTCGATGTGCGCGCTGATGCCGATGTTTCTGATGTTTTCGATGTCGCCTTTCATGGTGTCTTTCCTTGCCGCCGGCGCTGTCCAAAAGGGCCGGAACCGATCTGTTCCATCCTCCTGTCGATGGATGGGTCAAGACCGCCGCCCGGCACCTCTGCCGGAATAAAAAAACCCTCGCCCAAATGCGAAGGATTCTCGCGGCGCATCTATAGCAGGAGCGGATAAATAATGACGAACCCCTTGTTTGTCAAGCTTTTTCCTTTGCCGCGCCTCCCGGCTCCAAAAAATCCCCCCTGACCTTCTCGCCGGGTTTTGAGATGGACGTGCAGGGGTGCCTGCTGCGCCGGACACCGGCCCCCGCTTCGGCGGCGAAGCATGCCGGATGGAAAAGATCCTTCTCGGCGGCAGTTCCGACTTGCCGCCGGGACGGCAATGGTGTATCAGGGCAGCGCCGGTTGCCGTCGGAACATGGTTGTGAGTAAAGATCCGGGCCCGGAGGACCCGGCTTTGGGTTAAGCCCGGAGGGCATGAATCCCTGTAGTTGTCTTAAATCCGAAATTCGAATTTTTTCGCTTCGGGCCGAATGGCAGAACCAATTGCCTCTGTTCCGGTCCTGAGGACCAGGATTGTGAGACGGCATTCAATAGCCTCTGGAAAGGACGGCCGACGCGTGGCACCGATGGACGATCCTCTCGTACGGAAAAATCTGAAAAAAGGCGCTGCCGCGGCCTGGCCGATCTGCCTCGGATATGTTCCGATCGGTCTGGCCTTCGGCGTGCTGGCCCAGAAAATCGGACTCAGCCCGGTTCAGATCGGACTGATGTCTCTGCTGGTTTTTGCCGGCAGCGCCCAGTTCATCGCCGTATCGATGATGGCGTCCGGGGCGTCAGCGGTTTCCATCGTCGTTACTACCTTTATCGTCAACCTGCGCCACCTGCTGATGAGCTCTTCTCTGGCCGTGTATCTGGTGGGACGTCATCGGGCGCTTCTTTCCCTCTTTGCCTACGGCATCACCGATGAAAGCTACGGCGTGAACCTGGATCGATTCCGCTCGGATCGCTGGGGAATCGGTCCGGCGCTGGCCCTGAACCACACGGCCAATGCCGTCTGGGTGCTCAGTACGGCGGCCGGCGGCTACGGCGGCCAGTTCATCCCTCCCGGCGCCTTTGGTATCGACTTTGCCCTGACCGCAATGTTCATCTGTCTGCTCGTCTTGCAGCTCCGGGATCGGCGAAGCGTGGCCGCCGCCGCGATCTCCGGGATCGCCGCCGTTGTCCTGTCGGTTCTCATCCCCGGAAACCTGTATATCGTCCTGGCCTCGGTAGCTGCAGCCACTGCCGGTTTGCTGATCAGACCTGCCGGACGAAAGGAGGCGTAATGTCCGGATCCGAGTATCTGTTCCTCATCGCGGCAATGGGGCTGGTCACCTATCTTCCCCGATGGGCGCCGGTCTTCTGGTTGACCCGGCGTCCCATGCCAGGGTGGCTCGTTCAGTGGCTGGAACTGATTCCGGCCGCCATTTTGAGCGCACTGTTGGTTCCGGCGCTGGTCACCTCGGGCCAGCCCCGTCAGATCGATTTCGGACGGCCGGACCTGCTGGTGGCCCTTCCCACCTTCCTGTTTGCCGTAAAAACCCGGTCCCTCGGCGGCACCGTGGTCTTCGGCATGGCCCTGTACTGGCTGGCCGGAAAGCTGATGTGATGCTCACTTTCCTTATCGGTCCTGCCCGAGATAGACTGACGATAGGCGCGATTCGACCGGTTGTCAAAAAGGTTGACTTCCCCGCAGTTCCCTGCTTGAAACGCGGGCAAGAAGGTGCGCAACGCCGAAAAGTGGAGGGAGGCTCATGGATTTGAGGCGGTACTGCCCGGAAAAACTGAACACCGCCGAAGAGGCGATTCACCGGATCAAGCGGGGGAGCAGGGTGTTCATCGGAACAGGCTGCGGAGAGCCCCAACACCTGATCGAAGCCATGGTCAAGGATACGTCCCTTCAGGACATCATGGTCTATCAGATGCTTTCTTCGACCTTTTCCCGGTATGTCAACGAAGAGGCGTTTCTCAGGCGGTTTTCCCTCAAGCTGTTTTTCATCAGCCGCAAAATGCGCGCGGCCGCCTTCGAAGGAAAGATCGACTACGTTCCGGCATACCTTTCCCAGATTCCCAGGCTGTTTGCCAGCCATCGGATCGGCCTCGACGTCGCCCTGATCCAGGTCAGCCCGCCGGACCGGTACGGGTTCTGCAGCCTCGGCGTTTCGGTGGACATCACCCGCTCCGGAATGGAAAACGCCGAACTGGTCATTGCGCAGGTCAATCCGCAGATGCCCAGAACCTGGGGCGACAGCTTCATTCACGTGGATGACATCGATCTATTCGTCCTCTTCGAAGAACCCCTCGTGGAGGATATTCCGGCGGCGGTGGATCCGGAAGTCGCCCGCCGGATCGGCCTATTTGTCTCCCAGCTCGTGGACGACGGGGCCACCCTTCAAATCGGCTTCGGCAATCTGCCCAACGCCATTTTGCCATATCTGGAAGGAAAAAAAGACCTGGGGATCCACACCCAGCTGATCACCGACGGGTTGCTCCCCCTGTTTGAAAAAAAGGTGATCACGAACCGGAAAAAATCCCTTTTGCCCGGAAGGGCGGTGGCTTCCCTTTGCATGGGTTCCGCACGCCTATACCGCTACGTGGACAACAATCCGATGTTTTATTTCCGGTCCTCGGAATTCGTCAACGATCCCCTGGAAATCGCCAGAAACGACCATCTGGTGTCGATCAGTTCGGCCCTGGAGGTGGACCTGACCGGCCAGGTCTGCACCGATTCGATGGGACGTCTGTTTTACAGCGGCATCGGCGATCAGGTCGATTTTATCCGGGGAAGCGCCATGTCCAAGGGGGGATTTTCCATCATCGCCATGCCCTCCACCGCACAGAACGGCAAGGTCTCCCGCATCGTCCCCCACCTGAGCCAGGGGGCCGGGGTCGCCACCACCCGGGGGGACGTAAATTTCGTCATCACTGAATACGGCATTGCCGAGCTCAAGGGAAAGGCCATTTCCCAGCGGGTCATGGAGCTTGCCCAGATCGCGCATCCCAGATTCCGCAAGGAGCTTATCGAAGTGGCCAAGTCGGGCCATTACATTTTCGGGGATCAGCTTCCGCCGACACAGGACGATCTGCTTTTTCTGGAAGGATACAAAAGCACCTTGAGGCTGAAAAACGGCCGAATGGTGGAGTTCAGACCGCTGCTTCCCTCAGACGAATTCGCCTACCGGAACTTTTTCTATTCCCTTCAGGAGCGGTCGATTTATTACCGCTTCTTTCACAAGATGAAGACCTTCTCCCACGAGGTCGTCCAGAGACACTGGGCCAGCGTCGACTACCGCAAGAACATGTCCGTCATCGGACTGGTGCAGCGCGGCGGCCACAAGGAAATCATGGCCATCGGCTCCTATGCCCAGGCAGAGTCGGGACGGGCGGAAGTGGCGTTTGTCGTGCGTGAAGACTTCCAGGAAATGGGCGTGGCGTCCTACCTGCTGAAAGTGCTTCAGCAGATCGCCGGGGAAAACGACTATTCCGGTTTTTACGCAACCGTGCTTTCCGAAAACACGGCGATGATTCATGTGTTCAAGAAGCGATATCCCAATGCCCGGATCCAGCGGGGAAGCGGCGGAGAAATCACCTTTATCATGGATTTCGACGATGCGGTCGAGCCGACCGAGGAAGAAGACCCCTGCGTCTGCAGATAAATCCGCTGCGCGGATTTATCAAAAGCGGCTGCGCCGCTCAATAAAGATAAAATGGATCGGGACGATAGGGGATGCAAATCGGTTCTGAGCAATGGAAGCGGTATCTTCGGCAGGGGGCCGAGGCCCTGGACATCGCCGTCACCGGCGGGCAACTCGACGCGTTTGCCCTTCACGCCGCAGAGCTTCTTTACTGGAACCGCCGAACCAACCTGACCGCCGTCACCGATCCGGCCCAGGTGGCGGTCAAGCACTTTGTCGATTCCCTGGTGCCGGCACGCTTTATCGCAGAGGGTGCGGCGGTAGTGGACATCGGCTCCGGTGCCGGATTTCCGGGCATCCCGTTGAAGGTGCTGCTACCGGATCTGAAGGTTGTGCTGGTTGACGCCGCCCGGAAAAAAATCACGTTTCTGGGGCAGGTGATCCGGCTTCTGGGGTTGACCGATATCCATGCGGTTCATTTTCGAACCGGGCCGCCGACGCCGGCCGACCAGGCCTTGGCGGTTTTAGGAAAGGGCCATGATGTTGTCATCAGCCGGGCCCTGGGTGCGATCGAGGCGCTGGCCCCAATGGCCTTGCCACTTCTCCGCGAAAATGGCAGGATCATTTCGATGCGCGGCAAGGCACCGCCGGCTTCGGACGCCATCGGAAGGCGCATCGGGTCGGTGGTTGTCGTTGACGCCTGCGATTACCGGCTGCCGTACGACGGGCCGACCCGGAGCCTGTGGTGCCTGAAAGCGGCGCGATCACATCGCTGAAGCGATTGGATCGTTGCGGGAGTCTTTCTCGATCCGGACCCGGGGAATTACCGTTTCGGCAACCGGCCCGTCATCCGCGCCCGGCCCGGCGCCGGCCGGGGCCGAATTCTACGAGGCCGTGTGGAACCTGGAGACCCGGCCCTAGTATGCTGGGAAGCTGGGATGCAGTTTCACAATCTTGGTCCTCAGGACCGGGTCAGAGGTAATTGGC
>CAYPFH010000057.1:0-16462 GCA_964409825.1 uncultured Desulfobacterales bacterium | reverse complement strand
GATCCGGGGTCCGGCATGACGCTTCGGGCACTTTTTACGATGTCATCAAAGACTGCAAGGTGAAAACTTGAGCCCTTGGCCCCGAACCCGGAACCCCGAACCCGGAACCCGGAACGACACATGACCGATTATCTTAAAATAGCCGATCCGGAATGGTTCAAACAGCGGGTGACCGGGGTCCTGTTTTGTGTGTTTGCCGCCTTTGTGGTGCTGGCGGTTCGATTGTTTCATTTGCAGGTGATCGGCGGCGAAGAGTACCGCAGACTGTCGGCCAGCAACGCTATCCGGCTTGAAAGCATCGATGCACCCCGCGGGCTGATCTTCGACCGCAGGGGGGATATGATGGTCGACAACCGCCCGGCGTTTGACGTGGCGATCGTTCCCAGGGATGCCAAGCCGGTGGAAGAAACCATCGGAAAGCTCGCCGGCCTGCTCCATGTAACGGCTCAAGAAATCATTGAAAAAACGAAAGAAAAGCGCCGACTCGCCCCCTACAAACCGGTGCTGCTTAGCCGAGACATCGGCCGCGACACCCTGGCGGCAATCGAAGTCCATCGATACGATCTGCCGGGGGTCATGATCAACATAAGCCCTCGCCGCCATTATCTGTATGAACAAAGCGCTGCTCATGTGCTCGGTTATCTCGGAGAGATCAGCAACGAGGAGCTTGCCTCCGGCAAATTTCCCGGCTGCCGGCCGGGCGATTTCGTGGGTAAATTCGGGGCGGAGAGGACCTTCGAGTCGGCATTGAGAGGAGAACGCGGCGGAAGGCAGGTAGAGGTCAATGCCAAGGGGCAGGTGGTTCGCATACTGCAGACCGTCGATGCCCAGCCCGGTCACAACGTGTACCTGACCATAGACCGTCGCCTGCAGCAGAAGGCCGAAGAGATGCTTCTATGTTCTGCAGGCGCGGTTGTCGCCATGGACCCGAACACGGGGGAAATTCTATCCATGGCCAGCAGCCCTTCCTTCGATCAGAATGCCTTTGTCAGCGGAATGACCTACGACCAGTGGGAGGCGTTGATTTCCAACCCGGATCGCCCCATGGCAAACAAGGCCGTTCAAGGAGAGTATCCGCCGGCTTCCACCTACAAGATCGTCACCGCCATTGCCGGCCTCGAAGAGGGGGTGATCGACGAGAAGACCACCTTCTTTTGTCCCGGTTTTCACCGGTTCGGCAACCGGGACTATCGATGCTGGAAAAAAGGCGGGCACGGCTCTGTTGATGTCGTTCGAGCAATGGCCGAGTCCTGCGACGTTTTCTTCTATCAGGTCGGCCAGAGAGTAGGCGTGGATCGATTGGCAGAGTACGCCGCCGCGTTTGGCTTGGGCAGCCCCACCGGCGTGGCCTTGGATCATGAGGCGGGAGGCCTGATTCCGACTTCAGCATGGAAGCGGAAAAAGTTCGGCATTCCCTGGCAGGGCGGAGAAAACCTGTCCATCGCCATCGGCCAGGGATACAATCTCGTCACCCCGATTCAGATGGCGGTGCTGGTTTCGGCGGTAGGAAACGGAGGCATCCGATACCGTCCCCAGGTTCTCAAACGGATTGTGACAAGCCAGGGGGAGGTCGTCCTGGGCGAATCCCCCACCGAAGCAGGCCGGCTCGAATTTTCGGAAAAAGCGATGAATCTGGTCCGTAAAGGGCTTTGGGAGGCGGTGAACACAACGGCAGGGACCGCCTTTCGATCCAGGATAAAGAAGGCGGATATGAGCGGCAAGACCGGGACCGCCCAGGTGGTGGCCCGAAAGGAAGACGAGACTGGCGGCGACCAAGAGGAAGTGGCCCACCACCACAAGGACCACGCATGGTTTGTGGCCTATGCCCCGAGTGAAGAACCCGAGATCGCCGTGGCGGTGATCATAGAACATGGTGAACACGGATCGAGTGCTGCGGCGCCCATTGCCCGGGCGATGATCGAGACGTATCTGGGAGGCAAGTCGGGGGGTGAGAAGCTGGCCAAGGGGGAGTGAGGTGGGGCAGAGGGCATGGGGCAATGGGACAGAAGAAGAACAAAAAGGCGCTTTTTTTCCTATGCGCCATGCGCTCTGCCCTATGCGCCACGCGCCATGCCTCCCAATCGCATTCTGCTTCCTGATGACCAATGACCAATAGCCAATGACGGGTAGCTGACAATGTTCGACCGAAGACTCGTCCAATATTTTGACTGGGGAATGCTGGCGCTTGCCTTCGTGCTGGGCGCCATCGGTGTTCTCACCATCTACAGCGCGGTGATCTCCGGCGGTGAGGCTGCCCAGCGGCTTCTTTATCTCAAACAGATGCTCTGGTTCGGATGCGGCCTGACGGCGATGGTCGCCTGCTTCCTGTTCAACTACAAGGCCCTGGATCGCTGGGCATTCGTCATTTACGCAGCCTGTGTCATCATGCTGGTTGCCGTGCTGTTTTTCGGAAAATATGTCGGGGGATCCCGGCGGTGGCTCGATTTTGGCTTCGTATCGCTCCAGCCCTCGGAGTTGATCAAAATAGGGCTGATCATCTCTCTTGCGCGGTATTATTCCCGCGAGGTCACACCCAGCGGCTTCACGCTCCGGCAACTGGTCGTCCCGATCGTTTTAACGCTGCTGCCCTTTGCGCTGATCGTTCGCCAGCCGGATCTTGGAACGGCCATGCTCCTTTTGCTGATCGCAGGCTCCATGACCGTATACATGAAGATCGAACGAAGGTCGATGATCATGCTGGTCTCCGCCGGGGCCGTTGCCGTCCCCCTGGTCTGGTATTTTTTAAAGGAATACCAAAAACGTAGAATTCTGACCTTTTTCAATCCGGACCGGGATCCTTTGGGCGCCGGCTACCATATCATTCAGTCGAAAATTGCCATAGGGTCCGGCGCCATCAGCGGAAAAGGCTTTTCAAAGGGGTCCCAGAACGCTCTTGAATTTCTGCCCGAGCAGCACACCGACTTTATTTTTTCTGTTTTGGCCGAGGAATGGGGATTTATGGGCTCCATGGCCATGTTGCTCCTGTTTTTGCTGTTGATCGTATGGGGCCTGAACATTGCCGCCAGCAGCCGCGATCCATTTGGGACGGTGCTCGCCGTCGGGGTGACCTCCATGATTTTCTGGCAGGTCTTCATCAACATCGGAATGGTCATGGGCCTGATGCCGGTCGTGGGCGTGCCGCTTCCGCTGATCAGCTACGGCGGCTCCGCCATGGTCACGATCATGATGAGCATCGGCTTGCTGATCAATGTGAGCATGAGGCGGTTTCTGTTCGAATAAAATCGCTGCGCGATTTTATAGGATGCGGCTGCGCCGCATGAAAATGAAGTTTGTACTCTGCGGCCATGAGCCATGAGCCATTAGAAATAAGCGCATAGTGCATAGGTGGCATAGTGCATGGGGTGAAAAAAAACGGTTGGAATTTTGAGGTTACTTAAAAAAAACCAGCTGCGAGCAAAAGACCGGCGGATGTTTGGCCCTATGCTCTATGCCCCATGCCCTTTGCCCGGTCAGGAGACATCATGAAAAAAAAGAGCCGCTCTGAAGCGGTGAGCACTTTTATCGGGTCGGATGCCCGGATAGAGGGGACCATCGCATTCGACGGTACCATCCGGATAGACGGAAAGCTGACGGGAAGAATCTGCAGCGCAGGTGGAACGCTGATCGTGGGAGAGAGGGCAGTGGTCAATGCCGAAATCGAGGTTGATGCCGCCATTATCATGGGAGAGGTCAACGGAACCATAGAAGCCACAGACCGTATCGAGGCGTATCCGCCCTGCCGAATGAGGGGAGATATCCAGGCCCCTGCGATCTCCATAGAACCGGGCGTCGTTTTCAACGGCACCTGTGCCGTAAAAGCGGCCAATGTGACTTCTTTCAGGCCCCAGGAGGGGGAGCACCAAAAAGACCTTTCGAAAGGAGAGTAGTTTCGTGTCGTGGTTTTTCAAAACGAGTCGACCCGGCCTCTGTTTTGGCCCATGGAGAGGAAATCAGTATCGCAGATATTTATGTAAAACGTTTAAAAACAAAGTCTTATAGTTTCACTCCCCGGCATTTGAAAGTGAAGTAGGCGGTAAAAAATTTGGCAAAAAACCTTTGACAATTTTTTTGTGCTGAGGTATAGCTCCGCGGAGCTTCTCTGAAGGGATTTTTGCAAGTTCCCACGAATATTCAAATAAATTGACAATCGTATCCAGTCGGCAATGGAGGGTGCCCATGATCAACATCGACGGGTCCGTGTTCATTCAGATCGCCAATTTTCTGGTGCTGATCTGGATTATGAACATCGTCGTGTACCGGCCCATTCGGAAGATCCTGATCGAACGCAAAGAAAAGATCGGCGGCCTGGAAAAGGGTATCGAAACGCATCTCAAGGACGCCCAGGAAAAGGACGAGGAGTTTTCCCGG
Source organism: uncultured Desulfobacterales bacterium (assembly GCA_964409825.1). Lineage (GTDB taxonomy): Bacteria > Desulfobacterota > Desulfobacteria > Desulfobacterales > CAFBRK01 > JAIPEL01. The sequence goes on along the minus strand of CAYPFH010000057.1, from coordinate 12,094 downwards.
GGCATTCGGGAGGCCCGCGCCCAGGGCTTGAAGGAAAAAGATTCGCTCCTGGATGAGGCAACCGCGGAAGAAAAGCAGATCATCGCCAAGATCAGCGAAAAAGCCCAGGCCGATCTTGCCGCGGTGCGCTCCCAGATCGAAAAGGACATCGATTCGGTCCGGTCTGCCTTGAAGTCGCAGGTCGACGATTTCGCTCGGGCAATCGGTCAGAAGATATTGGGGAGGACGGTTTCATGACGTTGGCGAAAAGGGTGCGAAGGCGAATTTGGGTTGCCGCCGCTTTGCTGGCGGTTCTGTCCCTGTCGGCCGGCCCTGCCTTTTGTGCAGGAGGGGGCCACGGCGAAGAGGGCGGCCAAGGATGGTCTGCCACCGATACCTACAAGGTGATGAATTTCACGGTGCTGGCGGTGGTGCTCGTGTTTTTGCTCCGAAAACCGGTCAAACAGGCCCTCGGCGCCAGGATCGAAGGAATCCGCGAGCAGCTTCAGGAGCTCGAAGCCCGGAAAGGGGAAGCCGAAAAACAACTGGCCGAGTACAACGAGAAGCTGGCCCGGCTCGATCAGGAGGCCGAGCAGATTGTCTCCAACTACATCGAACAGGGCAAAGAGGCAAAGGCCAGGATCATCGAGGAGGCCAAGGCTTCGGCGGAAAAGCTCGAGGAGCAGGCCAAACGTGCCATCGAGCATGAGTTCAAGAAGGCCAAGGAAAAGCTGCAGGCCGAGGTGGCCGAGCAAGCGCTTGCCAAAGCAGAGGATCTGATACAGGCCAGGATCACCGAGGATGACCAGGAAAAGCTGGTCGACGAATACCTAGAGAAGGTGGTGGCATAGTGAAAAATATGGCGATTGCACGGCGTTATGCCAAGGCACTTCTTTTAATCGGCAAAGAAGACGGAAACGCCGAAACCTATCGAACGGAGCTGGCCGGATTCGCAGGCCTTCTTCAAAAAGAGCCGAATCTGGAGCAGGCCGTCGCCAATCCCCTCTATCAGATGGACGGAAGGCGCAAGGTCCTTTCCACGGTCGTCAAGAAGCTGAACGTTTCCGATGTCATGCAATCCTTCTTGATGCTGCTTTTCGACAAGGGACGCATCGGGTTTCTGCCGTATATCAACGAATTTTACCAGAAATTGGCCGATGAGCTCAAAGGGATCGCACGGGCCAACCTGGTTTCGGCCACCACGCTTTCCAGCGACACCATCGAGAAGATTCGAGGCGCCTTGTCCAAGAAAACCGGAAAGGAAGTCATTCTCGAGGTCGAACAGGATCCTGGTTTGATCGGGGGAATTGTGACCCGCATCGGAGATCTTGTTTTAGATGGGAGCATCAGGACCCAGTTGCTCAACATGAGAGAAACCTTAAAAAGGGGTGAGAGTGTCTGATGGAACTTAGAGCGGAAGAAATCAGCCAGATTATCAAAGAGCAGATCACGGACTACGACAAGAAGGTCGAGCTCAGCGAGACCGGCATCGTCTTGTCGGTGGGAGACGGCATCGCGAGGGTTTACGGCCTGGAAAAAGTCATGGCCCTGGAGCTGGTCGAGTTCCCCGGCGGCATTCTCGGCCTTGCCCTGAACCTGGAAGAAGACAATGTGGGTGTCGCCATCATGGGCGAAGACGTCCACATCAAAGAGGGCGATATCGTCAAGCGGACCGGTCGGATCGCCCAGGTTCCCGTGGGCGAGCCGGTTATCGGCCGCGTGGTGTCGTCGGCGGGTGAGCCGCTGGACGGCAAAGGTCCCATCGATGCCAAAGAAACGCGGCGGGTGGAGATGGTGGCGCCGGGGGTTATCGCCCGAAAGAGCGTTCATGAACCCTGCTACACCGGCCTTAAGGCGATCGACGCCATGACCCCGGTCGGCAAGGGTCAGCGCGAGCTGATCATCGGCGATCGCCAGATCGGAAAGACCGCCGTGGCGGTGGATGCCATCCTGGCCCAGAAAGACACCGATGTCTACTGCATCTACGTGGCATGCGGGCAGAAAAAATCGACCGTGGCCCAGGTGCATGCGGTGCTGGAAAAGCACGGCGCCATGGAATACACGACCATCATCGCAGCATGCGCCAGCGATCCGGCGACCCTCCAATACATCGGCCCCTATGCCGGGTGCGCCATGGGAGAATACTTCCGCGACAAGGGCCAGCACGCCCTGATCATCTACGACGACCTTTCCAAGCAGGCGGCCGCCTACCGTCAGGTCTCTTTGCTGCTCAGACGGCCGCCGGGACGCGAGGCATATCCCGGCGACATTTTCTACAACCATTCTCGCCTTCTGGAGCGGGCCGCCAAGCTCAACGACGAATTAGGCGCCGGATCCCTGACCGCTCTTCCGATCATCGAAACCCAGGCGGGCGACGTTTCCGCTTATATTCCGACCAACGTGATCTCCATCACCGACGGGCAGATCTATCTGGAGCCCGGCCTGTTCTTTGCGGGGGTTCGTCCGGCGATCAACGTGGGGCTTTCGGTTTCCCGGGTCGGCGGCGCGGCCCAGGTCAAAGCCATGAAGCAGGTGGCCGGTACCCTTCGCCTCGATCTGGCCCAGTACCGGGAACTGGAAGCCTTCGCCGCGTTCGGCAGCGATCTGGACAAGGCCACCCAGCGGCAGCTTACCCGCGGGGCAAGGCTCGTGGAGATCCTCAAACAGCCGCAGTACCAGCCGCTTCCCATGGAAAAACAGGTGACCATCCTTTACGCCGGAACCCGGGGATACCTGGATAAGTATCCGCTCGATGTCCTGGCCAAATACGAGGCCGGCCTTTACAACTTCATCGAAAACAATCATCCTCAAGTGCTTTCGGATCTGAAGGAAAAGCAAGCGATCGATGACGATTTGGATGCCAAGATGGCCGAAGCCCTGAAGGCCTACGACGAGGAGTTCAAAGATACGATCAAGTAGTTCGTTGCCGGTTTCAGGGGCCTCATTTCAACGGATGGCGGATGACGCATAAAACGGATAGATAAGGATCGGTCTGTATGCCTAGCCTGAAAGATGTTGAGCTAAAAATCTCTGCGGTCAAAAAGACCCGCCAGATCACCAAAGCCATGAACATGGTGGCCGCTTCCAAGCTGCGCGGGGCTCAGAGCGATATGGACGCGTTCCGGCCTTATGCGGGCAAGTTCGGAGAGGTCCTGGGCAGTCTGGCGGAAAAAGCCGGAGAGGAGGCAAGTCCCCTTCTTATGCCCCGGGAGCAAGTCCGAAACATTCATATCGTGCTGTTCACTTCCGACCGGGGGCTTTGCGGCGGATTCAACACGAATCTGCAGAACAAAGCCAAGTCATTGTGGCAGGAGCGAAAACAAGCAGGCCAAGAAGTCACCATGACCTGCTTCGGGAAAAAGGCCCGCGCCTGGGCGCGCAAAAACAAGCTGCCGATTTCCGAGGAATACATCGGGGTCGTCGGCGGCAAATTCGAGTTCAACCTGGCAGCAAACGCTGGCAGGATGTTGATCGACGGGTTTCTCGAAGGCACTTACGACGAGGTGCATCTGGTCTATTCGGAGTTTTTATCCATGGCCAAACAGCTGCCTACCATTCAGCAGCTGCTTCCGATTCCGCCCATTGAAGTTCAAGACTCCGCGCAGGAAGTTGCCGGCGGCGATGAACCGTATCTTGCCGAACACATCTGCGAGCCGTCTCCCGACGAGCTTCTCGACGAAATGCTTCCCCGGAACATCTCCGTTCAGATATACAATGCCTTGCTTGAAACCTCCACGGCCGAGCATGCAGCACGGATGATGGCCATGGACAATGCCACCAAGGCTTGCAACGACATGCTGGAAAACCTGACGATGATCTACAACAAAGCGCGCCAGGCAGCGATTACCAGCGAATTGATGGATATCGTAGGCGGTGCGGAAGCCTTGAGGGGGTAGACGCAAGGGCCAGTGAACATGTCAGAAACCGTTCACATCAACATATCATGACTTTGGAGGTCTATAGATGGGTGAGAACACTGGAAAAATCGTACAGGTGACGGGTCCTGTCGTCGATGTGGAGTTCGATCAGGGCAAGCTGCCGGAGATCTTCACCGCGCTGCTGATCACCAACCCCACGATCAATGACGAAGAGGACAACCTTGTCGTGGAGGTGGCCCAGCACCTGGGAGACAACGTCGTGCGAACCATCGGCATGGACGTCACCGACGGATTGGTTCGAGGCCAGAAGGTGAAGGACACCGGCAATCAGATCATGATGCCTGTAGGGGAGGCCTCCTTAGGCCGGGTACTCAACGTGGTGGGAAAGCCCGTAGACGGCCTCGGTCCCGTCAGCCAGGAAAAGATGATGCCGATCCACCGCGAGGCCCCAAAGTTTACCGAGCAGGATGTGACGGTGAACGTTCTTGAGACCGGGGTCAAGGTGATCGATCTGCTGATTCCCTTTCCCCGCGGCGGAAAGATGGGCATGTTCGGCGGTGCCGGCGTCGGCAAAACCGTCATCATGATGGAGATGGTTCACAACATCGCCATGCAGCACGGCGGCATCTCCGTTTTCGCCGGCGTTGGTGAACGCACCCGGGAAGGCAACGACCTGTACCACGAGATGAAAGATTCAGGGGTTTTGCCCAAGGCATCCCTTGTCTACGGCCAGATGACGGAGCCTCCGGGCGCCCGCGCCCGGGTTGCCCTTTCAGCCCTGACCGAAGCCGAATATTTTCGCGATGTGGAAGGTCAGGACGTGCTGATCTTCATCGACAATATTTTCCGATTCACCCAGGCCGGCCAGGAGGTTTCGTCGACTCTTGGACGAATGCCATCGGCGGTGGGATACCAGCCCACGCTTGCCGTCGATCTCGGCGAGCTTCAAGAGCGGATTACGTCCACGGACAAGGGGTCGATTACCGCCGTGCAGTGCGTGTATGTGCCTGCTGACGACCTCACCGACCCCGCTCCGGCAACCACCTTTGCCCATTTGGACGGTACCGTGGTTCTCTCGCGGCAGATCGCCGAGCTCGGGATCTACCCGGCAGTGGACCCCCTCGATTCCACTTCCCGAATTCTCGATGCCACCGTCATCGGCGAAGAGCACTATGCCACGGCGCGTTCTGTTCAGGTGATCCTCCAGAAATACAAGGAGCTTCAGGACATCATCGCAATTCTCGGCATAGAGGAGCTTTCCGACGAAGACAAAATCACCGTCGGAAGGGCCCGCAAGATTCAGCGATTTCTGTCCCAGCCGTTCCACGTCGCCGAAACCTTCACCGGCAAGGCCGGAAAGTACGTGAAGCTCGAGGATACCATCCGCGGCTTCAAGGAGATCGTCGAAGGCAAGTATGACGATGTTCCGGAACAGGCTTTTTATATGAAGGGCGGCATCGAAGAGGTCGTTGAAGAAGCCAAGAAAATGAGTGAAGAAGCCGAATAACCGAAGAGGTCCATTCATGGCGAAAAATATCAAGTTAGAAATCGTCACTCCCGACAAGGCGGTGGTCAGCGAAGAGGTTCAGATCGTCATGGCGCCGGGATCCCTCGGCGAGTTCGGCGTCCTTGTCGGCCATACGCCTTTTTTGACGACGCTGAAAGTCGGAATCGTTCGATATGTGGATGCCGATGGCCAGGAACGGCGCATCTTCATCAGCGGCGGATTTGCCGAAGCGCTCCCTGAAAAGGTGACGATTCTGGCTGAATCGGCCGAACGGCGCCGGGACATCGATCTGGAGCGGGCCAAGGCGGCTTTGGAGCGGGCCCAGAAACGGCTGGCCGAAGAGGCTCGGAAAGAAGAAGTCGACTATGCCCGGGCCCGGGCAGCTCTGGAGCGGGCGTTGCAGCGGCTCAGGCTCGCCGAAACCCGGAGAAGAGAAGCCGCATAGACCCCAGCTGTTTTGCACTGCCGTTCCTTTAGATCCCATAGGCCGGTCTCGATGGCCTACAGATCATGAGGATAGACAAGGGCGGACCGAGATTATTGCCGGTCTGCCCTTTTTTCGTCCGCCAGGAGGTCCATCGATGCGTGTACCCGTGCCGTCCTGCAGCGTGATCATCCTCGCTGCAGGCCTGGGAAAAAGAATGAAGTCGGACATGGCCAAGGTTCTTCACGAGATCCACGGCCGGGCCATGGTGGCCTATGTGGCCGAGGCGGCGCTTCAGGTGGCCGGTCAGGAAGTGGTCGTCGTCGTCGGGCACCAAGCGGAGTTGGTCCGCAATGCCGTGTCCGCATCGGTCGAGGGACCGGTTCGATTTGCCATGCAGCAAGAACAGCTTGGAACCGGTCATGCAGTGTCTTGTGCGATGCCCTTTCTTGGAGAGAAGACCGAGCAAGTCGTGATTCTGTATGGCGATGTGCCTTTGCTTGCGGCTCGCACCATCCGCCGGCTGGCCGATGATCACAGTGCTGCAAAGCGGGAATTGACGGTGTTGGCTGTGCAAATGAAAGATCCTACCGGCTATGGACGCATTGTCACAGACGAGGCCGGCGGGCTGAAAGGCATCGTGGAGGAGGCTGACGCCTCGGCCGAGCAGAAGCGGATCGATCAGATCAATACAGGAATTTATTGCGTTTCCAAGGAGTTTCTCGCCGAAACCCTGCCGCTGCTGTCTGCCGACAACGCCCAGGGAGAATATTATCTGACCGATATCGTGAAGATCGGCTATCGCCAGGGGCGTCGGATGGGGATGGTGTTGTTGTCCGATGCAGATGAACTGATCGGCGTAAACAGCATGGAGGAACTTGCTCGAGCCAGGCAGATCATGACATTGCGGCTTCGATGAAGCAGGGCAGCGTTCATCTCGCTTACAATCTTTTTCCCCTGCTTCCGTCTGATGAATTTTCAGATGGCTTCCAACGAAAGCTGCCAGCTGCCGAAAGCAGAGACAAATTCCCTTGACTTTGCCATAGGTAAAAGATTACATTGAAAAAAAGTGTGGGGGGAGATGGTGGACAATAACGTCATCGCCAGACAATTCGAGGATATTGAACAAAAAGTCGAACGACTCATTGAATTTTGCAGGCAGCTCGAGGCCAAGAATTCTGAACTTTCGAATAAAATCGAGCAATTGGAAAATGATTTGCAGGGCAAGATAGAGGAGGAGAAGCGCTACCAGGCGGAAAAAGATCTGATCCGCTCCAAAGTCGACAGCCTGCTGGCCAAACTGGAGGTTATTTCAGAAGGGTCATCAAATGATCAATGATGGCTGAATCGGAGAAAGGCAAAGCCGAACGATCTTTGGAACCATATGTCACCATCGAGATTTTTGGACAGCCTTTCACTTTTAAATCCGATGCCGATGCGTCAACGGCAAAAGCGGTGGCGGATTTTCTGGTAACCGAAGTCGACCGTGTCGAGTCGGAGCTGTCGGAGAAGACCCCCCATGTGACGCGCCAAGCGATTCTGGTCATGACAGCACTGAACATCGCCAGCGAAAACTTCGAACTGAAAAGAAGCCATCTGCGTTTTTTGCAGAAAATTCGGCGGCGTTCGGAGCGGTTGCTCCGCACACTCGATCATGCTGTTGACCATGGCGGACTTGGCTGAGACGTTCGCCCCTTTTTCGATTTGGAAGCGTGTCAGACTTTACGTGTGCGGTGACTGTTTTCGCCTAAATTTTTTTGGCCGAGGACGATTTCGGAGTCGCCCCTGCCGTGTTCGTGATTGGAAGATGCTCTTTGTCCCAACACCCAAACAACGGGAGCCTGAGTTCGGTTCTGGTGAGCAAGCTCTGCACGCACAGAGAAGCCTAAAGGAACCGGCAAGGCACCCACTTTGAACAAATGGTTCAAAGACCTGCCGACACGACACCCTGGCGGGGGCCTCCGATCCCCGGTTGATCCAAACCGGTCCCCGTCCGCCGAAAAGAAAGCCGCTTTAGAACCTTTTCCTCTGCAGTTTCATCCTCCCTTCTTCCCCTGCATCAATATCTAATTGGTACCATTGCGTTTCATTTCGCCCGATATGGCTTGCTCGGGGTGTGATGGTCGGCCCCAGCGATGAAGAGGCTGTATGAGAAGCCCTATAAGAAATAGTGGATTGTAAAGGGTCTTGTAACGTCATGGTTTATTGCCGTCACATCATCTTTTGGAGCAACCAGACCTACTGGCCGGAAATGAAATCGAAAATGCCGGCAGGCCGAATTCAACCCCCTTTTAGAGGAGAAACCGATAATGATGGAATATTACGTGCTGACAGGCATCATCTGCTTTGTCGCAGGAGGCGCGATTGCCTACTGGGCCAAAGGGATGCTGGCTTCGCAGCAGATCAAGGCGGCCGAGAGCGAATCCAATCGGATCTTAGAAGAGGCCCGGCGCAAGCGGGATACGATGATCAAGGAGTCCAGGCTCGAAGCCAAAGACATTCTATTTCGGATGAAGAGCGATTTCGATGCCGAGACCAAAGAGACCCGGGCGGATTTGCAACAGAGGGAAAAGCGGCTGATTCAAAAAGAAGAGAACATCGACCGCAAGCTGGAACAGTTCGAACAGCGGGAAGCTGAATTAGGCAGGAAAGAAAGGGACATTGTCGGTCGCGAGGGGCGGATCGAACAGGAAGAAAGGCGCTATCAGAAGCTGATCGAGGAACAGAAGCAGCAGTTGGAGATGATTTCCGGGCTAACGGCGGACCAAGCCAAGGAACTGCTGCTTCGCGCCATGGAAAACGAGGCGCGCTACGAAGGCGCCAAGCTGATCAAGCGGATCGAAAACGAGACCCGGGAGCAGGCCGATAAAAAGGCGAAAAAAATCGTGGCCACTGCGATCCAGCGGTATGCCGGCGATTTTGTCGCCGAAAGAACCGTATCGGTGGTGCAGCTTCCCAATGACGAAATGAAAGGGCGGATCATCGGGCGCGAGGGGCGAAACATACGGGCTCTTGAGGCCGCCACCGGCATCGATTTGATTATTGACGATACTCCCGAGGCTGTCATTCTGTCCGGCTTCAATCCAGTGCGAAGGGAGGTGGCCAGGCTTTCTCTTCTTCGGCTCATTGCAGACGGGCGCATTCACCCCGCCCGAATCGAAGATGTCGTAAAGAAGGTCGGCCAAGAGGTGGACCAGACCATCAAGGAAGCCGGAGAGCAGGCAGCTTTCGATCTCGGGGTTCATGGCATCCATAACGAGCTGATCCACTATCTGGGGAGGCTTAAATTCAGAACCAGCTATGCCCAGAACGTGCTGCAGCATTCGGTGGAAGTCGGGTTTTTATGCGGAATCATGGCTGCCGAGCTTGGGCTGAATCTGAAGCTTGCCCGCCGTATGGGGCTGCTTCACGATATCGGCAAGGCTGCCGACCACGAGGTGGAAGGCCCTCATGCGTTGATCGGCTCAAAGCTGGCAAAGAAGTTTGGTGAGTCGCCCAAGGTTGTCCACGCCCTTGCAGCTCACCACGAGGATGTGCCGCCCAATACGGTCTATGCCTTGCTCGTCCAGGCAGCCGACAGCCTATCCGGCGCCCGGCCCGGCGCGCGCAAGGAGCTGCTCGAAAATTACATCAAACGGCTCGATGATCTGGAAAACATCGCCAACAGTTTTCAAGGCGTTGCCAACACATACGCTATCCAGGCCGGTCGGGAATTAAGGGTCATTGTGGAAAGCGAAAAAATTACAGACGAGGCGGCGGTGATGCTCAGCAGAGACATCGTCAAGAGAATCGAGGAGGCCCTGACCTTTCCCGGCCAGATCAAGGTGACCGTGATCCGGGAAACCCGGGCCGTGGAGTATGCGAACAAATAGCATAGGGCATAGGGCATGGCGCATGGCGCATAGCGCATAGAGAAAAAGCAGAGAAGCCTGAAGCCGTTTTTTGTTTATAACCCTTTGCTCTCTGCCCTATGCCCTATGCCCTCTGCCCTCTGCCCTTTGCGCCAAGGAACCTGTAAATGATGAATGTAATCAATACTTTGCAAGAGCGCGGCTTTATCGAGAATATGACCCATGATCGGGAGCTTCACGAGCTCTTCGACGAGGAATCGGTGACCTGCTATATCGGTTTCGATCCGACCGCCTCCAGTCTTCATGTCGGCAGCCTGGTTCCCATCATGTCTTTAGCCCATATGCAGTGCGCCGGGCACCGTCCCATTGCTCTGGTGGGGGGAGGCACCGGCCTGGTGGGCGATCCCAGCGGTAAAACCGAAACGAGAAAACTTCTCACTCTCGATGAGGTGAAGCAAAATGCAAAAGGGCTCAAAGAGCAGCTTTCCCGTTTTATCGATTTTTCGGGAGCAAAGGCATTGCTGCTCAATAACGCCGACTGGCTCGTTCCTTTGAAATATATCGAGTTTCTCAGAGATATCGGCCGGCATTTTTCCGTCAACCGCATGATCAAGGCCGAAAGTTACCGGATGCGGCTCGATTCTGAAGAGGGATTGAGCTTTATCGAGTTCAACTACATGGTGCTCCAGGCATACGATTTCCTGGCCTTGTACGATAACTACGGCTGCAGGCTTCAGATGGGCGGAAGCGACCAGTGGGGAAATATCGTTGCCGGGGTCGATCTGATCCGCCGGATGCGTCAGGGGCAGGCATTTGGCGTGACTTTTCCGCTGATCACTACCAGTGCCGGGATCAAAATGGGAAAGACCCACCAGGGTGCAGTCTGGCTCGACGAAGGGCGAACTTCCGCCTACGACTATTACCAGTTTTGGATCGATACCGAAGATCCGGATGTGGCACGATTCCTGGCTTTGTTTACGTTTTTGCCCATGGAAGAGATCCGGCAAGCGGGGCAATTGTCTGGCGCCGAACTCAATGCGGCCAAGGCAGTGCTCGCTTTCGAAGCCACGCGGCTGGCCCATGGAGAAAAGGAGGCGGTCAAGGCATTTAAGGCCTCGCAGGCGGTTTTCGGCGAACGGAAGGTGCCGAAAGGATTGCTGCCATCGTCCACAATCCCCCGGAGCGAAGGCGAGGCCGACGGCACATCTGTCCCGACAACGGTTCTCACAAAACAGCAGATCGGGGCCGGGATCCCCGTTTTCAAACTTTTTACCCTTGCGGGGTTGGCGAATTCCAGCGGAGCCGCCCGCAGACTCATCCAGCAAGGGGGGGCCTACGTGGACGGAAACCGGATTGAATCGGCGGACTTGCTCATCAATTTTAATGATTTCAAAGAGATGGAGATGTCGCTCAGGGCGGGTAAAAAGCGGTTTCACAAAATCGTATTGAAACGCTAAAATTTTGTGAAAAATATGTTGACAGTCCCGATCCGAAAAGTTAATTATGCGCCTTCGTTCCTGAGAATGAAGGCTTTCTCCTGGAAGGCGGCTCTTTGACGGATCCAAGAAAAAAATTAAATTCGCGTTTTTTTCTTGACAGATGGTAGAGCCAAGGATTATAAATCAAGATTGTCACTCGGGGAAACCTGAAGACGATCTTCGATAAGGCGGCCAAAAAAAGGTTGACACTGTCAGCCGGAAAGAGATAAACAATAACTCTTTCGAAAATTTTCTGGCCGCTTTTTTCTGGCTCGAGTCCTGTTTGCTTGAAACGGGGCCTTTGATCTTTGAAAACTAAATAGTGGCAGATAAAAGAAGCTGGGCCCAATTTATGAGATCCTTGTGTCCGATTTCCGCCCTCTGGGGCGGAAGCAGGATGCATTCCAAGTTTAATTGGAGAGTTTGATCCTGGCTCAGAATGAACGCTGGCGGCGTGCTTAACACATGCAAGTCGCACGAGAACGCTTCAGCTTGCTGAAGCTAGTAAAGTGGCGCACGGGTGAGTAACGCGTGGGCAATCTACCTCCGAATCGGGGATAACATTGCGAAAGCGATGCTAATACCGGATGATATTCCGGACTCTTCGGAGACCGGAATCAAAGGTGGCCTCTCCATGGAAGCTACCGTTTGGAGATGAGCCCGCGTCCCATTAGCTTGTTGGTAGGGTAATGGCCTACCAAGGCTACGATGGGTAGCTGGTCTGAGAGGATGATCAGCCACACTGGAACTGACACACGGTCCAGACTCCTACGGGAGGCAGCAGTGAGGAATTTTGCGCAATGGGGGAAACCCTGACGCAGCAACGCCGCGTGAGTGATGAAGGCCTTCGGGTCGTAAAGCTCTGTCAAGTGGGAAGAACTCGTCCCGTAACAACAAGGCGGGATGCTGACGGTACCACTGAAGGAAGCACCGGCTAACTCCGTGCCAGCAGCCGCGGTAATACGGAGGGTGCAAGC
>CAYPFH010000056.1:0-16603 GCA_964409825.1 uncultured Desulfobacterales bacterium | reverse complement strand
GAACCTACAACCTAGTGGTTAACAGCCACCCGCTCTGCCGATTGAGCTACCGAGGATCAAGTTTGAACGGTGTCAAGTAATATAAACGACCAGCCAAGTCAAGAAAAAATGCGCTGCCGCCTTCACCTCAAAGGATCGGGGCACGATTCCGCGGAAAATGTCGATCGTTTCAGCCGTGCAGCGGGTCGGTGGACAAAATCGCCGCGGCCTCGATCTTTTCGGCCGACATCAGATCGACCACCCGCTTGAAGGCGCTTAGAATCATGAGCTGCTCCCACTCCGGAAGATTGGCAAACCCCTCCAAAAAGGTTTCCTGAAGCGGCGGCGGGGCCATGGACAGGATCTTTCTGCATTCTTCGGTCAGTTGCATCGTGACCCGCCGGCGGTCTTCGCTGTTGCGGTGCCGCTCGATAAGCCCCCGCTTTTCGAGCCGGTTGAGCATGTCGGTCACCGTAGCCTGGCTCGCACTGATAGACCGGGCCAGCTCAGTGACGGTGATCTCTTTCCGGTTGGACAGTTCGTTCAACACGGCCAGCTGCGGACCCGTGAGGCCGTACCGACGGCTCAAATCCTTCGAGTGCAGCGATATCGCCTGGGTGATTTTGCGCATCGAGATCAGCATTTCCCGGCATCGCAGCTCGCAGGCGCTTTTGCCCGCCGGCAGTACCTGATTTTCCATCCCTGGGTCCTTTCTCCTTCTCGGTTTTCGGCTTCAGGCGTGCTGTTTTGCATCACCACCGCCATTTTTCATCCCCCTTTACATCAAGACGCCGGAAGATTCCATACTAAAGCCATTGGATAATCAATAGGATACGATAAACATTGATCGATTTTTCACTTAAACTGCCGGGGAGATTTTTTTGTTTTCAAACCCTTACAATAGGCACTCTATTAAATATTTGCCCACGCTGTATCGATGTTTTTCAAAAAAGAGTTGACATATTCCAGATCAGATTATATAGAACTCTATATATTGAAGTAAGCAACATGTAAACAAATATTATCAACATCTTCCATTCGGTTCCTCCCTCCCCGTAAAAACTTTGGTCGCGCGCTGTCTCTCCCTGAGCCGTGGAGAAAGAGGCAGGCTCTTGGTTCAGGCGTCGGTTTGAGGTCCGAATTTAACCGAAAGAAAAGGAAACCGTCATGGTGGTCGACAATTTTGAAAGCACGCTGGATGATGGAAAGCTGATGCGCCTTCTCGGAGCCCGAAGGGGAAAAAAACCTTCTGCCGGTTCGATGAGACGGGTAGACGACCTGACGGATCGTCTCGATGATCTGGCCGATCCCTGGCTGGTTTATCGGATTTTTCCGGTCGATTCGTCGGACAAAGGCGGCATCACCCTGGCCGACGGCACCCGCTTCAAAAGCCCGAAGATCGCCAGTACCTTGGCTGCTGCCGATCGGGTCTGCTGCTTTGTGGCCACCATCGGCGATGCATTAGACGAGGAAATCGATCGGCGCATGGCTGAAGACCGGTATGCGGATGCTTATGTGCTTGACGCCATGGGCTCCATCGCCGCCGAAGACGTGGTGGATCAATTCCAGCGACGGATGAAAAGCCGCCTGCAGGAAGACGATCGGGCCGTGACCCTCCGCTTCAGCCCGGGATACTGCGACTGGCCGATTCAGCAGCAGCGCACTCTTTTTGCCCTGTTTGCCGACGCCGACCCGATGGATGTATCTTTGACCGACACCTGCCTGATGTCCCCCCGCAAATCCGTGTCCGGCATTTTCGGCATTCTGCCAGAAGGGGTCGAATCCGACACGGGGCCTTTTAATCCCTGCAACCAATGCCCTAAAACCGACTGCATCGCCCGAAGAGCGGACTGAACCGTTCTTCATTTTACACTCCGGGAAGACGCAGAAAAAACAGACTCACTAAACCGAGAGGAGAGAGAGAATCATGCGAAAAGGTCTGACCGGCGGCGATTATAAGCCGCTTAGCGAATCCGATATCCAAAAAATCCATCGGGCCGTCCTTACGATCTTTTCCGAGGTCGGGGTCCAGGTGAACTACCCTGATGCGCTGAAAATATTCGAAAAGGCCGGCGCCAAGGTCGATGCCGATTCGCGTATCGTCCGATTCGAGGAAGAGATGGTCATGGAGCTGATCGCCCGGGCCCCTTCGGTAGTCAACCTCTGCGGCCGGGAGCCGGACGGGTTGCTGGACTGTGAAATCGGGGGAACCAAAGTCCACCTGGGCACCGGGGGAACCGCGCTCAACGTGCAGGACCCGGGAAGCACCGACACACGCACCTCGCAACTGGCCGATGTCATGAATATGGCCCGGGCCGTGGACGCCCTGGAAAACATTCATTTTTATATGCTCAACGTCCATCCTCACGATGTGGAGCGCGACGACATCGACGTAAACCGCTTCGGTGCCGCATTGAACCGGACCAAAAAGCACATCATGGGCGGCGTGTACACCGTAGAAGGGATCCGAAACGTCATCAAGATGGCCGAAATGATCGCAGGATCTCCGGAAAAACTGCGCGAGCGGCCGTTTATCTCCATGGTCACCTGCATCATCAGCCCCTTCAAAATAGACGAAGACTACGGCCGGCTGGCCATCGAAGTGGCCAAAAACGGTATCCCCCTGGTGGTCCCGGCCGAACCGCTCTGCGGGGCGACATCCCCGATCACCATCGCCGGCACCCTCGTGGTCGAGTGCGTCGACACGCTCACCGGGGTCATGCTTGCCCAGTTGGTCAACCCTGGAACCCCGGTGATTTTCGGATGCGTCTCTTCGATCACCGATCTTCGGGACATGAAATACCTGGCCGGCGCCCTTGAAATGGGGCTGATCAACGCAGGCGCGTCTCAAATGGCCCAATTTTACAAGCTTCCGATTTACGCCACCGCCGGGATGTCCGACGCCAAAGTCAGCGACGCCCAGGCCGGGTATGAATCGGCTATGACCAGCCTGATGGTGGCCCTGGCCGGCGGAAACTTCATCCACGACGCCGCTGGATTTCTGGAGTTCTGCATGACCGCATCCTACGACAAGCTGGTCATCGACGATGAGATCATCGGCATGGTGATGCGGGCGGTGGAAGGCATCCGGGTCGACGACGATACCTTGGCCCTGGATGAGCTCATGAATGTCGGCCCCGGCGGGCATTTTGTCTCGTCACGGCACACCCGAAGACATATGCGCACCGAGCAGTTCACGCCCAAACTCAGCGACCGCGACGGCCGCGAGGCATGGCAGGCCACCGGTGCAAAAGATACCCGGCAGCGGGCCGCTGAAAAGGCCCGATCGATTCTCGAAGCCGAACCGGTTTCGATGATCTCCCCGGAGGTCCGAAAAAAGATTCTGGCGGAGATTCCGGGCATTCGACCCTTTCTGCTCGAATAACGGCAAGCATCAGGAGTATATTCGATGATCATTATCGGAGAAAAAATCAACGCGACCCGCAAATCGGTCCGTGACATCATCCAGGAAAGACAAGAAAAGGCGCTTGCCTCCCTGGCCACAGACCAGGCCGAGGCCGGGGCCTCCTTCATCGATGTGAATGTCGGAACCGGAAGGGGTTCGGCGGCGGACGAAGTCGAGGCGATGAAATGGGCGGTGGCGATTGTCTGCGGAGCCGTGGACAAGCCCCTTTGCATCGACAGTGCAGATCCGCCGGTGATCGAGGCCGGCCTGTCCGCCCTTGCAGGCCGGGCGGCCATGATCAACTCGACCAAGGCCGATGAAAAATCCCTGGGCGAAATCCTTCCTCTGGCCGCCGGTTTCGGGGTTCCGGTCGTCGCGCTCGCCATGGACGACAAGGGGATCCCGACAACCGTGGACGGCCGCCTGGCAGCCTGTCGCACGATTGCCGAAAAGGCCCGCGAAAAAGAAATCCCCATTGAAAACCTCTTTTTCGATCCATTGGTGCTGCCCATTTCCACAGACGCACGCCAGGGGCGGGTCACCCTCGACACCCTCGCAGCGGTCAAGGAAGCGTTTCCAAAATCCCGCACCACCATGGGGCTGTCAAACGTGTCCTACGGCCTGCCGGGCCGGTCCGTCCTCAACGCCGGTTTTCTTCAGATGGCCGTCTATGCCGGACTCGATGCGGTCATTATGGACCCGCTGGATGAGGTCATGATGGATGCGGTCCGCTCCGGCGAAGCCCTGGTGGGCAAAGACCGCCATTTTCGCAAATACACCCGTGCGTTTCGCCAAAAACGCCGGTAACCGTTTCGGCAGAGGAGAAAAAAAGTGAGCACCGATTATCGACCCGGTATCGTCGTTCGCCCTTATGAACGACTGGAAAAAGATCAGATCGAACATCTGCACCGAGCCTCTCTTTCCATTTTGGAAGACCCCGGCATCTGGTGCTACAACCGGCGGGCCGCCGATCTTTTCGGCAGCGCCGGCGCAACGGTGAAGGAAGAGACCGAACATGGCCAGCCGGTCTGGCGGATCTCCTTTCCTGCGGGCATCGTGGAAGAGACCGTGGCCAAGGCACCCTCTGAATTTGTCCTCGGGGCGCGGAACCCGGAAAACCGCCTCCACCTGGATGCCGACACCCCCCGGGTCTATTTCGGGTCTGGTTCGGAGACCAACGTCTGGCTGGAAACGAAAATGGAGGCCTTCGTCAATCCGGATGATCCGGAAAAAACGGTGACCGTACCCCGTTTTTTCCAGCTCCGGGGAAGCTCTGCGCTTCTTTGTCGTGCGGCCAAGCTCTGCGACCGCCTGGAGCATCTGGACTTTTTCATCCGGCCGGTGAACATCCAGGACAAGGGCATCGACGAAACCAACCACGATGTCAACAAGTTCTTCGCCAGCTTGAACAACATCACCAAGCATGTCCAGGCCGGTCTCACCCGAACAGAAAGCCTCGATGACGTCATCAAGATGGCCGAGATCATCGCAGGAGGCAACGAAGAACTCCGGAAAAACCCGGTGCTTTCGTTTATCACCTGTGTCTTCAAAAGTCCGCTGCAACTGGTGTCCGACACCGCAGACAAGGTCTTTTCCATCGTGGAAGCCGGGATGCCCCTGGTGATCTCCTCTTCTCCCCAGGGAGGATCTTCGGCGCCGATCCAGGAGGCCGGCATGGTCGCCCAGATCAACGCTGAAATCCTTGCCGGCATCAGCCTGGTTCAGCTCATCCGGCCCGGTGCGCCGGTTCTTTATGGAAGCGTTCCGGTCCGCGCGCGCATGGACGACCTTCACGACTTGTATGGCTGCCCGGAGTTCAACCAATACAATATCGATTGTGCCCAAATGGCGCGGCACTACCGGATCCCCTGCTATTCCACAGCCGGCGTAGGAGACGCCAAGGTGCCCGGCGCCCAGGCCATGTTCGAAAAGCTGTTCACCGATCTGTATATGGCCATGAGCGGGGCGCAATACATCCACTACGCCTTCGGGCTACTGGACCGGACCAACACCTTTTGCCCGGTTCAGGCGGTGATCGACAACGAACTAATCGGAAAGGTCAAGCACTGCCTGCGCCACCCCAAGATCGGAGAAGACGAAGCCCGCGACGCCGTCGAGATGGTGAAAAAGGTCATGGCCACGAGCCACCGGCTGTTTGCCCGGCATGCCCGCAAAGCCATTCATGCCGGGGACGTCTCGGACCCATTTGCCTTCGGCGCCAAGGACCTGCAAGACCGGGTGGTGGAACACGCCCTTGCCGCCCTTGAAAAAATCGAAGCCGAACCGGCAAACCATCTACCGGACGATGTTCAGGAGAAAGTCTTTGCAGAAATCCCCGGCCTGCTTCCAGGCCTGAAACAGGTTCGGTAAGCGGCTTTTTGCATTCATCCCGGACGGAACAGGTTTTTGTTCGGTCTTCGGACCGGCTGAAATACAGGCTGCCGCGTTGGAACGCGCAGCTGCGAAAGCACCCGAAAAGCAAATTTTTAGATCCTGTCAAAGCAAAAAGGAGAATCGACATGAGCAAGCAGGAACTGCTGGAGAAAATTGCCGAAAATGTGATTCAGGGACGCGTGATGGCCGAAGACGAAGGCTTCGATGAGGGCTATGAGGGCCAGCCCGCGGTGACCGAATTGGTGCAGCAAGCCCTGGCCGACAAGATCGATCCCAAAGAGATCGTTTTGGAATCGCTGACCGACTCCATGGAAGAGGTCGGAAAAAAATTCGACTCCGGCGAATACCTGATTCCGGACATGCTCGCTTCTGCCGAGTGCGTGGGCGCAGCCATGGATATTCTCGGGCCTCATCTGGCCGGGGCAGGCGTGGAGAGCAAGGGGAAATTCGTCCTGGCCACCGTTGCCGGCGACCTGCACGATATCGGGAAAAACATCGTCGCCATTATGCTCAAGGGCGCCGGCTTCGAGGTCGAAGATTTGGGAAACGATGTGGCCACGGAACGGATCGTGACGGCGGTAAAGGAAACCGGTGCCGGATTCCTTGGGCTGTCGGCCCTTCTGACCACCACCATGCGGGAGATGCAGACCGTGATCGAGGCCCTGGAAAAGGAGGGGATTCGAGGAAATACCCACGTGCTCATCGGCGGCGCACCGACTTCAGAAGACTTTGCCAAGGAAATCGGCGCAGACGCCTACTGCCGCGATGCCTTCCACGCCATCGACTTGCTGAAACAAATGGCCTAAAACCGCTCCCGCGGTTTTAGGCGATTTGTAATTGACCCATTTTTTCGGACGACTGAATTCTGAATCCCAAACAGGTTACGATTCACTCGGCCCTGAGCCAAAATATTTTTCAGCAGTTTATCAGTCTTGGTTTCGGCACAGCCGAAAGCAGGACTTGGGAGGGGAAGATGGCTGAAGAGAGAGCTTACACCCAGGCGGCCACCACCGGAAAATACGACAAGGCCTCCGGGCTCTTAGGAAAATACGACAATGTGCGCCGGTTCTGGGAGGACCAGCTCACCGGGCTGTTTCTTCGCCCGGCATTGAACGACCTGGTCCAAAGAAAGCTGAAGAACCTTGAGCGGCTCCGGATTCTGGACATGGGCTGCGGCAGCGGAGACGGCTACGACCTGATCATGGACATCAACACCAAAGATCCGGGAATCTATGAATATATCACCCAGGCCATCACCCCCGACCGCCTGCAAAGCTATGTGGGAGTCGACGTCAACCAGGAGCTTTTGGATCAGGCCGCGGCTTGCTACGGCAGCAATCCGAAAATGCAGTTCTGGCGGGAGGATCTGTCCGCAGGCCTCCCCGAACGGCTCAAGGCGCAGGAACCGTTCGATCTTTACTTCACCTCCTACGGAACCTTTTCGCACTTTACCCAGGAGCAGAGCATCGAACTGGTGACCGACATCTGCCGCCACGCGCCTCACCGGGCTCTGTTTACCGGAGACTGGTTGGGTCGCTGGTCCTACGAATGGCAGGATCTTTGGGACGCTCCGATTGACAGCGAATATTTTATGGATTACCGGATTTCTTATATCTATCCGAAGGAGGAACGCGACAAGGTCGAGGTGGCGTCGTTTCCCCTGAGACTGATGTGCAGAGATGAAATCGAGGCCATCATCAAGGCCGCGGAGGAAAAATCCGGCTGCCGCATCCGTCCGGTGAAGTACTTTGACCGCTCGATCCTCGTGGGCCGCCACCTGGAAACCGGAGACTACAATAGGAACTGCCCGGCTCTTCGCACCCCCATCAACAGCCTGTTTGAAAGCTATACCCGCACCGACCTGCAAAGTCTGCTGGTGGACTATGTCCCCAGGCCGGAATTCGAACACCTGAACAACTTTTTCGAAAAGTTTTTCATGTCCACCAATGCGCTGATCCGATACACTATCAGACTTCTCTCCGGATACGAATCACAAACCGAATCGTTTTTGAACGCCCCGGACATTCTTCCCTTTTATGACGAGCCCCTGAAGGAGGCGATGCATTCCATGAAGCGGGTCATCGGCGGCGTAGGCTGGCTTCCCTGGGGAGACGTGCGGGCCAACGTCATCGAACCGCACCTGGGCTATTCTCTTCGAAAGCTGGAAATGGAACTGCAGCCCGGCTTCGGCGTCGGACACAGCCTGTCCGGCATCTTTGAGATCATCAAGGAAGACGACGAACCGACACCCTGAGACAGCGGCAGCCCAACCCTCTCGCCGATCGGCCGACCCGATGCCGGCCGGGGCCGTTCATCACGGCCCGGCCGTTTTTTTTGCCGTTTGACAAGAAAGGGTTGTTCTGTTATCAATAATGATAACTGATAAGCCTGAATGGTGAAAATGTTGACCCCATCGACAAAATACCGAATGACCCGGCAGCGGGAGGTGATTCTAGAGGAAGTGAGAAAAGATCTGGATCGCCATCTGACAGCCGATGAAGTCTACGAGCAAGTGCGCAAGCACCTGCCGCGGATCAGTTTAGGAACGGTCTACCGAAACCTGGAGATCCTTGCCGAACTGGGAAAAATCCAGAAGCTGGCGCTTTCCGGCAGCGTCAAACGCTTCGACGGAAACCCCCAGCGGCATTATCACATCCGCTGTATGCACTGCGGGCGGGTGGACAATGCGCCGATTGCGCCGCTAAGGCAGATCGAAAACCGCCTCTATGGGGCCACGGTCTATAACATTATCGGCCACCGGCTCGAATTCGAAGGGTTCTGCCCCGAGTGTTCGAAACTGGAAGCGGGCGATTCCTTTACGGCTTCAAGCGAAAATTGAGCCCCCTGTGCCGAGCCATTCCGCAGTTCTTTGAAAAAATTGCGGCAGCAATTTTTTATCCGATGAAATGATCCTGGTGCCGAATACTTTTCATCGGGTCTTGCTCCTTATCGCCGGCCGCTGTTATTTTTTCTTGTTTTTCTTCTTCATCTTTTTCTTCTTCAAGCACGATCGATGTTCCGCAAAATTCGCACTCGAGCTGAAGCGGCCGCTCGTTCGAAGAGACCTTGATCGGCTTTTTGCATTTGCTGCAGGGGATCGCTGCACCCATCTCCGGCGGTTCGGGCGCTGTCTCTTCAGGCTTTTTCGCCTTTTCTTCGGTCTGTTGTTCGGGCCGTTCCCGTGTCTCTATCTCCAGGGGCGCAGGAGGCTTTTCGGCCCCGGCGATAAATGCCAGGATCGCTTTTCGAACACTTTCGTTGTCGTCTTCGCCGCCGCGTTTTTGAAGCCTTTCATAGTCTTTCTTGCTCAGAACGATCCGAACCTCGATTGAACTGGTATTCTCCATAGCCTGGTTGAGCTCCTCCAGGGCCGCCGCCAAATCCGCAAATTTCATGTCTCCGGCGTCCATCTTTTCCTTGATTCGGGCCTTGATGGCGTCGGCAGTCAGCCATTCTTCCTGAAAACGGATGCTCCCCTCGGTAAGGCGTATCTCTGCCATCTTTCTTCCCCCTTGCCCCGCACCCGTCAAGCGATGCGAAAAGCCCAAGAAGTTTACAGCCCAAAAGGCCTCGAGACCCAATGCCCCGAGATGCATTCCCCAGGTCCGGCCGACCGCCCAGGGAATTTTTCTATCTTTCCTGAACGGGGTCGACTTTTTTGAGCACCTTACCGTCTTCGTCAAGGAGATAGAGAAGAAAACGGTTCTCCGCGGCGTGCCGCAGCAAATCCTCATAAATGATCGCCTGGGCCTCGTATTTTTTCCCGGCTGTTTTAGGAAGATTCAAAAAGCATTGCATGGCGGCGTCTTTTTCACGAAACATCGGGATAAATGAGATCGCCCCCTTTTCATCTTGCATGCCAACGACCGTTTCGGTTTGGCCCGGGTCCTGAATCATCACCCAGAGCCAGTCTTCCTTGCGGATGTTTTGCGCCATTGTGAGGATCCTTCCCGGAATTGACCGGCCTTTGCGGACCGTGATAACCGTAGAAAGCTGCAAACAGCTACCGGTCCCGGAGAAAATGCGGGGCCGAACACCGTAAGCTGTGAAAATTATAGCGAGAAAGGAAATTATGTCAACGGAAACCTCCACCGGCCTCAGACTCGGCTGCCGCCCGACCGGACGCAGGAAAGTTGCCTCTTGCCTGGCGGTGCTGTTTTCTCTGACCTTTTTTTTCGCTTTTTCCGACTCCGCTCAGGCGCTGGAATCCCGAATTATCGAGGTCCAGTACCGGAACGCAAAAGAGCTTCTCTCCGTGGCAACCCCCATGCTCAGCCCGGCAGGCCGCATCTCTTCCGATGCACGGACGAACTCGCTGATCGTCGTCGACACCCCGGAGTCCGTCGAGCGGATTATTGAACTGCTTCGACGACTCGACCGGCCGCCGATCCCGCTTCGCATCGATGTGAGTTTCCAGAAGGCTACCGATCGAAAAAGGCAGGAGGTTACCGCCGAAGGAAGCGTCTCGGGAGACGGATGGGAGGTGTCGAGAGGCCGGTCCGACGAAGACGGCGCCCATATCCGCATTCACGACCGAACCCGAACTGAAAGCCGCAGTGAATCGATTTCGGTGACCACGTTATCCGGGAGTCCGGCCTATGTGACCATCGGCACCGAAATCCCCTATGACCGGCAAAAGGCCGGCGTCTGCCGCCGCTACGGCGGATGCCCCCCGACGGTCGAATTCCACCGGGTAGAGACAGGATTCTGGGTCACCCCCCGGGTTTCCGGAGACCACATCGACCTGGAAATCGTCCCCCAGGTCGCCGATCTGGCATCCGGAAGGCGGATTCGTTTTGCCGCTGCATCCACGCACGTAGTCGTCAGACCGAGTCAATGGACAAAGATCGGCGGCGGCGAAAACGTCGAGGCTGCTGCCCTGGCTGAAATCCTCGGGGCTGCCGATTCCGAACGAACCGAGTCCTTTTCCATTTTGCTCAAGGTGTCGCGGTTGGACAAATGAAGACCCGATATAAAGAAATCACCAGCGGGATTTTTCAGGTCGGCGGGTCGGGGCTGACCGACGCAGAAGATGCCGCCGTATACCTGATCCGGTTCGGACACAGTGGTGCGCTGGTCGATGCCGGCTACGGAAGGCGTACGGAAGATCTGCTCGAAAACATCCGGCAGATCGGATTCGACCCTGCAGGAATCGATATTCGTGCTTCGAATTTCGAGTTTTGCCCGCCTCCAATGGGGAACTTCCCGAAGCCGTCTGCTGCAGCCGGAGAAACGCCTATCCCTCTTCGGCCAAAACAGCCCCGGCAAGTTCGATATCGTAGGCCATGGCTGGATTGAAGGCATCGCCCTCGTACAAGGCCGCGGCTTCCAAAATCGCATCGTAGGGCACCCATCCGTGGGCTTTCCAAAGCTCCGGGTCCTCCCGGTTCCACATCCGGAATTCGATCCCTGCTCCGGTTCGTCGCACGTACATGCGCACCGCCTTGTTGGCGGGGTTCGGATAGTAGTAAACGCCTCGTTGGTCTTTCATCGGCTCTTGCAGATTTTTTCCAGAAACGGGGTAATGTTCAAATAGCATATTGGTCAACCGCGCCCACTGTCAAGCCAACTGTCAGAAACATGAGAGAAAAGCCGTTTTTTTTATCCAACCGGTCAATCCTGTTGATCCTGTCAAACAGCCTATCCGTAGTCACCGCTCCACAGCCGGTCGAGGAACTCCGCAAAGGGCAGCACCACGATACCGCCGTTCAGGGTTCGCTGCCGGGGTTCGAGGCTGACGAAAAGATAGCGCTTCAACCGCTTTTCCTCGGCGAGCGCCCGCAGCCCTTTCATGTCCGGACCGGCAATGTTCTCCTTGGCCTTGATCTCCACCGCCGTATGGTCTCCGAAAATGCAGTCGACCTCGAATCCCGACGTCGAGCGCCAATAGGACAGCGGCTCGCCGGAGATTTAATCCCGGTAGCTGAACAGTTCGTGCATCATATAGGTCTCAAAGGCCTCTCCGAACTCCGGGGTGCCTGGCTGAAATTCCCGCCCCTGGAGCGCGGATACCACACCGACATCGAAAAAATAAAACTTCGAAGAGGCCAGCGGCTTTCGCTTTTTCGATTTGCGCCATGCCGGCAGTTCGTGGAGGATCAGGGTATCTTTGAGAATCTCGAAATACTCGTAGACGGTCGTCCTCGGCACCTGGGCATCGTTTGCCACGTTGGTGAAATTGACGATCCGGCTGTTGCAGAGCGCGGCCACTTTCAAAAACCGGCTGAACGCCGAAACGCTTCTGATGGGGTTCAAAGTGTCCCTTTTCCCTTGAAAAAAAGCGGCTTTAGCCCCATAAATGGGGCATGAAGATTCTCATTTGGTCCATCGGGGCGGCCCTATGGCTGATCGCCGCCTCGACCGGGGCCCAAGCCCCGGTTGACAACGAACGTCTGACCCTGGCCCATGCCGCGATGTGCGAAGCCATCGAGGACGGCAGGCCGGTCAACGAAACCGTAGTCTTTTCCTTTGAAAAGGAAAAGGCGGTTTGCTTTACCCATTTCAATCCGGTGCCGGAAAAGACCCATATCTACCACCGATGGTACAGGCGCGACCGGCTGAATGCAACGGTCAAGCTCGGGGTCAATCCACCCCGGTGGTCCACGTTCAGCCGGATTCAGCTGCGGGAGGGAGACAAGGGGCCCTGGCGGGTGGAAATCAGCGACGCTGACGGCAACCTGATCAAAACCCTCCGGTTCAGCATCACGGAATGAGTCTTCAAACATGGACGATCTGATCTTTTTTTTCAAGGCGCTTCGCTGGCAGGACCTTATCGACATCGTCCTGGCCAGCTACATTTTATTCCGGTTTTATGTCCTTTTCCGCGGGACTTATGTGTTCCGCGTCATCTCCGGTTTGGCCCTTTTGTGGATCTTTCAGCGGATCACCGCCTATCTCGGCCTGATCGTCACCAGCTGGGCGCTGCAGGGGATTACGGCCGTCGCCGCCTTCATCATCATCGTGGTCTTTCGAAACGAGCTTCGGAGCGTACTTCAGGCCAAGAACATCAAGAATATATTGTGGGGCGTTTCCCAGAAAACGAGCCGAGCTCCGGTCGAAGTCATCGTTTCGAGCATCTTCGAGCTCATGGAAAGACAGATCGGGGCTCTGATCGTATTTCCCGGAAGCGATGACATCGACGAGGTGGTGGAAAACGGCGTCGCCTGGGAGGGAAAGATCACCCAGGAGATGATCCTGAGCATTTTCTGGCAGGACAACCCGGTCCACGACGGTGCTGCCGTTGTCGACGGCGACGAGGTGCGCAAAGTCGGCGTCATTTTGCCCCTTTCCCATCGCACCGATCTTCCTTCTTATTTCGGCACCCGCCACCGGGCGGCTGTCGGAATGGCCGAAAAAAGCGACGCCCTGGTGGTGGTCGTTTCCGAAGAGCGAAAGAGCGTCCTGGCCGTCAAAGGAACGGATTTGATCCAGATCGCCGGTCCGGATCAGTTGTCGCAGCTGCTCCAGCGGCACATGGGCATCACCGCTGATCCGGAGGCTCCTTCAAGCCGCCGCTCCGTGGGCCTTGCCGCCGCCGCCGCTGTCTCGGTCTTGCTGGTGTCTGTTCTCTGGTTCAGCTTCACCACCGGAAAAGACACCCTGATCGAACTGTTGGTCCCTGTCAACTATGGCAATCGTCCGCCCGGCCACGAGATCGTCGACGCCTCGACCACCTCGGTGAGCCTTCAGCTCAGCGGCTCCGGGGCCCTGATCCAGTCCCTTCGACCCGGACAGGTGCGGGTCCAGGTCGATTTGAAATCGGCCGCTGTCGGCAAAACCGAGTTCACCATCACCGGCCGCGACATCAGCCTGCCCCCCGGGATCGTATTGAAAACGGTGCAGCCCCGCCAGGTCGTGGTCACCCTCGACAGGTCGGTGCGAAAAAAGCTTCCGGTCCAGGTGGATTGGACAGGAAAACTGCCGGAAGACCGGATCCTTGAAAGCGTCCGAGTGATGCCGGAAACAGTGGAGATCGCGGGGGGAAACCGGATTCTGGAAAACACCGAAACGGTCTATACCCAGAAGGTGCCCCTGGACGGCCTGACCAAAAGCGGAATGATCACCGTCGGATTGGAACTTCAGCCCGCCTCCCTGCAGGTGGCACCGAACTCGCCGGAAAAAGTGACCGTGGAATACCTCATTCAAAATCGGTCCTAAGACCTTTACATTTGCAGATCCCTATGAAATAGGAACGAACCGATGCAGCCGGACCGTCAAAACGAAAACGGCGCCCAGCCGAAGGGACACATCCTGGCCGACTTCGAGCGCAGGGAAAAAAATTTCATGTCTCCTTTCGGCTGTCTCAGCGCCGAATCCCGGGGCAGGCGCGTCAGCGAACCGCCCTGCCCGGTGCGCACCGCTTTTCAGCGGGACCGGGACCGGATCGTCTATTCCAATGCCTTCCGGCGGATGAAGCACAAGACCCAGGTTTTTCTCGCCCCGTTGGGCGCCCACTACCGAACCCGGCTGACCCACACCCTGGAAGTCGCCCAGATCAGCCGCACCATCGCAAGAGCGCTGTATCTGAACGAAGACCTTGCAGAGGCCATCGCCCTGGGCCACGACCTGGGCCACCCGCCCTTCGGCCACGGCGGAGAGATGGCGCTAAAAGAGGTCTACGGCCCGCAGTTTTCCCATCACGAGCAGAGCCTGCGGGTGGTGGACGTGCTGGAAAACAACGGACGGGGCCTGAACCTGACCTGTGAGGTGCGTGACGGCATCTTGAAGCACTCCAAGGGATACGGAAAAATCATTCCCGACAACCCCCAAGAGATTGCCGCCACCGTGGAAGGGCGGATTGTCCGCATGGCCGATATCATGGCCTACCTGAATCACGATCTGGACGACGCCATCCGCAGCGGGGTGATCAGCGAAAACCAGGTGCCCATCGGCTGCCGGCGGGTCCTGGGTGACACCCATTCGGACCGGGCCACGGTCATGATCCAGGACCTGATCTTCTCCACCCGCGTCGTCGACGGCAGGCTTTGCATGAACATGAGCGAAGAAATCGACCGCGCCATGGCGGACCTGCGTCGGTTTCTCTTCGATCATGTCTACCGCTCCCGGCGGGTGCACAAGGAATTCGTCAAGGCGAAAAAAATCCTCAAGGAGCTCTACGCCTATTTTTTAGAAGACGAAGCCCTGCGCCTCAAAACATTAGAAGATATGGAGATGCCGGATCTGTATATCAACGAAGACGCGCCCCAACGGACGGTCTGCGATCTGATCGCCAGTCTGACCGACACGGAAGCCTTAGAGCTGTATTCGAAAATTTTCTTCCCTTCTCCCCTGGTCTGATTCGTGCCTCGGAGCTTTCTTTTGCCTTCTTTGCCCAAACCTGTGCTTTCTTCTGTTCTTGCACGCCTGGAAACGGTGTACGCCCAAATCGACGAAGCCTACCATGCGGCAGCCGCCCGATGCGGATTCGTCTGCAACGGGTGCAAAGAAAACTGCTGCCTGACTCGCTTCCATCATCACACGCTGCTCGAATTCTTCCATCTCCGGACAGGGTTCGCCAAGCTGCCCCCGTCTGAACGGGCGTCGGCAAGACAGCGCGCTGAAGCTGTCATAGAAGCCTATGATGCCGCCGACAAGGCGAGCGAACCGCCGCGGGCCATGTGCCCTCTCAACATCGAACAGCGATGCCGGCTGTATCACTATCGGCCCATGATCTGCAGGATGCACGGCATCCCCCACGTGCTGCGCGCAGCCGGTCGACCGCCGCTTTACGGCCCGGGGTGTGCGGCCTTCGGCGAATCCTGTTCGTACCGGACAGCGGCGGTGTTCGACCGAACGCCGTTTTATCGAACCATGGCGGCCCTGGAAAAAGAAGCGAAAGCGGCCGAAGGATTCGATGGAAAGATCAAAATGACCGTCGCAGAGATGATCCTCTGCTTTTGCGAGCAGAAACCGTGAAGACCGTAGATCCGAAAGATATCGACCGGCTGGGGGGCAAACGCATCCGACCCGGTGAAACCTTTTGTTTCAGATGCTATCCGGGAATCGATTGCTTCAACCGCTGCTGCCGGAACCTGAATCTGTTTCTCTACCCTTATGACGTGGTTCGCCTCAGAAAGCAGCTGAGCATCTCTTCGGAGCGGTTTCTCGACCGGTTCGTGGATGTGATGATGCGCAAAGGCAATCATTTCCCGGAGGTGCTGCTGCGGATGGCGGACAACGAAGAAAAAGCCTGCCCTTTTCTGATTGAAACCGGCTGCATGGTGTATCCGGACCGCCCGGACACCTGCCGGCGGTTCCCTGTCGAGCAGGGCCTGATGTACCGAAACGACCGGACTGCCCCGGAGCTGGTTCACTTTTTCCGGCCGCCCGACTTTTGCCTCGGTCAGCACGAATCGACCCGATGGACGGCCGAAACCTGGACCGCAGACCAGCAAGCAGAGCGGTACCAGGAAATGACCGTCCGCTGGGCCCGGCTGAAACAGCTTTTCAGCAACGACCCTTGGGGACCGGAGGGGCCGGAAGGTTCCCGGGCGAAGATGGCCTTCATGGCCGTTTACAACATCGACCGGTTCCGGGAGTTTGTCTTTGAAAGCTCCTTTTCCAGACGCTACAAGATCAAGAAAGACGTCCTCCGGCGCTGTCGGACCAGCGACGCATCGCTGCTGCTGCTCGGCTTCGACTGGGTGGAGTTGTTTCTGTTCGGCATGCCGTCGAAGAAGATAAAACCTAAATAAAGGTGTTGGCCTATTTCGTCGGTTTGCCGTTTGGCCGGCATCAGCCGGTCAATCTTATGTGAAACTTCGGTCGAGGCCGGCGGTAAAAACCGACCTGCCCCCGCCTTGGGTTTTGGCGGTTGGAGGGCCA
>CAYPFH010000055.1:0-16852 GCA_964409825.1 uncultured Desulfobacterales bacterium | reverse complement strand
CGGCGGCCAGCAGATCGCCTTCGCTGACCGTGGCGCCCGTCAAAACAAAATCAGGGGCACCCAAAAGGCCGCTTTCCACCAGGTCTGCAAGCGTCACGTAGGAAAGGCCGGTCAGGTCGGCAACCGCAACCATATCTTTTCCCTGGGAATTCTGGGCCACGGACCCATCGAGGATCGCCCGCTCGAGCACGTCCGATTTCAGAAGGTCTTTCGCCGCAACGGTTCCCTGCACGAAAAGATCGTCAAGGTCCACCGGGGAAAGATCGTCTTCCAGGTCGCTGTCACCGATCAGGCCCGAGACCAGAAGGTCCCGCATGGTCACATCGGTCTGGTCTAGCAGGTCGGCGAGATCGATGCCGGTGCCGTGCTCGATATGGTCGTTATCCTCCAAGTCTTCGATCAAGGCCGGCGAAAACCCGAAAGTGTCCAGATCGGCCAGAGGCAGGTTGGCCAAGTCCTCCCGCGCGATCTGGCCGAGGGCAATCAGCTCTCCCACAGTCAGGTAGCCCATCTTTACGACCCCGGCCGCTCCATGGCGCTCCAGCAGGTTTGAATCGATGACCTTCGCTTCAAGGAGGCTATCCGCATCGACCGTTCCCAGGGGCCGAACGTCGTTGTGATCGATGATCCCGAAATAGATCAGGTGGTGTAGCTTTATGGGGATATTTGTTTCGGCAAGGAGGGCATCGAGGTCGATGAGCGCACCGGATCCGATCAATCCGGAGTCGATCGTACCGAACAGGTCCTCGACCTGCGCGACCACCTCAGAGGAAAGCAGCTCATCGACTGCCATATCCACCGGCGCGATCAAACTATTGCGGGCGAGGTCTCCCAGGTCGACCAGGCCGGTCTCCAGCAGCGCAGGAATATCCAGCCGGTCCAGACCGAGGTCCGCCAGATCGAGCAAAGAATTGCCGACCAGGTCGCTCAAGCCGATCAGCCCGCTGTCGACCAGCGCCGCCAGATCGTCCAGATAGCCGCTGGTCAGGTCGCCGGCATCGACCAGGGCGCCGGTGATCAACGTCTCGATATCGGCGATGCCCGAGGCCAGGACATCGGACAGCCGCATGGCAAAATCGCCAACGAGATCGGACCAGCCGACATCGCCGTTGTCGATGACCTCCTCCAGCGTCGCCACCCCGGAATTGACCAGGTCATACAGGGAAACGTCGTCGGCACCGGAAATCAGGTCGTTGTAATCCAGTTCAAAGGCGCTGGCCAGCCCGTCGGCGATCAACGAGGCTGCTGAAAGCGCCACATCGCTGAAGTCGTCAAGGAAGGCCAGGCCTTCGCCGATAACCTCGCCCAGGCTGGCAATGCCCTGGGTAAAGAAAGCAGCGGTATCGATCACGGTGGCGGCCACGAAGTCGGCGGCTTCGAGCAATCCTTCCGTGAACAGATCATTTAATGTCACAGCGGTGTCACTGATCAGGGTGGAGATATCGATCAGGGCGGTGTCCAGAAAATCGGAAACCGTGGCCAGACCCTGGTTTACCAGGTCTTGCAAAGAACCGAGGCCGCTGGCGATGAACGCCTCGATCCCCAGCGAATCTAGGCTGATATCGCCCAACCCCAGCAGGCCCTGGTCAAACAGATCTTCGAGCATATTGGCGGCGGTATCGATACCGCTGGAGAGCAGGCCGTCCAGGTCTAAAATATTGTCCACACCATCGTCGATGTGGCCGGTGAGGTCCGCGGCAAGATCCGCGATATTGCTGGCGGCCAGATTTGCTTCCCGGATAAACCCTAAATTGGCCGCTATCGAACCGATGGTCACGATATCGGCTTGGGCAAGCTCGCCGAAGGTGGCCAGGCCTTCGTCGATCAGGTCATCCAGATCGACCATGTTTCCGGGGCCGACAAGGCCCAGGGCCGCAAGGGCGGCCGGACCGATCAGGCCGGCTTCGGCGAGGGCGTCGGCGTCGACGGCCCCCCAGTCGTCAACGGAATCTGCATCCAGGACCCCCGCCGCCGCCAAGGCGGCAAGGTCGATGGAGCCGTTGTCGAGCAAGTCGTCGGGGTCGACATAGGGCCCGATCTGGATCAGCCCTTCGTCTTCCAGAAGCTTCAGATCCACAAGACCGAGCTTGTCAAGATCGCGCAGGGTTAACTCCGCCAGGTCGATATCGAACGCCAACGGGACGGTGAGGGTGAAGGTGGCCGGATCGTAGGCAAGAGCCCGGCCATCCGGAACCAGGCCGGAAGCCGCGACCGCCGCCTCGAAGTCCTGCAGGGTCTCCATGGCGCTAAAATCGAGCCTGCTCAGCACCGCCAGATCAAAGGCGGCCCCCAAATCGAGGACGTCGGCCAGGGTCGCATCGATAAAGGGGATTTCGACATTGAAATTTTCCGACACTTCCAGCCGGGGGAGAAAAACGTCCCGCAACGATTCCAGCTTTTCCTGGATGTCGGAAAGCCTCAGTTCGAAAAAGGGTGTAAACGGGGCAAGATTGGCTGGAGCGGCGCTGAGCGGTGCGACTCCCCGGCCCCCATCGGCTGCAAGGAAAAGATCGCCTTCCAAGTCGAT
Organism: uncultured Desulfobacterales bacterium; assembly: GCA_964409825.1. GTDB lineage: Bacteria > Desulfobacterota > Desulfobacteria > Desulfobacterales > CAFBRK01 > JAIPEL01. Next base: position 14,325 of record CAYPFH010000055.1, on the reverse strand, counting down.
GGTGGAAAGCGGACCCGGGTTGACATCGGCTCCGGCAAGAAACGCATAGATGGGCAGGTAAAGATCCAGGTTCGACACAGGATCTTCCACCGGGTCGTAGGTCACGCCGTATTCATCGGCTGCGCCGTCGTAAACGATATTCAGATGGACCCCAAGGTCCATGGTGCCGGCATCGTTCTGAGGGTGTCCTGCGGCTGCTTCGAGATCTCCGATCTTAAAAGGAATGATCAGGTCGGAGGCGTTAAAGGACGCATCAAAGTCGAGTTGGGTGACCTCGAAATCATAGGTGGCGCCCGTTGAATCGTCCCACCCCAGGGAAAGGGTAAAAGCGAAAGCAACATCGATCGTGACGGGTTGCTCCGTGTACGCCGGGCCGATCCCTTCAACGGCTTGACTCAGGCCCACCGGGACATAAGCCGTATAGGTATCCGATCCGCTGAAATCGAGCGTGATTCCGCTGATCCAGTCATAGCGGCTGCTGGAATAGGTGAGACCGGCGAAGTCGATATCATGGGCATTGCCGCCGATGAGGTCGTTGAGCCAGTCAATTCTGATGGTGTTCAAGAATTCGCCGATTTCAAAACGCAGATCCGAACCCAACGCCTCCATGGGAGACCGATACGCATCCAGTACAGGCCCGATATCCAGATAGGAGCGGATCTCGAACAGCTCATCCAACGTGAGGCCGGTGCCGGGCAGGATCGTATCGGAAAGGGCGGGAACCGCCAGGATAAAATCGCTCAACAGCCGGTCTGCATCATCGGCCAGGCCTTCCAGGGCATCTTCCATGCGGTTGGTGGCGGCCGTGGTGATGTGAAGGTCCCGCCCGATCGGGATTTCCGCCACCACCAACTGAAGCCGGTCGGCTTGCTCCACCACCTCAAAGTAGAGATCCCCGGACCCGAATCCGAAGGGGCCTTTTATCTTGTCAAAGGAACCGGAGACCGAGTCGAAGGTCAGAAAGTCGAAGGTATCGCCGAGGAAAGGTTCGTAATCGTTGATGAGGACGATCTCGAGATTTCCGCCGAGGGTGACCTCGCCGGTGACGTTGACCTGATCGTAGCCGTTATCGGTAGGGGTACCCGGGCCGGGAGAATCCCCCCCGATCTCGATGACCAGGGTGCTGACCGTATCTTCGGCATCCGGTCCGGCCGGCGGGGCATACCCATCGTCGATGGTATCTTCATCGTCGCCGTCGAAGATCAGGTCACCGTCGATGTTGATGACCCCCGGGGAATTTCCGGGGCTGAATATTCCGGATACGACCACATCCCCGGAAATTGTCCCGCTGCCTTTGAGGGCATTGGAACCGAAGCAGCGCGGAACATCGCCAATAGAGGAAAGAATCCCCTTCAAATCGATCACTGCCGAGAGATCGACGGGATCGAAAACATTGCCGCTGTCGGCAGATAAGTTAAAGTAGAATTGATCGGAATCGGCAACGGTGAGGTCTATGGAAAGGGTTCCGGAAGCCTGGATGGTGACCGGGCTTTGCGGGAAGGTGGCGGGGGTGGAATTTGGTTCCGCCGGCGGGTCGAGGCCGTGGAAGATGAATTCTGCGCGGGCATCGAAGTCGAATCGACCCTGTGCCGCCGCCGGCGGCGCCCGCGGTGCGTCTTCTGTGATCACTTCCAGATTTTCGAACTGTTCCTCTGCCCGGACCGTGACCACCGCCTCTTGCACCTGGAGCCAGCCGTCCCCGTCCGTTACACCGGCCGACAGGTCGACCGCCGCCCCGACAGCCAGGGTGACCGGAAGCTGTCCTTCGACGGCCACGCCGGAATCGGCAAACAGGGTTGCCAGGTCGACCTCGGCGTCGACCTGCTTCACCCCGTCGACGGCAAGGTCGAATACAACGTCGCCCGAATCCGGATCGATCCGCCCGGTCAACGTAAAGGGGTCTGCCGCGTGCTGGCCGGAAAATACGGTAGCCATCTGCCGGAGCCGGGTGTCGTTCAAATAGTCGATCAACCCCTCCAGGGTCGGAACCGAACCGAAGCGGGATTTAAAATCCGATCGGACCTGGTCCATGACCGGAACATAGGGCAGTCCCAGCAGAATCTGGAACCGGGGCAGGAAGCTTTCGATGTCGGCATCCGGGTTCAACAGCGACCACAGCTCGGGCAGGTACAAAGACAGATCCCAGTCCGCCCCCATGGAAATGCCGAACCGCTTTTCGATCACCCCTTGAAGGGCGAACCGATGCTCCGGATTGGAAATGTCGATTTCGGGCAGACCGATTCCGGCAAGTGCGGAGACGGCCTTCAGGGCAAAATCGATGTCCAGGTTGGCGATGTCAGTCAGGGTGAAATATTCGGCCGCGGCATCCTGCCAGCCATCGGAAAGCCCAGTGCCTTCCTCAGGGGCGAGAAGATCCAGGATGGAGACATCGGTTCCCGCAAGGTTGGTTTGCAGGGTCGAAGAGGTGGCCGCTGCGCCGACCAGGGTATCGAGGTCGCCGAACAGTTCCAGGAGCTGCTCCCGGATGCCGTCGATGTCGGTGACGACCGTCGACGTAAGGGAGTCTTCCCCGAACGGGCCGGCGCTTCTGAGGACCAGGTGGCTGACCGGTGCAAAAAGGTCGTCTGCCGCATCCGGGCCTTCATCCGCGAGGGGCAGATCGGCGAACACGCTTCCGGTCGCCGAGACGATGATCAGCGTCTCCGGGGTCGCAGCATCGGAAACGGCCTCGAGTTCGGCCAGGGTGATTCTGCCGTCTTCGCTCAGGATCGGCGCAAATTCGACCCGGACCGTGGCAAGCCATTCGACCGTGCCGTCTTCAAACGCCTGCGGCGCTTTAAGATCCTCGCTGCCTGCCGAGCCTTCGAGGCTGTCGGTCAAAATGCGAAGATCCACGGCCAGCTCGCGGACCTCGATAAAGAAATCCGCAGCGCTGTCGACCTGGGTCACACCGAAGGTAAAATCGAATGTAAGGGTTGAAGAATATGGGGCTTCTTTTGTCGCCTCGATCGCAACGCCCGGCGCCTCGGCCTTGGGGTAAACCTCTCCCCTGCGCGTCGCCCCGTAATTCAAGCTGATTTGAATCTCGCCGGAAGCCGCGTCAACACTGCCGAAAACGTTCTCGATACGGACGGAAAGATTTTCATCCGTGGCATCGTCCGAAATCGTTTCCAAAGCCGCTACGAGACCGTCCACGGTCGGGTCGGTGGCATCGGTAAAGTAGTCGTACACCGGAACGGCCAGCCGGGTGTCGAAAATCTCGTAGGGCCTGAGCAGCCCGCCCAGGGTGGCCGATGCGGCAAGGGTAAGCGGCTGGCCGAACGCATCGATCTCAGACAGCCGGTGCGCAAACGCCGCCAGCTCCCGGAAGCCTGCTGTGAAGGCATTTTCCGCCTCCTCATCGATGGAACCGTCCGGCGCCGCAAGCTCAGAGACATCGCTGCGGCCTTCTTTGAAGGATCCGTCGAAGAGATCTTCTCCGGTCATGCCGGAAAAGATGTCGGTCAGTTTGTCGGAAGGATGATAATCAAGGGAGGTTGATGGAAGGGTGGTCTCTTTGGAAGCAGGCAGCGCCTCGATGGGCGGCGTTGCAAGGTCCAACTCCAGCCTGTCCGACTCTACCGGGGCAATGGCTTGCAAAGCCCCAGTCAGGGCATCGCCCGAAAGCAAAATCCTCGGCTCTAAGCCCTCGAGCTGGAACTGGTCAGGTGGCTGGGAACGGCTCACAAAGGCTTCCGCAGTATCCAGGTGGTAGCTATTACTGCGGCAGCCCGGCTGTCATGTTCCCGAAGATGGGAAGGTAGATCCGCGGCTTTGCGTAACCGCCTTTTGGCAGTTTTGCCCTTATCGCAGCACTAAATCAAGAAAAGCAAGTATTTACAATAAGACAGAGCAAACAGAAACATTTTTGAGGGAACAAAACAACCGATATCGAGCTTGCAAACCGTGTTCAAACGTTTTTCATATAAACATGTAAAGCAAGAATCGTGCAAGAAATTCCAGGATCGTTATATAGCAAAATAATAATATGAGGACAAAATGTTAGCAAAAATTAAAAAACAGCGTTGAAGGCAGATTGTGAAAAAATTCCGACAAAATGGGAAAATAATTTCCACAAAAATGGGCAATTTCTTTCACAAGTCATAAAATCGTGAACGGATTGTAAGGACGTCAAAATTCCGAACCGGGACCGGTAAAAGACAGCGCCTCCTCGAGCCAGGTGTCCATCTTTAGCACGTTGCGCCGCTGCTTGTAGGCCAGGCGCTGGGCGGCGCGCTGGGCGTGGGCGATGGCCATCTGGGCCAGCCGGCCGGCCCCGGGCGCATTTTGTTCCAGCACCCCGAACAACCGCCTGCGCATGGCTGCCGGCACAAACCGGGTCACCAGCTCGTCTTCGGCGCTGATGAATGCCTGGGCGATTCCCGGGTCCCCCTGCCGGGCGCATCGGCCGAAGAGCTGCCGGTCGATGCGGCCCGATTCATGCCGTTCGGTGGCAATGACATGCAAGCCTCCATCGTCGGCGATTCCTCTTCCCAGCTTGATGTCGGTTCCCCGGCCGGCCATGTTGGTGGCGATGGTGATTCGGCCGCGCTCACCGGCCGCCGCCACGATGCGGGCTTCTTCCCGGTGTCGAACTGCATTGAGAAGATCGAATTCCACGCCCATGGCGGTGAGGCGCTCTGCCAGGCGTTCGCTGGCCCAGACGCTCCGGGTACCGACCAGAATCGGACGGCCGCTTTCGTGGATGCGGGCCACCTCCCGAGCCACGGCATCCCACTTTTGGGCGGCAGAAGAGAAAATCACATCCGGGAGCTGCTGCCGGATGCAGGGTCTGTTGGTCGGAATGGGAATCACCGGCAGCTGGTAGATATGCCAGAATTCGGAGGCGGCTTCCTGTGCGGTTCCCGTCATCCCCCCCAGCTTCCGGAAAAACCGGAAAAACCGCTGAAAGCTGAGCCTCGCCAGCGTTTCGCTCGGGTTGCTGATCTCCAGAGCCTCGTTTGCCTCCACGGCCTGATGAAGGCCGTGGCGCCAGGTGCGGTTGGGCATGAGACGTCCGGTGAACTCGTCGACGATGGTGATTTTATCGTCCTGGCGGACATATTGCTGATCTTTCTTGTAAAATTCACGCGCGGTCAGCGCCTGGCGGATCAACTCCTCCCGGCGAGCCGGGCCGCGCCAGATTCCCGGCAGCTGCTCTGCCATCTCCTCCAGTTTCGCAAACCCGGCCTTGGTGAACCGGATTTCTTTGTACTTGGCATCCACCCGGTAGTCGATGGTCGGCACCAATACAGACGCGATTCGATGGGCGCGGCGGCAGGCATCCACCAGAGGCTGGTTTTCCTGGGCTCTGGAAATAATGAGCGGGGTGACGGCCTCGTCGATCAGCACACTGTCGGCTTCATCCACGATGACCGTGTCCAGGCCACGAAGCACCAGCCCTTCCGGATCCCGGAAGCGGGGATCGAGCATCTGGCGGAGCATTCGCCGCTGGGGATGCTGCAGATTGCCGAGAAGCAGGCGGTCGCGAAGAAAATCGGCTACCAGTTCCTTTAATGTCGTATAGACCACACCGTTCTTATAGTTGATCCGGCGCAACCGCGGGTCCATCTCCCCCAGCACGCAGCCGACCGAGACCCCGCAGAAGGCATAAAAGGGCCTCATCTCGCCGGCATCCCGGCCGGCCAAATAATCGTTCACGGTCACAAAGTGGCACGGCCGACCCGTCCATGCAGCAAGCACAGACGGAAGGCAGGCGGTGAGGCTCTTTCCTTCACCAGTGGCCATTTCCGCCAGATAGCCGTTGAACAGCGCAACGGCCCCCATGATTTGAACCGGATAGGGGCGAAGGCCCAGCTTCCGGGCCGCCGCCTCCACCATCAATGAAAGAGCTTCGGGCAGCCGCTTTTCGGCATCCTGCGACTGCCGGCGGAAAACCATTTGCACTTCCTGAAGGCGTTCTCTGAGACGACTGTCGGCCACATGCCGCAAGGACTCTGACGCGTCGCAAATCTCCTCTGCCTGTTTCCTGAGCGACAGCACCAGGCTCCGTCGCCGGCGATGCCGTCCCAAGAGGCCGTGGAACACGCTGTCCAGACCCTTGTGAAGCGTTTTCGGGGTCAGGATGTGGGTGCGCCGAAAATCCTGGGTGGGCAGCATCATATCTGGTACCTCTCCTGGAGAAGCTGCCGGAGCTTTTTACCCCACTGGAACAAAAGCGGCTCGGAAGGAAGGGTGATGCGCAGTTTTCCCGACTGGCCGTGGTGCATCAGCGCACCGCCTTCTTTCGGCAGATCGGCATGAATTTGAAAAAACGGCTCGGTGGTCTTCAGACCCGATTCGTCTCCAGTGGCAACTGCGACCTCCCCGCCTCCGTACCACCCGAGGGCCGCAGAGGGGAGCATCTCCTGCTGATAGGGAATGATCCGGAGGCTCTCGGCGGTCAGGTTCTTTGCTCCCTGTCCGTAAAGCCGGACCTCGGAACGGAGTATCTCCCCGTTGAAGAGCTCGGCCGCTTCGCTCTGAGAGACCACGGCAGAGAAGCGAAACGCGCTCGGGTCTACGATCTCTCCGATCATCGCCCCCCGCTGGACCCAGGAGCCCAACATTTCCCGTGCATTGGGAGCGACCCAGATGCCGGACTGCCGGGCTCGAATCAAAAGATCCAGCCGCTGCGCATTTAATTCCCCGAGTTTGGAGCTGACGGCGGCAAGCCGCTTGCTGATCGGCGCCAGATCGGCCGTCTCCAAATGCATCGCTTTGAGCTGCATGGCGAGGGTCTCGTTGCGCTGCGCCTGCGTGGCCTTGATTTCGATGTCGATCTCGCGGTTGGTCAACTCCAGAATAGGGTCTCCGGCGCGCACTTTGCTGCCCGAATCGACGAGAAGCTGGGTGACGTAGCCGGGAGCCGCGTTGATGACCCGCACGTATCGGGCCGCCTCTAAAACACCGGGGGCCCGAAACCGGTTGGGAAAGGGGAGCACCGCCAGAAATCCGACCAGAAACAGGATGACCCCGGCAGTGATCATCACCGCCCGGGCCCGCGTCCGCGCGAGCCGGGGGCTGGAAATCAGATAGACAAAGAGCCGGTAGAGCGGCACCAGAACCCAAGACACAACGCATACCAGGGCCATCAACAGCCCGGCCAGCAGAAATTTATCGGCGATAAACAGTACGATTCCGGTGAACACCACGACGCGGTAGATGCCGCTGGCGATGCCGAACACCGTCAGCCAGACGGCTTCTTTCCGGGTGCGCGCCGGCGTATAGGAGTCTCGGTAACCGAAGGCATAATACTCCACCAGATGGCGCAGGTGCTTGACCGACCGCGTGTGCAGGTTCGGAATGTCCAGCAGATCAGAGAGGATGTAGTATCCATCGAATCGCAGGAGTGGATTGCCATTGAACAGGACCGTCGATACCGAGGCGATGAACATGATGTTGTAGGCCAGACTGTGAATCGTCCCGGGACCCGTCCTGGCCCATACGAAGGCGGCGACGGCGGCCACGAAGACCTCTGTGATCATGCCGGCGCCCGCAACCAGGGAGCGCCGCCACCGGCTTCTAAAAGCCCAGCTCGAGGTGGCGTCCATGTACGGCAGGGGAGTAAACACCAGGAGCATCACCCCCATGGTGTGAACTTCCCCGCCGAAGCGCTTGCACATGAACGCATGTCCGAATTCGTGCAGCGACTTGATGACCACCAATCCAGCATAGAGCAAAATGAGGTTGTCCGGCGCCAGTACCCCCTGAAACTGGTCCACGACCATGTCGAACCGGTCCACCACCACCTTGACGGCCAGGGCCACCACCGCCAACCAGACCGCCGCCCCCACCGGCGAAAAAATGACATGAATCAACGGTTTGAGTTTTCGCAGCAAGAGCTCGGGATCGAACAGGGGCATGCGAAAGAACATGATGCTGAGCAGCTTGGACCGAAGCTCCCGCTGTTTGCGCTTGCGATGCCGCTGAAACAACTTTTCGGTGTCGGCCGCCTTTTCAAAGTGGAGCAGGTTGGCAAAGTGCAGCTGGGTCAAAAGCTGAATCACATCCTCCTGCCCCGGGGCATCGTCCGGATGACGCTCCAAACACTCCAGCCAAACCTCTTCGACGGTCCGGTCCGAGCGCAGGTGCATGACGAAATCGAAGGCCTCCGGACGAAGCCGGAAAAACTGATTGTTGAACGGATCCTGAAGCACGTACCAGGTTTCCCCGCGGAACGCCTGCTTTCGGACCGAAACAGAAGGGTGAAGGCTGAGCCGCAGCCCAGCGACCCGGTGCCAACTTTCGCTGAAGGTATGTCCGGCCTTGGTCATGTCACCACCACAGAAAAATACGCAGAAAATCGACGGTCCGATGGGTCAGAATCCACAACACGTTCCGTTTTCCCACATCGATCTTGGCCACGCCGCTCATCCCCGGCCGCCACCAGAAGCCTGGATCTTCGGTCAGTTTCGCTCGTAGAAGAAAGACGTTGCCCTCTTCTTCGACCACGGCGACGGGGTCGATCCGCTGCACGAGAACGGAAAATTTCTCGTCCGGCCGGCTCAGAAAGGCAATCTGGCCGGTTTGACCTGTACTCACTTCGTGAACGTCGCGTTCGGCTACCTTCAGTTCCGTGTACAAGTTTTCGAGCATCGCCACCTTGAACAGCACGTCTCCCTTTTGCACCGGAGCCCCGAGGAGCTCTTCTAAGTCCCCTTCCACCACGATCCCCGAAAAGGGGGCCTTTAGCTGTGCATGGGCCAGGTGGTGGCGAACCAGCTCGAGACGGGCTTGGGCCTGGTCCGCCAGGGCCTGGGAAATCCGCATGTCGGCCAGCGCGTTTTCGGCCCGGGCCTTTTCGGCCTCACGGGTGTACCGATTCAAATTGGCAAGAGCGGTCGACTCTTCCAGAAGAAGCTCCCGGGTGTCGAGGGTGAGCACCTGCTTTTCTGCTTCGACCAGGTCGCCGATCTTCACGTGGACCTTGTCGATATACCCGTCGAAAGGCGCCGGCAAATAGGCCAGGTCGTCTGTTTTCAGCAAAAACGGCGCCTCCACCCGGTACGGAAGCTTTCCAAAAACCATGAACGCCAGGGCGGCACAGAGCAAAATTCCCATTAATTTGGCGAAAGTATGCTCCACGCCCACCAGTTTTCCGAGTCCGTCGCGCACGGAGGAGGCCATCCGGGCGCCGAACCAGCGGTCCTGCTGCTTCAGATCCGACAGCCGGCGCGCCGTCTGATCGCACAACAACCGGAGGCCTCGAACTTCATCTTCCGTAAACGGCCCCTTCTGACGTTCGCATGTCACCGCAGCAACCGCCGCGTCGTCGAGGCGAATCGGGAGGGACACGATGTGCTCTGACCCCTGGGTTTTGGCGTAGTTCTGGTGCGCGCGCACCACCGAGGAGACAGCTTCGGGCCGCGGCCAAAGAATCTCTTCGTCCTGGTCCAGCGTCTCTTCCATGGCCGCCTCGATGCCTTGGACCGCGTCCATCTTCTTGTCGAAGCGCTCCATGTGGCTGATCGCCTGGAGCCGCACGTAGGGAGCTTTCAGCCATCCTAAGCTGACGCGGTCGCACTCGAAGCGGCTGGCGATCTCGTTGCAGAAAATCATGGCCGCCGCCAAAAATCTTTTTTCGGCATTGAGCAGCGCCGTCAGATCCAGGGCCTCGGCAAACTGGACCACATCGGTTTGTGCCTGGTGCGCCATGCGCCCGAGTTGATAGACGTTCGGAATGTCGCTGATCAGGCTCAGCCGAACCGCGATATCCGAGACGCGTTTGGCGAGGTGAGGCGGCAAAAGGAAGACCAGCACACTGGTCCGCTCCTCTTCCTGGAGCTTGAGCCGGATTCCCAGAACCGTGGCCGATGATTTTCGCCTGCCGATCGTCTCCCAGGCGTAGCCGCGTTCTGCGGCCGCCGTGCAAACCGACTCGATCGTCTCTCGTATTTCAGCGCCCTGGTATTCTGCCGGCATTTTCATGGGCCAGACGCCGATGTGGCGCCAGGGGTCTTTTTCCTCGTCCCGAATCATCAAAAGCCCGAATTGGGCGCTGGCCAGCCGGGTCGAGCCCTTCAAAAAAGCGGGCCAAAATTCCGTGGGCGAGCCGATAAAGCTCCTTAGCGCGTCCAGATCGGCAATGATCCTGTTCAGCTCTGCTTGTGTACCTTCAAGATGGATGGCCATCTCGGACCTCTTTTTTCTTCCGGCGGCGGGTTGTCGGATTTTTCGTTTTTCTTACGAGCCCCGCCGCTGACCACCGGGGCGGTCAGTTTGATCAAGGGTGAAACTTATGTCAAAGCCTCTGACGGTGGAGGGACGCGCTCTGTCGCGTCCGTGTTGTGCCCGTAATGCACAAATGCCGGCTTAGACTGCGCGTGGCCCTCCAACCGCCAAAACCCAAGGCGGGGGCAGGTCGGTTATCGCCACCGGCAATAGGTGAAGTTTCACATAAGCCCCGCTGGCCTGCGGCAGGGCTGCCGTCTATCCGGGCGCCGGCAACCGGATCACCCCCGAAACACCGGGTCGAATTTCCCTGTCCGCGTTTTCGAATTCGGCCTTCAGCTCTAGAAGACCGCTTGCCGGGTCGACCACGGGCGATGCGAACACAATCGTGCCTTTCTTTGGAATCGATGCGTGTCCGGTGCGGATCTCCATGTCGATGCGCTGTCCCTTTTTGAATGCACGGCCCAACGGTTCTTCCACAGTACAGATCAGGCGGGCTTTGCTCACGTCCACCACCTGCACCAGGGGCTGCTGCGGTTCACAGCTTTCCCCCTTCTTGACAAAATACCGAACCAGAATTCCGGTGATGGGACTTTTCAGAATCCGTTTTTCGAGGGTTTCCCGGGCCATCTCGTACTCGATCCTCTGGCGCTCTTCTTCGATGCGCAGCCGGCTTTCCTCGGCCTTGGCCAGGGTGTATTCGAGCTCCAGAACATCGAGTTCCTCCCTGCTCACGGATCCTGTTTTTTCGAACAGCTCCTTGGTGGATTCGAACTGCGCTTTTAACGTGGCCACCCGGGCGACGGCGGCTTCCAACTCCGCGGTGCTCTCCCAGATGAGTTTGCGCCGCTCGACATCGAGCTGCTCGAGCCGATGGTCCAATGTCAGGATGACCTGGCCTTTTTTTACCGTGTCTCCCTCCTTGAAACGGGTGTCGACAATGGTTCCGGTAACCGTCAGGCTGAGGGTAATGTCCTCGTAGGGCTCGGTGATGCCGGTTACCACGATGGCCTCTTGGGCGAATCCGAATGGTCCGGCAACCAGCAATAAAGCAAACAGCGCCAGACCGGCCCCGATCGGTCGTCCTGCGCCAATCCTCATCATTTTTCGGCGATACGTCATCAAAGATCCACCCCCATTACCTCGTAGCCCAGAAAAAGAAGCAGATATCCCTCCGCCAGGCGCAGATTGAGCAGGGCCAGTTTAAAGTTGACCAGACTTTCGAGCCTTGATTCGCGCGCCCGGAGCAAATCTTCTTCTTTTTCTAGAACCAGTCGGCTGTTGCTCTTTCCCGCCTCCAATTTGGCGATTTCGGCCTTCAACAGCTGCTCGTTGAATTCGACGGCATCGGCATAATGATGGGCCTGTTGAAATGCGCCGGTCACCTGCTGGATTGCCGTGTCAACTCCGTTGTACAAGGCGACCTCTATGGCCTTGAGCTCCAGCAGGGCCTGTTCCTTTCGCTTCTCGGCGGCTTTGAGCTCACTTCGGCTCTTCTTTCCCCCGGTTAACGGTACCCGGAGCTCGAAGCCCACCGACCAGGAAGCAAATTCAGTATCCCACAAATTATCGAGCGAGTCGCTGTATTCAGTGGCAAGGCCATTGAGTCCATAGCTGCCCTTCAGATCGATTTGCGGGTATCGTTGATTCTTTGCAAACACCACGCGGATGCTCTCTTTTTCCAGCTTGTGCAGCCCTGACAAATATTCGGCTCTAAGCTTGTATGCCCTGTCAAGGCTCGACTGAAGGTCCGGGTAAACCTGCTCAAGGTCCATCGAATCGACGGCGGAGATAAAAGAGGGATCTTCTCCTCTGGATGAGGAAAACAAGCCTTTGGCCGCATTGTGCACCGCCGCTACGGCATAGGCCGCCTCGATGAGCAAAGACTTTCTCAGGGCAACACCGGCCTTTGCCTCAAGGATTTCGGTTTCAGCCATCTTGCCGGTTCTGACACGAACGATGTTGTCGCTTAAAATGTCTTCAGCGATCCGAACCGAACTTTCCCGCACCTTCCGGCGGTCCTGTGCCAGGCGCAGCTCCCAATAGGTCTTGCTGGCGTCCGCGAGAACCCGCATCATCTGCTCGCGGTAGTTCTGGAAAGAAATTGCCGAGTCCCTCTCAGCGACATGGATGGCGGCCTTGTTGACCTGAATACCGGCATTTTTCAGCAGCGGCTGCGTGATGCTAGCCCCAAGAAAATTCTTGTACTCCTGGGGTACGTTGTATTTTTCGTCTATATTATTTTGAAATTCCCGCAGGTTGTATCCTATTTTGACCCGGGCGCCGGTCGGCACGAGACTTTCCAGGCCCAGCTCATAGTTGTTGCTTTTTTCGTAAAACAGCGGCTCGAACCCTAGACTGACCAGTTCCCGAACCGTGTTCTGCCGTTTGGCGTCTTCGTATTGATAATCGGCAACCAGCGCCGGTTCGAATTCTGCTTTGGCGCTGACGATCCCCTGCTCTTTGATGGCCATTTCAGCGTCCTGGATAAGGATGCGTTCGTTTTTTTCGTGCACCAGTTTGAGAAAATCCTGCAGCGTCAGTTCCCATTTCACATCATTCGATGCTGAAGGCGGCAGGGCATTTCGATCCATCGACAAGGCCTGGGAGGTCCAGCAGGCAGCGGCCATTGATAGGGCCAGATTCAAAATCAGCGCTTTTCCAACTTTCATCTTGATCTCCTGGGAGGAACGGTCAACTGATCGTTTCGCAAAGGAAAATCCCGAAATGGGTATTTTCGGCACATGGGGCGAACAGCGCCCCGCAGAATGACAACTATCGCACCGGGAACAACTGTTAAGGTTGTAAAAATATTCGCTGGTGAAGACACCCTCCAGGGCCTGAAGAAAAGAACATAGCATGTCGCCCTGCTTTACCGTCATTGAGTGGATTTGAAGCAAACCGCGGGAGCGGATTGTGGATCTGCCGGCCTGCAGTACTGGAATGATTCTTAGTAAATACCGTAAATCAATCGGCGCTACCGATCGAAGCGGTTGGGGTGCATCCAAGGGCAAGTTCTGAATTTTGTGAGTATTCAGAGCCAGCTTAGAAGTTAGGGAAATTTTTGAATTCTCCCAATTTCTTTATTATCGTTTTCATATTGGTTGTCAATAAAAAATTGAAAAATATGTAGCATTATTTCAGATGTTTGAGGGTTTTTAATTTTTATTTAAAGCAGCAGATCCCTGGCGAGAAGTGCTGACAGTTTACTAACAAAATTTTGAACTTTGAACCCGGAATTCGCGCCAGCGCATTTATTTGTCCAAATACCCCTTGCGCAGGGCGCTGTCGGCGTTTTCGCCCAGGTTGTAGCGGAAATACATCCGGGCAAACTCTTCTCCTTCGATCGTTCCTTTCACCACGCCCTTGTATTCGAGAGTGAGGCCGACGCCCGGCACATAGGTGGCCTTGGAGGTGGCGCCCGGGGCCATGTCCTCATCGAGCCAGGAGGCGTAAAGTTCGATCTTGTCCCGGTGCTTTTCCACCAGCTCCGGCGGGTTGGCCTTTTCCATGGCCTCGATAAACCCTTCCTGGAGTTTTTCCGCCGTGGCCTTGTCGGTAAGATAGTGAAGATGAAAGTGTTTTACCTGTTTGGATTCGATCGCCTCTTGGGCGTCGGAGGTCGGGGTTTCCAGGTAAAAGCCGCCGGCAAACACCTTGATGAAAATCAGCGCCTTTCGCAGGGCCACGCCGTTTAATGTCAGAGTTTTTCCGGCGATCGTCTTCTGCTCGGGAAAGGCGACGCCGGCAATCTCCCTGTCCGCCGCCTGGGCCGCGCCTGACAGCATCAGGACCATACACCCGATCAGGATCACAAACTTTGCCATCTGTCGTTTCATGCGTCCTTCCTCCATTGTTAAAGGGTTTGCCAGGTTCAGAGGTTTCGGCTTCGGTCTGAGACCAGGGGGCCTACACCACGGAACAGCCCCCAAATCCGAAATTCGAATTTCGAAATCCGAAACAATAATAAATGACAAAAAACCCAATGTTCCAAACAATCCCCGCCGCTGACCGCCGGGGCGATCAGTTTGATCAAGGATGAAACTTATGTCGAAGCCTCTGACGGTGGAGGGACGCGCTCTGTCGCGTCCGAGTTGCCGGTAATGAACAAAAGCCGGCCACGACGGAGCGTGGCCCTCCAACCAGCAAAAC
>CAYPFH010000054.1:0-16899 GCA_964409825.1 uncultured Desulfobacterales bacterium | reverse complement strand
GCCGATGAGAATCTTCGATGGCCGGATGTCCCGGGCCGCCTGAACGGCGTTTTCCGGATCGGAGATGAGCCGAAGATCGAATCCGCCGCGGCTTAGGGCGGCGTAAAGTCGTTGGACCCGCATAGGCTCTGATTCAATCAACAGGATCGTGGGTTGCATGGTTATGAGCCGGTCGGCCGTTGTCACATCGGACCGACAGCGTCTTGCGATACGGCGGGGGATTTGCTCTCTTTCGGACCCGATCGAGGCACCTTTACGAAAAATCGGCTTCCCCGGCCCGCCTGGGATCGGACCCGAATCGTTCCGCCGTGCTGCCCGACGACCTTCTGGCTGATGTAAAGACCGAGTCCGGTGCCTTGAATGCCCTTGGAGGAAAAAAAGAGATCGAAGACCTTCTCCCGGGTTTCTTCATCCATTCCGATTCCGTTGTCTGCGATTTCGAACAGGACTTCCCCTTTTTCTTCGCCGGCCCGGAAGATCACCTTCGGGTCGGCCAAGTCCTCCTTCTTCTGGCAGGCGTCTGCGGCATTTTCGATGATGTTGATCAATGCCGTCCTCAAGTAAGCGGAGTCGATCCTGAAACTTCCGGCCGCCCCGGAAAAATCCTCCTGGAATTCGATCCCCCGTTCATTCAACTTCTGTCCGACGCCTTGGGCCACCTCCTGGCAGAAAGAAAGCACATCGACCGTCTCGGGCTTCATTTCCCGTTCCCGGGCATAGAAAAGAATGTCGAGCACCATCTTGCGGATCCGATCGACCATCTCCTTGACGATGGCCCATCCCTCCCGGATCTGGTCGGTATCGTTTTTTTTCAGCGCTCCGTCGACAAGGTATATCCCTCCATCCAGACCGGTGAGCAGCCCCTTGATACCGTGGGAGATCGAGCTGATCCGGAGCCCCAAAGACGACAGGCGGTCCTGCAGGGCGGACTTTTCCCGCAGCAGCGCCTCCAGGTTCGCCGTATAGGCGCGAAGCTTTTCCCGGACAAGGATCTTTTCCTTGGCCTTTCGAACCGAAATCTCCAGGATATCGTCGTTGATCGGCTTGGTGATGAAATCGGTGGCGTCGTTTTTCAGACTTTGAACGGCCAGATCCATATCCCCGTGACCGGTGATCATGATCACCTCAGTTTCGGGGTTTTCGTGCTTGATTCTGCGAAGCAGCTCCACACCGTCAATTCCGGGCATCTTGATGTCGGTCAGAACGATGTTCGGCTGTTCTTCTTTGAAAATGTTCAGGGCCTCTTTGCCATCGACCGCCGTAAACACAGTGTAGCCCAAATCCGAAAGAGAGATTCGCAGCACATTTCGGATTCCTTCTTCATCGTCGACCAGGAGCAGTTTGTCTTCCATGGATAAAATCGCTTCGCGCTTTTTGGAGCAAAAAAAAATCAGCCGATGGTGTTTTTCACGATCCCGACCAGTTTTTCCGGATCGAACGGTTTGCGCACGAAGGCAACGGCGCTTTGAATGGCGTGGTCTCCGTCGATGCCGCTGACCACGATGACCGGGATGTCCCGGTTCTCTTTGTCCTTGCGCAGCTTGCGGTAAAACCGCGGACCCCACTCGTCGGGCATCTGCAGATCGAGGGTGATCAGATCCGGCTTTTCCTTTCGAACGACTTCCAGTCCTTCAGAGCTGCTGTTGGCCGTGCAAGTCTCATAGCCGTTGTCGGAAAACACCGCCTGAAGATATTTGACTACGATCGGGTCGTCGTCGATAATCAGGATTTTTTTGGGCATGATCCACCTCTCAACAAAGCAAAAAACGTTCGTCTTCTCCCCCAGCCGTCAACCGTTTCTGTCTCCCGGCAGGGCCCGGAGCCTGTCTGATTCCTTGATGGATACGCGCCGGGTGTAAGCCCCCCACAAAATCGCGGCCGCGGTTTTAAGTGGGCCTCGTTCACCGTTTATTCGGACGCAGCTGCAGCAGGCTGGCGCCACAGGTGGCATTCTCCGCACATCACCGGCCCTTTGGACTCCTTGATGTGGCACCCCTTGCAGCTGAGATGAAACGCCTTTCTCAGGCCGGGCTGAGAGCCCTGGCCATCGAGGGTGTGACAGTCGATACACAGCATGTCCTCGGAGGATTCGTCCTCGA
The DNA here is from genome assembly GCA_964409825.1 of uncultured Desulfobacterales bacterium. Taxonomy (GTDB): domain Bacteria; phylum Desulfobacterota; class Desulfobacteria; order Desulfobacterales; family CAFBRK01; genus JAIPEL01. Next base: position 14,800 of record CAYPFH010000054.1, on the reverse strand, counting down.
TGAGATTTCCCTCTGCATCGTAGACATGGTGACAGACGTTGCAATCCCATATGTCCGCCGCCAGGTTGTGCTCATCGTGGCGGAACACGGACGAGGGTCGCTGCGGGTCGTCGAAATAGATCCGGTCGACGAACATCATATCCTCCTGGGCAGCGGCAGAGGCCATCAGCAGCGCACAACCGGCCAGGACCAGTATCAGGCTTGCGGCGGTTTTCTTCATCCGGTCTCTCCTTTGCATCACCCTTCCGGTTTTTCCATGACTTCGTAGATGATGTCTCCGAAGAACTTGATCTCCAGCCCGATGTCGTAGTGGTGGACGATGTCGTGAAGACCGCTGTGGCAGTTGTGGCAGGGCGTGATCATGACTTCGGCGCCTTTGGTCTTGGCGGCGAACAGCTGCTCGGCCTTGACGCGGTTTCCTTCGATCCGCTTCATCTTGTAGGGCGGGCCGCAGTTGATCACCCCGCCGCCGGCGCAGCAGCAGTAGTTGTGCTCCCGGTTCGGATGCATCTCCACGAAGGTTTCACAGGTCTCCCGGGCCACATACCGGGCGGTTTCATGAAGACCTCCGCCGCGCACGACGTTGCACGGGTCATGGAGCGTCACCGGCTGGGAAAACTTCTTGGCCACCTTGATCTTGCCGGACCGGAGAAGCTCGGCGTAAAACTCGATGGCGTGGACGATCGGAATCGGCGGCATCTGCCAGCCGAGCCAGCGGTTTCCCATGTCGTAGACCGACCGGAAGGCATGGCCGCACTCGCCCATGACGATCCGCTTGACCTTCAGCCGGGCAGCGGTGTCGAAATGGGCCCGCTTGAGCCGGCCCATCAGCTCGTTGTCTCCCGTGAACATGGCCATGTCGCTGTTGTCCCAGCCGGGGGTGGCCGGCATGGTCCAGTCCACCCCGGCCTGGTCCAGGATCACCGCCGCCTGGTAGATCAGCTGCGCCTGGAACTTGGGCTCCGGGGCGATGACCGAATACATGATCTCGGCCCCTTCCTTTTCCAGGGGAATGCGCAGGTCCGGAATCTCGGCCTGGGCCTCTTCTTCCTGCCACTGGAGGGTGTCGGGCCACTCGTCGCCTTTGACCCACATCTGGTTGTAGTGCACCGAGTGGCTGTGGGCCGTGTCCTGGATATACTGGGGGGTACACCCGAGCCGGTGAATGATCCGCCGGACCACGCTCATCAAATAGGCGATGTCGATCCCGAAGGGGCAGTACATGGCGCAGCGCTTGCAGAGGTTGCACTCGGTGTGGGCGATCTCGGCGGCCCGCTTGATGAACTCTGCATCCACCTTCCCCTTTTTCTTGAGCATCTCCCAGATCGTCTGCTTGACCTTGCCCACCGGTGAAAACCGGGGATCGTTGTCATGGGAAAGGTAGTAGTGGCAGGCTTCGCTGCAAAGGCCGCAGTGGATACAGGTCTCCACATAGGCTTTGAACCGGGCACCGCATTCGTTTTGCAGCACATCGTTGATCGTCCTTTCGATCTTTTCGGGCGTCAGCCTTTCAGCGCCTTTTTCCAGCCCGATATCGAGTTGCTTTTTGTCGGTCTTTTCGGCAGCTTCTGCCATTTACGACCTCCTTGTGATTTCACCGGCGGCTTTGGGAAAAAAGCAATTGCCGCCGGAAATACCTATTTTTTTTCTTCATAAATCCGCTGCAGCGGATTTATCACCAGTCTCTGGCCTTTCTTACCCCCCCGAACTCGGATCCCATGTAGGCCCGCGTCAGCGGCGAAAATATCATATGGCTCAACCGCGTAAAGGGAATGGCCATGAGCATGAGCTCTCCGCTCAATACATGTAATATGAACATGGTCTGGTAGGCAAACCACTGGTGGTAGGCCAAAAACCCGGTGACAAAGGGAACTGCCACGAGGGCCAGGATGGCATAATCCGTCCAATCGGTGACAAACTTCACCTCCGGCGAATACAGGCGCCTGCCCAGAAAAAAAAGGCAGGAGGCGATCACCACCAGGGTCATCGCATCGGCCAACCCGTCAGGCAGCGCCCACCAGCCCACGTTCCAGGCCTCGTCGACAAGAACGATGTGCGACAGCAGGAATATCGGCGTAATGAACAGACAAATGTGAAAGGCGAAGGTAAAGACGGTAAGCACCGGGTGCCGCCGCCAGTTGACGGTGCCAAACGGCAGGATCCAGTGGCCGATGGAACGCAGGCTCGCCTTCAAGTTCATGTAGTTGAAGATGAACGGCTCCTTTTGACCGACCTGCCGCAGCAACATCACCAGCCGAAAAAGGCAGCCGATCACAAACACCCCAAACGCCACCCAGACCATCGGACCGGTCACGAAACTGTATAGGCTGTGCATCGCTCCTCCCTTATCCTGCAATATCCGACACCCGGACCACGTGACGCACGAACTTGCCGTCTTCCACCGACCGGATGAGCAGTCGCTTTCCGTCCGGGCTGAAAGTCGGATTCCACAGCCGGTCGCACTCCCGGCCCCAGAGCCGGTCGTCCACAGCGATGGTGTATCTGCCGTTTTTCTCCACTTTGGCAGCGACCTGCTTGCCGTCCGGGCTGAAAACCGGCTTCCAAGCCATATCGAATGAATTGTTCCAGACTGCGCCGTCCACGGCCAGCTTCCAGACCGACCCGTCCTTTCCCAGGGCCGCCAGCCGGCTGCCGTCGGCGCTGAAAACCGCATCGGTCACCATGTCCCGAAAGGTCGCATTCCAGGGGGCGCCGTCAACGGCCATCGTCCAGCGCCCGAACTTCGGGGCGACCACGGCCGCCAGCCGGCCGCCCTCCGGCGAAAAGATCGGCTTCCAAAGCTGGACGAACGACCGGTCCCAAACCGGCTTGTCGTCCTGGTACAGAAACCATTTTCCTCCCACCCGAACCGGCGCCAGTACGCTTATGTTTCCTGGATGGAATATCGGTTCCCAGACGCAGTTGTACACGCTGTTCCACGGGATGCCGTCAACGGCGATGGTGTACTCGTAAAGGTTGAGGCGCACTTCGGCCGCCAGCCGGCTGCCGTCTGCACTAAAGGCCATGTTCCAGGCGTTGACAAAGGTCTGCTTCCAGGCCTTTCCGTCGACCGCCACGGAAAAACACCCCTGCTGAAAAGCCTGGATATCGGCTTCGCCAAAGCCTTTTACCTGAACGACCGCGGCCGTATGCACACCGTCCGGACTCATTGCGGTGTTGGTCAAGGCGGAGAAAGTGTTTTCCCAGCAGGAGCCGTCCAGGACAATCCCGTACTGCATATCCTGCTGAAAAGAGACGGCAACGTGTCGTCCGTCCACGCTGAACAACGGGTTCCACACATAGCCGTACTTGTTCTCCCATGGCTTCCCGTCCATTGCCACGGTCCACTCGCCCATTTCCGAGACGATGGCAAACAAACGTCCGTCCGGCAGGTAGCGCAGGTGCCAGATCTTATCGTAGGTCGCCTCCCAGGGTTCGCCGTTGACGCAGACATTGAACTCGCCTTCGTCCACGTTGACGATGGCCGCTGCCGCCTCGCCGTCGGGCCGGGCGTATGGCTCCTCGACCCAGACGTACTGCTCCTTTAATTGGTTCAGATCGGCTATCGTTCTCGTGCCGGGTTCCCAATCCCAGTTGCTCCGTTCATCCATGGATCCCTCTCCTTTGCGATCCCTTAGAGCCAAGCGGAATGTCCCTTGCTGGATTTTTCATGTTATTTTAGGCACCGGCAAAAGTAAATGGGGACAACAAGGTATCAAAGACATGGGGGTTGCCCCTCACTTTTTACTGGAGATCCGATATTTCTTCATCTTCCGCCAGAGCGTGGTGCGGTCGATATTCAGCTCGGCGGCCGCCTCCCGGCGCCGCCACTGATGGGCTCTCAGCACAGCCAGAATCAACTCCCGCTCCCGTCGGGCCACCTCCGTCTCCCGATCGGGTCTCCGTTCCGTCTCGCCTTTCTGCGCTTCCGGCGGCGGCGTTTTCCGGAGAAATTGAATCGGCAGGTGCTTCAGACGCAGAACCTTTCCCTGGCAGATGATCAGCGCGTGCTCGAGAATATTCTCCAGTTCCCGGACATTTCCCGGATATTCATGGTTCAGCAAGACCTCCAGGGCGCCTTCTGTAATTTTGTCGATGTGCACCCCTTTCCGATCGCCCAGCCGCTTGAGAATATGGGTGATCATCAGCGGAACATCCCCTTTTCGCTCCCGAAGCGGGGGCAGCTCAAGACGCATGACGTTGATCCGGTAAAAGAGGTCTTCCCGGAACCGCTTTTCTGCAACGAGTCTTTCCAGCCCCTGGTTGGTGGCCGAAATGATCCGCACGTCGACCTTGGTCGTCCGGCGGCTTCCCAGCGGGTAAAATTCCCGGTCTTCCAGCACCCGGAGCAGCTTTGCCTGAAGCGACAGGGGAAGATCGCCGATCTCGTCTAAAAACAGGGTGCCGCCGTCGGCCAGCTGAAACCGTCCCGGCTTGTCCCGCTCTGCACCGGTGAAGGCGCCTTTGACATAGCCGAAAAGTTCGGATTCGAGCAGGTTGTCTGGAAGTGCGGCACAGTTTACCTTCACCAGCGGTTTTCCGGCCCTGCCGCTGGCGTTGTGGATGACCTTGGCCAGCAGATCCTTTCCGGTTCCGGTGGGCCCTTCAATGAGCACGGTTGATTCGCTGTCGGCCACCACCGGAATGATCTCGAAAATCTTGCGCATGGCCGGATCTCTGCCGACCATGTCGTAAAAGGTGTAGCGGTCTTCGATGACCTGGTCGAGTTGGTATTTGAGGGAAAGATCGGCGATGGTGGTCAGGCCGCCGACGATCCGTCCATCCTCGTTTTTCAGGGCCATGCATTTGGCCTTCACCGGGAGCCGGCTTCCCTGACAGGTGACGACCTCGGCCTCGATGCTGGTCGGTTCGGCGTCCTCTCCCTGGCGCTGCTTGAATTGGACGACGTCCCTGCAAAACTCGGGGGGAAACATCGCGCTGCACAGCTTTCCAAGCACCTCGGACCGGCCAAAACCGGTGATCGCTTCGGCCATGGTGTTGAAAAACGTCACGTGTCCGCCTCGATCCACCGTCATCACCCCCAGATCGAGGTTGTCCAGAATCATCTTGAGCCGGCGGTCGTCGAACTTGACCCGGCGCAGCAGCTTCTTGAAGGCGGTTTGGTCCTGAAAGACTTCAAGGCAGCCCTGGAAGCGCCCGTCGGCGTCGTAGACGGGCGATTCGATCTTGGTGATGTGCCGGCCGGTGCTGCTCTGCTCGCAGATCTCCAACTCCGCGCAGACGGCCTCCCTGTCAGTGTCCGCGGATTGCAGATACTTGCAGCTGCCGCCGCACAGGTAATCGACAAATTCGTTGAAGCAGTAATGCCCGGTCACTTCGGAGGCGGACCGGCCCGTGAGCATTTCGGCAACCCGGTTCAGGGAGATGATCCGCCGGTCGTTGGAAAGCACGATCACGCCCAGGGAGAGATGATCGAAAATCTGCCCGAGCTGCCGGTAGCGGATCAACATGTCGTCTGTAGAAGCCATTCGGGTCTTGTTTCTTTCTTTCGGGGTCATTTTCTCAAAAGTCCCGGAACGTCGGGGCATTCGCCCGGCCACGCTATGGTGGGCCATCATTTTTTTCCATCCCGCTTTTTGCGATGGCCTTGAGCCGGGCGGCAATCTCTTCGAGCATGTCCCTTACGCGGTGCAAATCTGCAACGCCGCCATCGGCGATGACCCGATCCAGGCCGAGCAGACAGACATTGAGCCGATTGCCGATGCGCCCGATTTCCCGCCTCTCGGAGGCGGCAAGATCGCTGTCCGCCTCTTCTGCTCCCGCCTCTTCTTTATCGGCCATCTCGGCGAGCATCTTTTCGACCTCGCGCCGGTATCGCCGCTCTTTTTTCCGTTCGCCGATCCTCCGGCGGGCGCGGCCCAGAGCCGCCTCCAGCTCTTCATCTTCGATGGGCTTGGTAATGAAATAGGTGGCCTCGTGTTCCAGGCTCCGGATGGCCAGGTCCATGTCCCCGTGGCCGGTGATCATGATCACTTCCGTCTCGGGTTTTTCGGCCTTGATTCGGCGAAGCAGTTCGATGCCGTCCATCCCCGGCATCTTGATGTCGGTGAGCACGATGGCCGGCAATTCCCGCCGAAAAATCTGCAGCGCTTCGGCGGCGTCTCCGGCCGGCAGGACTTCATAGCCGCTGTCCGCCAGTGAGATGCCGAGCACCCTGCGGATTCCCTCTTCGTCGTCTACCAGCAGGAGCTTATTTTCGTTCATGATCCTCTGCGGCGGGAAAGGTGAGGATAAATGCCGTCCCGGATCGATTTCGGTTCGAAACCCGTATCTGCCCCCCGGCCTCCTTGATGATGCTGTAGCTGATCGACAACCCCAGGCCGGTGCCTTTGCCGACCTCCTTGGTGGTGAAAAAGGGTTCGAAAATTCTTTCGGCAATACCGGGCGGAACCCCGCCTCCGGTGTCGCTCACCTCCACCCTCACCTGGCCGGCTTCCGTATAGGTGCAAAGGGTGATTTTCTTGTCACCCGGCTTGAAATCCTTCCCCTCCCATCGCTCCTCGATGGCATCGCGGGCATTGATCAACAGGTTGATGAACACCTGCTCCATCCGGTCCGGATTGGCCTTGATCTTGGGAAGATCGTCTTCAAGCGACCATGCCACCTCGATGCCCCTCACCTTGAGCTGCTGGCTGAACAGGTCGAAGGCCTTTCTCAGCAGGTCGTTGAGCTGCAGCGGCGTCATTTTCACATCGGCCATCCGGCCGAACTGGCGCATGTGGTTGATGATCTTGGTGGCCCGGTCCACGTGGGCGTCGATCTCCTCTGCCAGCGTGTAAAGGATCTCCTCTTTGATCGGCTCCTTTTTCCGAACCTTTTTCATGAAAAAACCGCTGGAGGTCTTGATGACCGAAAGCGGCTGGTTCAGTTCGTGGGCCACGCCGGTGGCCATCTCGCCTAAGGTGGCCATCTTGCTGGCCTGGATGAGCTGCTGTTCGGTTTCCAGCCGCTGGGTGATGTCGCTGGTGGTCACCAGAAAGACTTTCCGGTTCTGGTATTCGGAGGGCGACACCCGGATATTGACAAACAGATGCCTGTCCTGCCGCCCCACATGGCAGACCTGGTTGATGACGGTCGAGCTGGAAATCTTTTCCTCATAAAGTTCCCGTTCTTCTTCCCGGAACAGGGTCAGAAAAGAGCGGTTGATGATCTCTCCTTTTTCATATCCGTAGACCACCGAAACGCTTTCGTTGCAGTCGAGGATATCGAGACTTTCCTGGTCTAAGACGAACACCGGGTTGGGGATGTTGTTGAATATGGCGTAATATTTCTGTTCGGATTTTTTGAGCTCTTCTTCCAGACGCTTGCGGGGGGTGATATCGAGGCTGATCTCCATGGCCGCCACCACATTCCCCTCGGGGTCGCGGATCGGCGAGGATCGTACGATCCAATGCACCGTCGAACCGTCGCTTTTCACGCCGGTTTCTTCGCTGTAGTGGGGTTTGCCGTCTTTGAAGGTGCGGTCCACCGGGCAGACTTCGCACTTTTCATCCCGCCCCTTGTACGCGTGATAGCAGTAGTCGCCGGGCATGGGGTGAAAGATTTCGTAAAACTCCCGGTTGAACCGCAGCAGCTTGAACTGCCGGTCCTGGACCGTGATCAGGCAGGGCACCGCCTCGAACAGATGCTGGTATTCGTCCCGCTGGCGGTTGAGTTCGGCCTGCTTTTCGCCGATCTCCTTGCCCATCTTGTTCACCGATGCGGCCAGCTCTCCGATTTCGTCGCTCTGATGGATGTCGATCAGCGGCTGGTATTCTCCCTTGGCGATCCGGCGGGTGCCTTCGATCAGCCTGTTGATGGGCTGGTGAATGAAGCGCAGCACGAAGAAAAAGATGATCGCGGCAGTGGCAACGAACACCGAAACGGCAAACACCGTCATCCACTTCTCAAAAACAAGGAGCTCCCGATCGGTTCCGGAAAGAGAGAACACCACGTCCAGAGCCCCAAGGATTTTTTTGTCTTCCGGGTGGAAATGGCAAACATCGGTGGAGCAGCCGGGCTCGTTTCGGATCGGGCTGATGATGCCAAGAAGGCGGCCGGCTTGCTTATTGCCGAAGATTCGAATCCGCTCGTCCAAGGACAGTTCGACGATCGGCGGTTCGCTGCGATGGCAGATATAGCATGCCTCGTCTTTGATGTTGGTGATCCGGTCGACTTCGGCCGGATCGTTGGAATATTTGATCTGTCCTTCCTTGTTGTAAATGCGGACGTTTTGAATGTCCTTCTGGCGGCCGATGTTTCTGATGATCTGGTTGATGTCGTCTCTGGCGTTGAGCATCATCGCATAGTGGGTGCCGAGCATGATGGTCTCGCTGAGACGGTCCGCATCGCTGACGACGCCGTCCATGAGGACCTGGCGCTGGTACCTGATGTTGAAGTATACCCACGCGGCGACAACCAGCAAAAGAATGGTGCCGACGGTCAGGATCATTTTCAATCCGATGCTGTACCGCAACCGGTAGATCGATCGAAGCAAAGGGCCTCCTTCGGCGGATTCGAGCACGGGGGGGCAGTCATCGACTCGCCTTGCCGCCGGAAAGGCAGTTTTTTTATTGTATTCAATACTATAGTTGAAATCCGGCTGCCGGTCAACTGCAGAAAAAACCTTGTCTTGGCCGTCTTTCCGTGCTAAGGAAATTCGCTGATCTGATCCGCCCTGGATTTCATCAGCCCCGGTCCGCCGTAGGGCCGGGCAGAAACCAGGACCTGCAGGGTGAACGGCGAAAAGGAGGTAGGCTCGATGCAGCAGAAAAATTCCAGCAGCACCGCTTGGGCGTTGATGTTGCTTCTGGCGATGTTCCTTCAGGTGGCCTTTGTCTTTGTCGATGCGGCCGACACCCCGGTCCGGGCCGCGGTCGATTTTTCCAAAGCCTATTATCGGCTCGATCCGGCCATGGCCAAGCGGATCTGCCAAGAGAGGCTGACAGTCGACGATGCCAGCGCCGTGGACGAGCATCTTTACCGGATGCGCCAGGAGGCCGAGGCCAGGGGATTCGATCTGCCCATGCTGAAAAAGGGGCTGTATCACGTAGAGACCCGGGTGCTGGCCCAGAGCGAAGAAGAAGCCCAGATCCGGATATCGGCAACGGCCCGCACCCGGATCAACCCGGTCTATGCCTGGGTGGCCTCCATTTTTGATCTCGGCGAAACGGAACACATCGAAGAGGACATTTTCCTGGTCAAAGAAGACGGCAAATGGAAGGCCTGCGGTGAAGCGATTTTTGCGCTGCCGGGGGAATAAACGGATCGGCCGGCCCCGGGCAAATCCAGGGCCGGCCCTGTCGATCTCCAGGTTCTTGACAGCCTGTCAAAGGAAACGTGCCCCTTTCCATCACCCTCTGCCTCATTTGCAGACGCCGGTGATTTCCCGCCACACGGCGCCGGCTTTCTGCAGCGGCGCTGCCCGAATGTAGCCACCCTCCCGGAGTCGGTCCGGTCAATGCCATGGAGGAGATAATGAAAGATGTTGTCGTTGTATCGGCCTGTCGCACCGCCATCGGCGCTTTCGGCGGGACCCTGAAAGACACCCATGCATCGATGCTGGCCAGCATTACCATGAAAGAGGCTGTCCGCCGCGCGGGCATCGACCCCCGGCTCATCGACGACATTCGCTACGGGTGCTGCGTCGAGCCGTGCGACGCCCTGAACGTGGCCCGGGTGGGCGCGCTGTTGGCCGGCATTCCGGATTCGGTTTCGGCGGCCACGATCAACCGCGTCTGCATATCTGGAATGGAAGCCGCAATCTCCGGCATGGCGATGATCCAGGCCGGCATGGCCGAGATCGTTCTGGCCGGCGGGGTGGAGCACATGTCAGGCGTCGCCTACCAGGTTCCGGCGGCCCGGTGGGGATGCCGGCTCCAAGACCAGGCGTTCGTCGACGCGCTGATTCATTCCCTTTACTGCGGATCCCACATCATCCCCCACCCGGAAGACGGCCCGGTCGACGACCAAAGTCCGCCGCTGTCGTATTTTAAGGGCAAGCCCTATATCATGGGGCACACGGCCGAATTCGTGGCCCAGCATCTGGGCATCGGCCGCGAGGAAATGGACGAGGTGGCCCTGAGAAGCCACAACAACGTGGAGGGGGCAACCGCCGGCGGAGACTTTGCCGAAGAAATCGTGCCGGTAAAGATCCCGCAGAAAAAATCGGACCCGATCGTCTTTGACAAGGACGAGCACTTCAGGCCGGGGCTCACCCTTGAACAACTTCAGCGCCTCGCCCCGGCGTTCGTTCCCGAAACCGGCAAGGTAACGGCTGGAAACTCATCCGGGATCAACGACGGCAGCGCGGCCTTGCTGCTCATGTCGGCGGAAAAAGCCGAAGCGCTGGGGCTTTCTCCCATGGCCCGGATCCGTGCGGTGGGCCGGGGAGCCTGCCACCCGTCGGTGATGGGGCTCTCTCCGGTGCCGGCGGTCCACGATCTTTTAAAGAGAAGCGGCCTGGCAATCGGGGACTTCGAACTGATCGAGGTCAACGAGGCTTTCGCCGCACAATACATCGGGTGCGAGCGGGAGCTCGGACTAAACCGCGAAATCACCAATATCAACGGCTCGGGAATCGGGCTGGGCCATCCGGTGGGCGCCACCGGCGCCAGGATCATGGTGACATTGATCCATGCCCTGCGGAAACACGAAAAAACGCTGGGGCTGGCGACCCTTTGCGGCGGCGGGGGGGTTTCCATGGCATGTGCACTGGAATTGGTCTGAAAATAAAATCGCTGCGCGATTTTATATGAGGCGGCTTCGCCGCCATTACAAAACCGGAATGACGGCGTTTGGCAGTGTGGATATATGTCAAGGTCCCGGACGCCTCGATTTTGACATCATTTCTTTGTTAGGTTATTTTTTCCCACAGGGGGTGGTGGTTATGGAATTCAAAAAGATTCTGGTGCCCGTCGACGGCAGCGATTTTTCCATGCGGGCGGCCCGGGCCGCCGCGGACCTGGGCGCCTCCACCGGAGGGTCGATCGTGCTCGTTCACTGCCACAAGTCTTTTCCGTCCCTGCTCGGAGAACCCTATTACCAGAATGCGGTCAGCCGGACCCTTAAGGAGGCCAACGAGCTGCTGAATCCTTTCCGCGACCTGTTCAAGGAAAAACAGATCAGCTACACCGAACGGCTGCTGGAAGGCCCCCCCCGGCAGGCCGTGGCCGAAGTGGCCAAACATGAGGCGTGTGACCTGATCGTCATCGGCTCCCGGGGGCTGAGCAATTTGGAGGGTCTTTTCTTAGGAAGCGTTACCCACCGGGTTCTCAGAGTGGCCCCCTGCCCGGTCATGGTGATCCGCTAAAAATCGCCTATACCGTCGCGTGCGCGACGGTATAGGCGATTTTTAGAAGTTTCGCGTTCCGCGAAATTGACCATTTAACCAATCAACCAATTACCCCTTATCGAGTGCCATGAGCGATCCAAAAGATTTCACAGAAGAAGACACCGAAGCCGAAGCGCCGGAGGAAATCGAAGAAGAAACCGCCGGCCCCACCGACGAGGAATGGAAGCGTCGGCTGTTGTGCAGCGACGAGGCCTGCATCGGGGTCATCGGGCCCGACGGCAGGTGCAAGGAGTGCAAAAAGCCCTACGAGGGCGAGCTTCCAGGGCCCCGACCGGCGGACAAGCCGCCTTCCTTTTCTGCACCGCCAAGCGAGGCGGTGGAGGCAGAAGAAGAAGCAGCGCACGCCGAAGTCGATCTTCCATCCTCTGATGAAGAATCTTTCGACCCCGGAGACGAATGGAAAAACCGAAGGCTTTGCAGCGACGGAAACTGCATCGGGGTCATCGGACCCGACGGCAGGTGCAAGGAATGCAAAAAGCCCTACGAGGGCAAATGAGCATTCCATGGTTCAAGCAGCCATTCACCTGATGCTGCACATCGCCCTGCCGGCAGCCGCCGCGCTATTGCTTTTCCCCGAACGCTGGAAGCGCGCCTGGCTGATCATGGTGCTGGCGATGGTGATCGACGCAGACCATCTCCTGGCCGATCCGGTCTATGATCCGAACCGCTGCAGTATCGGATTTCATCCCCTTCACACCTTTCCGGCAGCAGCGGTTTACGCCCTGATGCTTTTGCTGCCCGCACTTCGCATTGTTTCAGCCGGTCTGCTGATCCACCTTGGGGTGGATGCAGCCGACTGCCTCCGCATCGGTGCCGGAGCGGTGGGATAAAGACCAGCCTAAGCCTCCCGCCGCTTTTTCTCGATCGGGATTTGTGCTACAGATGGCTGAATTTGAGGGGATTTGGACAAAACCCCAAGCCAAGACATTGAACCATTTGCGGAGCCAATGACCGAACTGTCGACCCTCGAAACGATCTGGGCGGAAATCGATCTTGGCGCCATCGCCCACAATACCGCCGAGCTGAAACAAAAGGCCGGTAATGCCCGGTTTATGGCGGTCGTCAAGGCCAATGCCTACGGCCACGGTATCCTGGCGGTGGCGCATCGCGCCCTCCAAAGCGGGGCCGACTGGCTGGGCGTGGCTCGATTCGGCGAGGCGATGGTATTGCGCGATGCCGGAATCAGGGAACGGGTGCTGATTTTCGGCCACACGCCCCCGGAAAGAGGCCCCACCATGGTCGAACAGGGCCTGACGCCGACGGTGTTCGACCTTCAAACTGCAGTTCTGCTGTCGAAAGCGGCCGCATGCAAGGAAAACCGACTCAAGATTCACTTGAAGATCGACACCGGCATGGGCCGGCTGGGCATCCTCCCCGACTCCCGAAGACCCGGCTTCGATAAAGCGGCGCCGCCGATCCGAGCGGTGGAGGAGATCGCCGCCATCGGCCGGCTGCCTGGAATCGAGATCGAGGGGATCTACACCCACTTTGCCTCGGCCGACGATGCGGACAAAACCGCTGCCCGCCGGCAGCTGGCTGTTTTTACAAAATTGCTCGACGCCCTGCAAGGTGAGGGGGTCCACATTTCGCTTCAGCACGCCGCCAACAGCGCGTCGATCATCGATCTTCCAGAATCGCATCTGGACATGGTAAGAGCCGGCATCGCCCTGTACGGCCTTGCTCCTTCAGCGCAGGTCGGCCTGCAGACCGTGGACCTGAAGCCTGCCATGGCCCTGAAGGCCCGGATCGTCCATCTCAAGCAGGTCCCGGCCGGATTTCCCGTCAGCTACGGCAGCACCTACCGCACGAAAGCGCCGACCACCATCGCCACCGTGCCGATCGGCTACGCAGACGGCTACAGCCGCCTTCTGTCCAACCGGGGGTGCATGCTGGTCCGGGGAGTGCGGGCTCCCATCACCGGGAGGGTCTGCATGGACCAGATCATGCTCGACGTCGGCCACGTAAAAGGGGTCGCGGTTGGAGACGAGGTGGTGGCATTCGGCGCCCAGAACGGCGCTGCCCTGCCGGCGGATGAACTGGCTGCGGCACTTTCCACCATCAATTACGAGATCGTCTCGTCGATCATGGACCGAGTGCCGAGGGTGTATGTGGGGTAAACCAGTAGACAGGAGTCAGTAGACAGGAGTCAGGAATAAGAATGATGAAACCGCTGCCGATTGGATTCTGTCTACTGTCTCCTGACTCCTGCCTACTGTCTCCTGACTCCTGTCTACTGTCTACTGGATGACCGGTATAATCACCTTCTTAAAGAACGGGCGCGCCCATGCAAGACTACTTCCTCACCGAGTTCACCCACACCCGCATCCGGGATTTTGCCGACGGTTTTCGGGAAAAAACGGTTCCCATCGAGGTGCGAAAAGACCGCTTCACCGGCCGGGTGTCGCGGATCCTGCCGTTTCGCATGAAGCTGCCCGGACCTTCCCATCCGCTGTCCCTGATCGAAGAGGCGAAAAAGACCTGCCCCTTTTGCCCGGAGCGGCTCGAATCGACCACCCCGATGTTTCCGGAAGAGATCATCGAAGGCGGCCGTCTGCGCCACGGGGCGTCGGTGGTCATCCCCAACGCGTTTCCCTACTGCCGCTTTTGCGGGGTGACCATCTTTGCGCCGGACCATTACATCCCCATGGATCAGATCACCGGTCGGGTCCTTTCCGACGCCGTTTCTGCCAGCCTGTCGTGGTTCGACCGGCTCTACGAATACGACCCCTCGGTCGCGTATTACTCGATCAACTGGAACTACCTGCCCACGGCCGGCGGAAGCCTGTTTCACCCCCATTTTCAAGTGGTGGCCGATCACGCCCCCTCCAATTTTCATGCCCGGCTGATCAATGCCGGGGCGGCATACCGCCGGAACCGCGGCGGCTGCTATTGGAAGGACCTGATCCAATTCGAGAGGGAACAAAAACAGCGCGACCTGTTTCAGGTGGGGGAGGTGGCCTTTTTCGCCAGTTTCAGCCCCGGCGGCATTTTCGGTGAAGTCCTCGCCCTTTTTGAAGACAAGATATCGATCGGCGATGTCTCGGGCTTGGACTGGCAGGATTTCATCACCGGGCTTACCCGGATTCTTCGATGCTTTTTCCGGCTGAATCTGGACTGCCTGAACATGACCCTGCTCCTTAGCCGCCGCGGAGACGCCGACACCTGGGTGCAGGCCCGAATCATGCCGCGGGTGCAGATCCCGCCCTGGGGCACCAGCGACGTCAACTACTTCGAGAAGGGTCACGACGAGAAAATCGTGGTCTTTTCCCCGGAATCGCTGGCGGAGGAAATTAGAAACACCGAGTAGCCCGAAAGGTGAACCGAAGACTGAAGACTTCAATTGATCGAAAGGAAATCCGCATGGAATGCCTAAAATGCCTAAAATGATCTAAAATGCCTAAAATTATGGAAAGCCGCTTCGCTCCGTCGATCATGATCCAGCACTTG
>CAYPFH010000053.1:0-17267 GCA_964409825.1 uncultured Desulfobacterales bacterium | reverse complement strand
GTCGTGCCTTCATGAACGGCACGGAGGCCGTTCACTACATCGGCAGAGGCTTCGAGGCAAAGTTTCATTTTTGATCAAACTGGCCGGTTGAGACCAAAAGATTCGTATAAATCTCCCGCTGGAGAATCTTGAATCTGGAATTTTGAATCACGCCGCGGTCAGCGGCGGTTCTCGGCTGTTAGCTGGCGTCGGTTTATGGATTTTGGAAAATGCGGCAATTTGTTTGAAGGATCGAACAGAAAGATTGTCACCACCATGAACCAGGTGGCTCCGATTTTCAAGTGTATATTCAGGCTGTCATGTTTCCAGTGCACGGTGCACAGAAAACAGCGCAGTTCCAGCCCGCTTGACAGGACCTAAAACTTAGTTTAGTTTCTGACCATGATTCGACTCAATATTCATGAAGCCAAGACCCATCTGTCCCGCTATCTGAAGGAACTCGAACGGGGCGAGACGATTCTGCTGTGCCGCCGCAACGTCCCCGTGGCCGAAATTCGCCCGCTTCCCCCCGCCCCGGAAGGAAGGCGACCCATCGGCCTGGCCAAAGGGAAATTGACGGTGCCGCCTTCCTTTTTCGAACCGCTCCCAGAAGAAATCATCGAGGGCTTCGAGGGAAACCCGGCGTGAAGCTGCTGCTAGACACCTGCACTTTTCTTTGGCTGATCAGCGATGCAAACGAACTTTCCCCTGCAGCCAGAAATCTGTTTCAGGACCCCGCCAACCAAGTGTTTCTGAGCAGTGTATCGGCCTGGGAGATCGCGGTAAAACACGACCTCGACAGACTTCCCCTGCCTTATCCGGCAGAGTTGTTCGTCCCTCAGCAAAGAAACCTGCATGCCATCGAAAGTCTCCCTTTAGAAGAGGGAGCCGCCCTGATGCTGGCAAAACTTCCGGACTACCACCGGGACCCCTTCGATCGGATGCTCGTCTGCCAGGCCAACTACCACGGCATGACCCTGCTCACCCCGGATGTGCAGATCGCCCGCTACCCGGTGCGCTGCATCTGGTAGAGCACTCGGATTTGCACAGATCCCGGCCTACTATGCCAACCCCCCTTGCCGGCGTCACTTACTGGGAACTGGACCTTTCCCCTGCGTCGAAGGGCTGATGCAAGGCGGCACGGCACCGCAGTGCACAGGGGCCGATCCGGCAGCGCACCGCTGGATGCCAGGGTCCCGTCAAAATCCAAAAATGGAGGGCCACGCTCTGTCGTGGCCGGAAAGACGGACGCGACAGAGCGCGTCCCTCCAACTTGGGTCCGCGGTCGGACGCGACAGAGCGCGGCCCTCCAACTTGGGTCCGCGGTCGGACGCGGACAGAGCGCGTCCCTCCAACTTGACTCCGCGGTCGGACGCGGCAGAGCGCGTCCCTCCAACTTGACTCCGCGGTCGGACGCGACAGAGCGCGTCCCTCCAACGGTCGATACGACCGCCCCATCAATGGTTCGTCCGCTGCGCGGACTTTGGCGGAGCCCTGCAATGGATGCCCGCGGCGTTGACTTTCCCGCCTTCAACGGATAAGTCCGTTGGTCTGAAAGGCCTCCGACTGGATCCGGACAAAAAAGGGCGAAGAAATGACCGAGCAGCGCTACCACGTCGTCTACCGCGGAAATCTTCGGGAAGGTTTCGAGTTTGAAACCGCGCAGCGCAACCTGTCCCGGATATTCAACCTGCCCGATCACAAGGCGGAAAAAATCCTCAAGGCGCGCAAGGTCATCCTGCGAAAGAACCTGAATCAGCCCGCGGCCCGGACCTTTGCCGCGGTGCTCAAACGGGCGGGCATCGACGTCGACATCGTCGAAGCACCGGCCGGGGCCGGAAAGCCGGCAAAAGTTTTACCCGTCCCCCCGGCATCGCCGCCCGAGAAAACCCCTCCCGCGCCCCCGCCAGGATCTTCTGCCGGCCCGCCTGTGTCTGCCAAGCCCTCCGGGCGCATCCCCCTCGCGTTTCACGGCACCGGCTCCGACTATTTCCGGATCTGGATCGTCAACATCATCCTATCGGTGATCACCCTCGGTATCTACTCGGCCTGGGCCAAGGTCCGGCGAAAACAGTACTTTTACGGAAACACCCGGATCCAGGACGCCAGCTTCGAATACCTGGCCGATCCGAAAAAGATTCTCTACGGCCGGCTCATCGTGGTCGTCGGCTTTGTCGGCTATTCCGCGGTCTCGGAGCTGCTGCCGATCGTCGGCGCCATTCTGGGCCTTGCCTTTATCTTCATCCTTCCCTGGCTGGTGGTCAAATCCATGTCCTTCAACGCCCGAAACAGCTCGATCCGGAACATCCGGTTCGATTTCACCGGCACCGTCCGCCAGGCCGGGATCGAATATGTCCTGTGGCCGTTTCTGGCCGTCCTGACCCTCGGGGCCCTCTCTCCCTACGTCTACTATCGGCAGAAAAAATTCCTGGTGGAAAACAGCCGGTACGGCACGGCACGGTTTTCATTCACCGCCACAGCCAAAGACTACTACCGGATCTTTCTCGCCGCCCTGGTGCCGATCCTGATCGGCATCCTGGCCATCGCCGCGACGGGCTTTCTCTTTGCCCCGGCTTCGGCGCTGGTAGTCCTGGTGCTTTACCTGTATCTGTTGGCCTTTTTTTCGGTGAAGACCACCAACCTGCTGTACAATTCCAGCCGCCTCGGGCCGCACCGGATGGCGGCCGCCCTCAAGATCAACGAATACCTGGTGCTGGTGGTGGTCAACTCCCTGGCCACGGCCTTCACCCTCGGCCTGTTTCACCCCTGGGCCAAGGTACGGATATACCGATATAAGATCGGCCGCCTGACGTTGATTCCCGGGGCGAGCCTGGATGAATTCGTAGCTGCAGAAAAGCAGCAGGTCTCGGCCATCGGAGAAGAGGCCGGAGACTTTTTCGACGTTGACATCGGCCTATGATCGAAATCCGCGGACACCTTTACGACGGGAAAACCTCGGCCCAGACGCCGGCCGTACTTCGCGTGTACGACAACGGGGCGGTGCGCCTGAACCGGGCGAAAAACGGGGAAGCGATCGTATCGGCTGCCTCCGTCGATGCCGTCCGGTTTTCCCCGCGCCTGGCCGACACCCCGCGGTATCTCTATTTTCCGAGCGGCGAAAAATTCGAAACCGGGGACAACGAGTCGGTAGACCGGCTGCTCCGGGGGCACCGCAAGCGCGTCGGGATGGGGTTCGTCCACCTGCTGGAAAGCAAAAAACGGTACGTGCTGATCTCCCTGGCAATTGCCGTGTTGTTTGTCGCAGCCATGGTCCGATACGGGGTGCCGGCCGCCGCCCGGGTGATCGCCTTTCACCTTCCGGCCGGGATCATGAAAACTGCGGCCGACCAAACCATGGCCACCCTCGACCGGACCGTTTTCAGCCAGACGGAGCTGGATGCTGCAACCCGGCAGCGGCTTCACGGGCACTTCCGCCCCCTGATCGAAGCGCATCGGGGGGACCCGTCCCTTTCGGTCACGTTCAGAAAGAGCGACCGGATCGGGCCCAACGCCCTTGCCCTGCCCGACGGCACCGTGGTCTTCACGGACCAAATGGTCCAGCTTGCCGAGGCGGACGATGAACTGCTGGCGGTCTTGGCCCACGAGGCCGGCCACGTGGTCCATCGCCACGGAATGCGGCGGGTCGTGCAGGGCTCGCTTCTCGCCTTTGCCCTGATGGCGATCACCGGCGATGCTTCAGGCACGTCGGAACTCTTCTACGGCATGCCCGTCATGCTCACGGAATTGGCTTACTCCCGGCAGTTCGAGCGCGAAGCGGACCGCTATGCCCTTGACTATCTGAAAGCACACGCCATCGCCCCGGTCCATTTCGCCCGTCTGATGCGGCGCATCGAACAGTGGCAGAAAAAAAACAGGGGTGCAGCATCGAGCGGCCGTTGGCCGACCTATCTTTCCACCCATCCGTCCACCGAAGAGCGCCTAAGTGCCTTCGAGAATTGATCATATTTCGGTCCCATCCTCAAATTTACGATTTCCACCATATATTGTATATTTGGCATTGACAAACCATATATAATGGGGTATGGCTCAGCCATATGGGGTAGCTGCCCCTTGCACCGAAAAAATCCGGCAGCCGGCTCGCTTTCGACACAGAAGGGCCTCGTCGGTGGTCTGTGCAATTGATGCATCTGGGCCTGGGAGAAAACCAATCGGCGCGGTTTTTCCCGGCCTGGCCCGAAAGAAAAGGAGCGTCGTGGAACACCGCAGACAACAAGAGGCAGCCATCTCTTCTTGCGGACTTTTCGCCCCACCTCTGGTGGAGGCCGCCCTGAATTTCGAATCTTTCGGCAGCAAGGAAATCCTGGAGCCCATTCCGGAAGGGGTGCTGATGGTGTGGGACGGGATTCGAGATCTGGAACTTGGAGTCGTTGTTCAGCTTGGCATGAAAGGGCTCGCCTTCGAATATTTCGGTCAGCAGCTGCCGATGGCCGAGGCCGGCCACCTCGACCTGATGACCGACTCCGGACTTTACCTCGGTCGGGTCCCTTATACCCTGCTCTACAGCGAACCGGTCGAAGAGGAGCAGGCCCCGTCTCCGGTTCCGATCGGCCGTGCGGTTTTACGGATCGGAGAGTTGACCGCCATTCAGCGAACCGCCATCGAAACCCTGATCGCCATTTACGCCGCCCCGACATCTGAACCCGGCACATAGCGGTCGTCCCATGCCCGCTCTGCCTGGAAGGTGCACGATAGTCCCTCATTGAAACCCCCCCAAAAACTCAGCCAAGAGGAGATCGACATGTCCTCCGATCCGGTGATCCGAACCGACCAGACCCGGTGCTTCGACCAGGGCGGCCGCGATATTTCCTGCCCGGGCACCGGCCAGGACGGCGCACTGCGGCCGGGCGCCCCCTGGCCAGAGCCCCGCTTCATCGAACGAAACGGGGCGGTCGTCGACCGCCTTTCCGGCCTTTTCTGGAAAAAGGACGCCGGCGAAGATGCCTTTCCCATGAGCTGGGCCGAGGCCGCCGAATGGATCGCCTCCCTCAACGAAGGCAAAGAAGCGGGCCGCACCGACTGGCGGCTTCCGGACCGCATCGAGCTTTTCTCCCTGGTCAGCCACGCCCGGATCAACCCGGCGATTCCCGCCGGGCATCCTTTTTCCGGCGTGTTTCCAGGCTATTATTGGAGCGGGACAAGCTGTGCGGCCGCCGACTCCCAGGCATGGTACGTCCATTTCGGCGGCGGGCGGATCTACAAGGGAATGAAGCACGGGTCTTACATGGTCTGGCCCGCGGCAGGGCTCCGGTACCGGCCCTACCGCCGGCCCGGTGAAGCGCCGAGGTTTCATTCCGACGGCGACACGGCGACCGACCGGGCAACCGGCCGGATGTGGGTGCGGGAGCCGGGCATGGGAAAGGGCGCGGTATCCTGGACAGAGGCGATGGACATGGTCGAAGCGCTCAACCGCGCCCGCTGGGGCGGGTTCGACAACTGGCGCCTGCCCGGGGTCCGGGAGCTGGAAAGCCTGGTCGACCTGTTAGAACACTCCCCGGCGCTGCCCGAAGGCCACCCCTTCGCCGCCCCGCCCCAGGGCTGCTGGACGGCGACCACCAGCGTCTACGAGCCCTCCTATGCGTGGGTGGTCTACTTCCGGGAAGGGGCGGTGGGAGTCGGGTTCAAGCCTGCAGCCGATTTCGGCCTCTGGCCGGTGCGTTCGTTGAATGGTTAATCGGTTGATTGGTCAATTGGAGAAAGCAGGATATCGTCACCGGTCATTGCTCAGCCCTGCCGCTGACCGGTGGGGTTCAAAATTCCAGATTCAAGATTGATGAAATCGTAAAAAGTCGCCATTTTATTTTTTTGTCATTCCCGCGCAGGCGGTGGTTCGACAGGCTCACCATTCTGAGCGAAGTCGAAGAATAATCCAGTTATATCAAATAGTTCTGGGCTCCCGCCTTCGCGGGAGCGACAATTGTGGGACTTGTTACGATTCCATCAGGTTTGGTATTTGGAATTTGGTGCTTGGAGTTTGTTTGGAATTTGGTGCTTGGAGTTTGGGATTTTTCTATCCTGACACATTTGCCTTCGGGCGAAGTTTCATGCGAGATGTCGAAAGTCAGAACTCAACTTTCGTGGTTCGTTTCCAGATGAAGCGAAATGGATGATTTCATGATGTCGGCCGGTGATCCCTTCAGCCGCCGGTCTGCCTCGCCCCGCCCAAATCCTTTCCGAAGGCCCTGCCGGCCAGCGCCCGGTTGCGCGGACGGTAGGTGCCGGCCTCTTTTTCCCTTCGGACGACCTTCTCCATGAGCCGAAACATTTTCACCTCCTGGGACTCGTCTGCGTAGAAGCTGTCCCAGGCCCAGTCGTGAAGCTCTTCAAGCCGCTCGGCCGACATCTGTCCGGGCTGAAATACGACCTGGTCGGCGGTGTACCGTTCCCAGTCAAAGGTCAGGATCCGATTCTGGCCGGCCAGGTCGGTCCAGGCTTTGCTGTGGGGAAAGGGGGTGAGCACGGTGAATTCGGCCAGGTCGAGCTCGATTTCCAGCAGAAAATCGACCAGCCGACGGATGCCGTCTTCGGTGTGGTTGTCCAGGCCCAGAAGAATGGTTCCCTCCACGGCGATGCCGTGGTCGTGGTAGCGCCGGATTCGCTCCCGGATGAGATCGGAGGTGTCGAACACCGCCTGGTACACGTACCAGGCTCCGGCCCTGGCGGCCAGATCGAGAACCTCGGGCTTGTCTTCGATGGGATGGCTGCACCAGTTCTTCTTGAGGGGAATCATTTCGGTGAACAGCGCCTTTTCCCATTCGGTGTCCTGGGCCAGAGAGTTGTCGACCAGAAACAGCCGGTGGTTGTCGATGCCGGCCATCTCCGCCACCGCCGTTTCGACCGGCCGGGGGCGAAACCGCCGGCCGCCCAGGTAGGCCACGCAGCACGGATAGCAATTGAAGCGGCATCCCCTTGAGGCATGGACCGGATCGACCATTTGAATCCCTCGGTAATTGTATAGCTCCCGCTTGAGGATGTCACGCCGGGCCGGCCCCACCGTCTCGATGGGCGGGCGGTTTTCCAGGTAATCATAGACCTTCTGAAGCCGGCCCTGCCGAAGGTCCGAAAACACCCGCTCCATGCGGCCTTCGGCCTCTCCTAAAAATACCGAATCCGCATGGGCGGCGGTTTCTTCGGCGTGGAGCATCGCAGCGATCCCCCCGAAAATGACCGAGATGCCCCGCTTCCGATAGGCGTCTGCAATCTCCCACCCCCGCTTGACCTGCACCGAGAGCATCATCGATATCCCCACGGCGTCGACCGGCTCGGTAAAATCGATCGGCTCCAGATTCTCGTCGATGAAATCGACTTCGATGTCTGCAGGCAAGGCCGCGGCAAACACCACCGGCCCGTGGGGCGGGAGGTGAAATTCAGTCTGCTTTCTGAGCTTCGGCCACTTGGGGTAGATGATGCGGAGTTTCATAGGTTCGATCTCGTGCTTTCTGAAACAGTGTTATGATTCGTTTTTAAAGAGAGTGCCTAAAGTGCCAAGAGTTCATAGAGTGCATAGAGTGGAGGTGTCGCTTCGCTCCGTCGTTATCATTTCCGTCTCTCACCGCTTCGGCCATTTGGTAAACTCTAGGCACTCTAGTCACTCTATGAACTCTACACACTCTACTCACTTTCACTCTCCCACTCTCACCGCCTCTACCGCCTCCATTTCGATCCGGTAGTCGGCGCCGCCCGAGGCCGTTAGAACCATCCGGCCGGCGGCCGGGGCGCCTTTTTCCAGGACCGCCGTCCGGATCCGCTGACCGTCGGTATCGTAGCGGTGGATCTCACGGCTCCCGGAGGCGGTCACCACCGTGTCGAGGGTTTCTCCGTTCGGCCGCCGGTAGCGGCAGACGAGCGATCCGTCCGGCGCCGTTCCGGCGGCAAAAGGCGGATCTTCCGGCGGCAAAAAGAGCATACCCACGTCGGCCAGGAGCCCCTCGGCAAATCCCGCCCGGTCAAAGGGCGGCAGCGTCTTTCGAACGGTGGTGCCGTCACCGCCCTCGGCTTCGAAAAGCACGACTCCCTCGGTGGTCATCAGGGCCGTTTTCATGCTGCGCCGGTGGGTCGAGACCACTGTCACGCCCAGCAGGGACGGCGCTTTGCGCCCGGACACCGAAAAGGACAACCGGTGCAGGAACTGCCAATCGCCCTGCACGAAAAACCGGGCGCTGCAATCCGCTTCCTGCGGCTCCGGCGTCAGGGCGGGCGGCCCGGCGCAGGCCGACAATAAAACGGCCAGCAGCAGTAAAAAAAGGAACCGCCGCCCGGTCATCGGACCTCTGCAAACCGGCTGTCTGCCACGGGGCGGTTGACCACCGGGTCGATAAAGCGAATCCGGGTAAAGGAGCTTTCCCCCTCGCGGAGGGAGACCGCCTCGATCACGCCCGGCACTGCAGAAAGCGTCAGCTCGACGCGCTCGATGTACCGGCCGAAGTCAGGGTTTTTCGGGGTCAGCAGGATCCGCCGCTCCGGCAGCAGCCGGGCATCGAAAAAGTCGTTTTCATCAAAGCGGCCGGCCATCCAACCGGCGATCTGCTCCACCACCACCTGCATCGCCTGAAGGTCAAAGCCGGTCTCCTCTACCCATCCCCCGTCTTGGAAGGTAAAGCGGCGGGTGCGGCCGGCGTTCATCAGCAGCAGGCTCTTGACCGGATCGGTGTACTCCCAGCGCAAAGACCCCGGCGCCTCGTAGCAGAACAGGCCCTTGGAGATCAGCGGCCGCGCCAGCATCTTCATGTGTTTTTCCTGGACAAAGCCGGCCTGCACGGTGTCGACCCTGCCGGCCGCCTCCCGGATCTCCTCTTCGGTGTCGCCCCAGCCTATGGTCAGCAGCGCCGACAACACCAGCAACAGCACCGCCGTGTGTCTTGTCTTTCTTCCCATTGCACTCAATCCTAAAATTCCAAATTCTAAATTACGCCTTTCCGCCTCCCAGCCTCCAAGCTTTCCAGCTTCCCAGCGGCGCGAAGCGCCCCTTATATCATTCCTCCATTGACCCCGATGGTCTGCCCCGTGATGTAGGAGGCCTCCTCGGAGCACAAGAACCTGACCACGCAGGCCACCTCTTCGGGCCGGCCGATCCGGGCCATGGGGATCAAGGCCTTGATTTCTTTTCGGGGCAGGTCCCGGATCATATCGGTTTCGATCAGGCCCGGGGCCACCACATTCACCCGAACCCCGAGCCGGGCGACCTCGGCGGCGGCCACGCGGCTGGCCGCGATCAGCCCGGCCTTGGCCCCCGCGTAATTGGCCTGGCCCCGGTTGGGAAGCAGGGCCGACACCGATGCGACGGAAACCACCGAGCCGGACTTTTGCACCACCATCCGCTCCAGGACAGGGCGGGTGACGTTGTAAAAACCGTTGAGCCCGGTGTCGATCACCGCATCCCATTTTTCCCGGCTCATCATGACGAACAGCTCGTCTGCCGTCACGCCGGCGTTGTTGACAAGGACGTCGATGCGGCCCCGTTCGGCAACGAGGGATTCTACGGCCTGTCGGGCGGCGATTTCGTCGCGCACATCGAATCCGGCGATGCCTCCGTCTGCGCCGAGGCTTCGGATCTCTTGCAGGGTCTGCTCGGCACCGGTCCGGTCCTTGCGGTAGTTGACGGCCACGATATAGCCGGCGCGGGCAAGCTCCAGGCATACGGCACGACCGATGCCCCGGCTTCCGCCGGTCACCAGCGCCACCTTCACGGTTTCCTGTTCCTCCATCGTAAAGACTCCCTATTCGGATTTCGTGCGTTGCCAGGTCGACTATGGCAAGACCGACTCTTCCCCGGAGCGAAGCAGCAAGAGCACCGCCTCTGCCAGCAACTGCCCACCGGTTTCCACCGTCCCGGCGATTTCCCGAAATCCCTCGTAAGCGAACCGGTTTTCGGCGCGGATGGTCAGCAGCGTTCCACAGTCCACGCGGTCGGCATGCAGATCGGCCTCGGAGATGCCGACGATCCACCCCTTCCGGTCCACCTCCGGACCATGGCGTCGGACGCGGACCCAGCCGTTGTGGATCCCGGCCGTCTGGGCCACCAGTTCGATGAGGATGACGGCCGATACGCTCTGCCCGTCGCTCATCGGCCATCCGGGCCGGACCGTGGCCCGGGTGACGGTGTGGTCCTCGTCCAGTGCGACGATTTGCTCGACCAGCCGCATCCGGCCCCGATGGGGCAGCAGGGTTTCGATGTCGATTCGTTTCAGGTCCATTGAAAAAACCATTGAAAAAACCGCCTCCAATCCTTAGGATCGGAGCCCGTTTACAGACCGCCTAAATAGCGCAGCCGGCATCGGCTGTAAAGGACCGTGTCAGAATGGAAAGGAGCCGTATACCGGAACATTGCCTATGGAACCGCTGCTGAAGGAGCTTAGGGAAAAAATCGTCGACATTCTCGACCTGGCTGACGTGCGCCCCGAGGAGATCGACCCGGACGCCCGCCTGGTGGGCGGAGAACTCGGAATCGACTCCATCGATGTGCTGGAGATGGTGATGATGGTGGAAAAAGACTACGGTGTGAAAATCGACAACCGCGAGGTCGGCGTCAAGGTGTTTGGCACCCTCCGGGCCCTGGGCGAACACATCAGACAATATGCCCCCGAGCTTCGGGAATGACCGACAAGCGCGTCTACATTGCCGGATTCGGCATCGTCAGCGCCCTGGGAACCGGCGGCGCCGAGACCCTGGAGGCGCTGGCCTCCGGCCGAAGCGGCCTTTCCGCAATCAGCCGTTTCCGCCCGCCGGCGGCAGATCCGCTTCCGGTGGGACAGGTCGGGGAAATCGACCCCGGAAACACCCTGCCCGCAACCCACCGCCTGGCGCGGATCGCCGCAGGGCCGATCCTGTCCGCCGGGGGACCGCCGCCGGACGCCGTGGTCGTCGGCACGACCACCGGCGGCATGGCCGAGACCGAATCGCTTCTCCGGGCAGAGACCGAAGACCCGGAGGCCTATCGATGGCACGGCGCAGGAACGGTGGCTGTGGACCTGGCCGGCCGCTTCGGATGCACCGGTCCGGTGCTGACCGTTTCCACGGCCTGTGCTTCGGGGGCGGCGGCCGTCGCCCTCGGCGCGGCCCTGATCCGGAGCGGACGGGCCACCCGGGTTCTTGCCGGAGGCGCAGATTCCCTCTGCCGGCTCACCTACTATGGATTTCTCTCCCTTCAGCTCGTCGATCCGAAAGGCGCCCGCCCCCTGGACCGGGAGCGGAAGGGAATGTCCGTGGCCGAAGGCGCCGCGATGATGATGCTGACGGCCGACAGCAAAGGCCCGGATGCCGAAATTTTGGGCGCCGGCCTTTCCTGCGATGCCTGGCATCCGACCGCACCGCACCCTGAAGGCGTCGGCGCCCTGTCGGCCATGAAAGCCGCATTGAACCAGGCGGGCCTGTCGGCCGGCGACATCGACTACGTCAATCTTCACGGCACCGGCACCATCGACAACGACCTTTCCGAGGCCCTCGCCCTTCGTGCGCTTTTCGGCGAAAAGCTGCCGGACCTCTCCTCGGTCAAGGGGGCCACCGGACACAGCCTGGCCGCTTCCGGGGCCATGGAAACGGTCATCGCCGCCCTCGCGATCCAGCACAGGCTTTTGCCGGCCAACACCGGCTTCCGCCTCCCGGATCCGAACCTGGGACTTTTTCCGCTTAAAACGCCGAAAAGGGCCGCGGCCCGGGCAGTGCTCAGCAACGCATTCGGCTTCGGCGGAAGCAATGCGGCCGTGATCGTCGCCCAGCCGGACCGGTTCACTGCGCCCCGGGCTGCCCCAAAGCGACCGCTGCACATCGCCTCCTGCGCCTGTGTGACCGGAGCCGGCACCACGGATGCCACACTGGAAACACTGCACGCCGCAGGCTCCTGCGCCGGTGTTCTCGAAGACGAAATCCTTTGCCGGGGGCTTTCTCCGAGGCTGATCCGGAGGCTGCGCCGACTGCCGCGCCTTTCGCTGTCTTTGGCCGCGGAAGCCGCCGGCGATACGCGCCCTGAAAGCGTTTTTTTCGGAACCGGGTGGGGGGCGCTTTCCGAAACCGATCGGTTCCTGACCCGTCTTTTCGAATCCGACGAGCGGTATCCGAGCCCCACCGACTTTGTCGGTTCGGTGCATAACGCGCCGGCGGGACAGATCGCCCAATACTTCGGCGCCCGGGGGCCGAACCTGACCCTCACCGGAGGAAACGACGCCTTCGAGCAGGCGCTGCTGGCCGCAGAGCTGACCGACACCGGCCGGGAAGGTCCGCTTCTCGTCATCGGCGCAGACGAAGCCCACCCCCGGCTTTCGCCTCTTTTCGATCCCGCCTCGGCCGCGCATGCCGCCGACGGCGGCGGTGCACTGCTGATGAACCGCGACGGAAGCGGGCCCACCGTGTCGATTGTCTTTTTTTCCGGAGCCGGCGGCGCAGTCGGCGCGGTCGACAACCTGGTCGACGCCCTGGGCGGCGGCGCAGCGGGGAAACGATTCGGTGTTGTTTTGGCGGGCATCCCGGCCGATCAACAAACCGCTGCCCGCGCGCAGATAGACAAGGTGGTCTCCGGCTGCCGGATCGCTGCGCCGGTGCTCGACTACCGGCGGTGGATCGGCCAGTTTGCCACGGCTTCGGCCGCAGCCGCGGCCATGGCCTGCCGTTGGATCGGCCAGGGGCGGATTCCGGACGCGCTTTGTGCCGGCGGCGGAAGCTTGAGCGGCGGCCGCGGCATCCTTCTGCTCGGGCTCGGCGATTCGATCTCGGCGGTGGAGATTTTCCCGGGATGAAGGTGCTGCTGATCTCCGCCAACACGTTCAACCGCCCCTACCCCGTCTATCCTTTAGGGCTCGACTACGTGGCCGGCGCCATCGACGGCAGCCACGCCGTTGAAATCTCCGATCTCAATACCCTGGCAGAGGGCCGGCTGCTGGAAAACAGGATCGCCGCCTTCGGCCCGGACCTGATCGGCATCTCCCTGCGAAATGCCGACACCTCCGACAGCACCGACCCCCGTGGTTTTCTCGATGCCTACAAGGAGCTGGCCGCCCGGATCCGTGCCGTGACTCGATCGCCGATGGTTCTCGGCGGAAGCGCCTTCACCCTTTTTCCGAAAGCCTTTCTCGAGGCGATGAGCGCCGACTTCGGCATCCTGGGAGAAGGCGAGCGGATTGCACTGCTCATCGATGCCCTGGAACGGGGAGACGATCCGACGGCGGTTCCCGGGGTGATCGCCCTCGGCAAAAACGAAAAGCCCCCCGCCCCCTGGACCGGTCCCTGCCGCCGCCGGGTCGGTCTGGCAAGCGATCCGGATTCCCACGCCGCCTATTATCTCCGCCAAGGCGGCATGTTCAACATCCAGAGCAAGCGGGGATGCCGGTTCCGGTGTATCTACTGTACCTATCCGTACATCGAGGGGCGGCGGATCCGCCCTTTTTCACCGGAGCAGGTGGCCGAAACCGCCCTGCGCCTGCAAGAGGCCAGCGCCCGCTACCTGTTCATGGCCGACGCCACTTTCAATACGGACATCGACCACAGCCTGGCCGTGGCCCGCGCCATGGCCGCAGCAGGCGTATCCATCCCCTGGGGGGCGTTTTTCGCACCGATGCGCCACCCGGCAGGCTATTTTAAGGAAATGGCTGCAGCCGGTCTGACCCACGTGGAATTCGGCACCGAATCCTTGTCGATGCCGGTGCTGTCCGCGTACGGCAAACCGTTTTCCCCTTCGGCGGCGTTTGCCGCCCACCGGGCGGCAGTGGCTGCCGGTCTGCACACGGCCCATTATTTTTTGCTGGGCGGGCCGGGAGAGACCCCCGAAACCGTGGAAGAAACGCTTGCCGGCGCAGAAAAACTGGCCTCGACCGCCGCCCTGTTCTTTTTTTGCGGCATGCGGATCTACCCCCACACGCCCCTGGCAGAACTGGCCCAAAAAGAAGGGGTGATCTCGGCCGAAAGCGACCTGCTCGCACCGGTGTTTTACCCGAATCCCAGGATCGATCTCGACACGCTGGCCCTCCGGTTGAAGGAAGCCGCCCGCAGCCGTCCGAACTGGATCGTCGGGGCCGGCGGCGAGCAGACCGCAGCCGTGCTGCAGCGGCTGCATCGACGCGGCCGGAGCGGTCCGCTGTGGGAAAAGCTGATTCCGTCTCCGCCTAAAGGTTGATCAACCGCAGTTAGGTGAGTATAATTGGATTTTTGAATGGTTCGATGGAAAAAAGCACCGAGGCGCCGATCGGATGGTACGATCAGGGCGGAAGCCGTGGTCGACGCCTCCGATCCGTGGTTCGACGGGCATTTCCCTGAAAGGCCCGTGCTGCCGGCGGTGGCGCAGCTGGCCATGGTCCGGGAACTCATCCGTTCGGTGGTGGCCCCGGATGCGGAGATCGCGGGGGTTCGGCGGGTCAAGTTCAAGGAGATGATCGAACCGGGGCAGGAACTGAGCCTTTCCGCCGCCAGAAAAAAAGGTTCGGACAACGCGTTTACCTTCAAGCTGCTTTGTGACGGCCGGATGGCCTGTTCCGGCACCGTCATCCTTCGACCCGGCTGCAGCGGCTCCGGTTTCGAAGATCGACTGCAGGGGTAAAGAACAGCGGACCGGTCCCGGCAGGACCGGCGGCGGACCCAGACACTTGCGCTGCCAGCTGTGGATAGACGACGCCCGGGAGCGGCGGCAGCAGATTGAAAACCGGACAATCGTTCAGCAATCGAGGAGAAGCTATGGCAAGGGAAACCGAAATGGACAAAATCTGCCTTCGGGTGGCCGACATCATGATCGAGGAACTGAAGCTGGAAGACGTTACGGCCGAGACCTTCGATCCGGATCTCGACCTGGTCGACGAGGTCGGTATCGACAGCATGGATCTGGCCACGGTGGCCCTCGTGATCCGCGACGAGTATTCGATCCGCATCGATGAAGACGACTACCCGAAATTGACCACCATCCGGAAAATTTCCGATTATATCCGGCAGAAGCAAGAGGAAAAGGCCCAGGCGGCCGCAGGCTGATCGGAGGCTGACCGTGGACGGTGTGGAACTGAAAAAGCAGGCCCCGAACAAGTCCGGCCGGCAGTGGAAATTTTCCGAAATCCTGGCCGACCCTCAGATTCGGAAGCGATGGGAAAAGGTCCGGCGGTGGTTCTTTCTCCGGGAGTCGACCTATGACATGACCCGCCGCTGCAACATCCGCTGCGAGGGCTGCTACTATTACGAGGGGGAAAAGCAGTTCGCCCGGGAAAACACGGACCCTGAGGCCTGGTGCAGGCTCATGGCGTCGGAAAAGGCCCGGGGGATCACCTACGTGGTGCTGGCCGGAGCCGAGCCCTCCCTGGTTCCGGATCTATGCCGGGTCTGTTATGGCAAGATCCCGCTGGGCGCCGTTGCCACCAACGGCTTAAAACGGATCGACGGCGACATCGGCTACCGGATCCACATCTCTGTGTGGGGAGACGACGACACCAGCAAAAAGATTCGCAGCGCCGGCAACATGCTCCAGCGGCAGATCGAAAATTACCGAAACGATCCCCGGGCGGTATTCGTCTACACATTCACTCGGAGCAACATCGACGAGGTTCATCCGGTGGCCGACATTCTGGCGGAAAACGGCTGCCGGCTGACCTTCAGTATGTTTTCGGCCCCGGTGGGCTACACCGGAGCGCTTCGCCACACCGAAGAATCCCTGGCCGCGGTCCGCAAAGCGATGATCGAGCTGCTCGACCGGCATCCGGAGACCGTCCTGTACTCCCGGTACAGCGCTGTTTCCCACACGCACGGCAAAGGACTGCACGAGCTGTTTTCCTGCTCCTATCCGCGGATGAACCCGTCCACCGATATCGGACTGGGCCGGTCCTTCCGGCAGTACCGCACCGATCTGAACTGGGATCGGAACGCCGCCTGCTGTGTTCCGGACACCGACTGCAGCGACTGCCGGCATTATGCCGCCGGAAGCGCCGTGGTGACCGCCCGGCTTTTTCGCCATGCCGTCGATCCGGAAACCTTTCGCGCCTGGCTCGACTATGTGGACACCTATCTGTCAGTGTGGGTGATGGACTACCCCAGGGGGGAGAACCTGTCAGACGTCATGGTGGCGCCGCCCGGGCACAATCTGTTCTGATCCGAAAACGGATCGGTTTGCACGGCAAAGAAGGGGGGGCGGGCCCCCCTGGAGGAAATGTACAAGGAATGAAAACTGTCAGCTCCCTTCTCGATTCCCACTGGCACGAAAGATACAAGCGGATCTCCAGGCTCAACATCCGAAGTTCGATCTACGATGTGACCAATCGCTGCAACCTTCGATGCAAGGGATGCTTCTTTTTCTCTTCCGGCGAGCACGAGAGGGCTGCCGAAGAGACCGACCTGACCCGGTGGGATGCGTTCGTCGAGGCCGAAAAGGCGCGTGGCGTCAACCTGGCCATCCTGATCGGCGGCGAGCCCACTCTATGTCTGGACCGGGTGGAAGCCTTCTACCACCGGCTGCCGACCTTCTGTGCCACCAACGGCCTGATCAAAGTCCCCCGGGACCGGTTCCCGGACATGATGCTCGGCATTTCCTTGTGGGGAGACGAAGAAGACGAAAAGATTCTCCGGGGAAAAGACACGTTCCGAATCTCTTCGAAAAACTACGCCGGGGACCCCCATGTCTACTATCTGTATACCATCACGCCGCGGCAGCTTGGAAAAACCGAAAAGATCGTAAAGAAGATCAGGGACGCGGGGCTCAAGATTCATATGCAGCTGCTGTCCAACGACGAAGGGGTGGACGGTTTTTCATGGACCCCCGAAGAGCTGGAAACGATCCGACAGGAAATGGACGACATGCTCGACGCCTACCCGGATACGGTCATCTCCAGCAAATACTACCATAAGATCATCACCTCGGGAGAAATGCTGGGCCGGCGGTTCGGATGGCAGGAATGCCCTTCGGTGACTCAGCCCCTGGACCGACGAAACCCCAGGCCCCGGCGGCTCATCGATTTCATCCGCTGGGCGTCGGATCTGAAAACGATGCACCGGTGCTGTACTTCCGAAACCAGGGACTGCGCCATCTGCAAGGACGGGGCGGCTCACATGAGCTGGGTGATGGTCAACAAGCGGGCCCATATGCGATCCACCGAAGATCTGCAAAACTGGATCGAAGTCTACGAGATGTTTGCCAAGCTCTACCAGTTCATTCCCTGGTAGAAGTGCCTGGCGGCATCTTAAGGGGGGCATCAAGCGGCAGGGCTTATGTGAAACTTTGGCCGAAGTCGGGGGTTCCGTAGGACGGGTACGGTGCCCGGCCCTGCGCAAGCAGAGGCTCGGGACAGAAAAATACCAAATCCCAAGCACCAAACTCC
>CAYPFH010000052.1:0-17323 GCA_964409825.1 uncultured Desulfobacterales bacterium | reverse complement strand
CCCCCGCTGCATGACGGCATACCGGGTGACAGACGATGTGCCCGTTGCCACCACGGGCAGTCCTGATCCCCGAGACAAAACGGAAAGGAGTTCTTGAATCTCCTTCGGATCTTTTTGAATTTTGAGATTCACCCGCTTTGAAGCTTCCGGCGGCGCATAGTTGTCAGCCAGCTTTTCCAGCAGCTTGTCGGCCTGCAAAAGGCGAATACCGCCGTTTCGGGAAACAATCAGATCCTCTTCCAGGGTTTTCAGCACCTTTGAGACTGTCGAAAGGCCGATCGGCTTTTGGTTCCCCATTTCCACCAGGGGATTTCGGCGGATGATCTCATCTCGAATCTCCTGGACAGCGTCGTAGGAGGGTCGAACGAGAAACACCCGTCCCACCATGGAGCTGTTCTTTCTGTAGATATTTTTAATCGGCGCCCAGGACTTAAACCTGTTTTTCCCACCGGAGCGGAAAACATAAAATTTGCCGGGAGCGATAATCACACCGTTTCCGCATAGGTCGATTCCGCTAAGCCCCTCATTTTCCAGTTGTTTCAGTTGGTTTTCGCTGAGAAAAGGCAGGGATAGCATCGGCAAGAGGCCATCTGGCGGTTTCACGGATTTCAGCTTGTTGAGTCCGGCCTGAAAAGCCTTGGGGGTCGAAAGCGCCTTGCATTCGACGGCGAATCTGGCTTTTTCGGCCTGCCAGGAAACCTCGACCAATGCATCGTAAACAGATTCCCTGCCGCTGTTTCCGATGCCTTTCAGAAAACGAAAGGATAACGGCGGCAGCTGGATCTGGTCTCGCCGAAGCTCGTCGATAATTCCCAACTCGGTAGGTATTTTCCTGTTTCAGCTAATTTTCCTGATCAGGAAAATATCGCCTTTTAAGAAATAAGATTGGATTTTTCGGCTAAAGCCCTGGATTCCCCTTCGACGCTGCTCCCTTCGACTCCGCTCAGGACAAGCAGGGTGGTGAGCTTGCCTGCAGTGAGCTTGTCGAACCTGTCGAACCACGGATCTCGCTCCGCTCGTCCGGAATGACGGCGGGAATGCAGGTACGGGGTTTATTCATTCAAAAACAAAAGCGGGCCTGGGTGCGTTTCCAGGCCCGCTTTTGTTTTTGAATTGGTGGTCCCACGGAGACTCGAACTCCGGTTTCCGGCGTGAGAGGCCGGCGTCCTAGACCGCTAGACGATGGGACCGACGGCGGCACATATATAAGATATGGATGATGATGTCAAATAGATTTGGGCGGGCCTGCCGGACATTAGCCACCAAGCTGCTGAGCTGATAAGCTACTGAGTTAAAACCCTTTTTTGAAAACTAAAAAAATGTTAGGGCTGACCGCGACTTCCTTTTTCTTTCTGCTCTTTTCACCGTCCTTATCCAGCATCCAAAATCGAGGATCCAGGATCTGGCGCTGAAAGCGTTCAGCTTTCAGCGCCATCTTTCTTTCCCCGCCACCTGCCAAAGATCAGGTAAACGATAAAGCCCAGAAACGGAATCGAGGCCACCAGCATCCAGACCACCTTCTGGTTGAAGGTGGCAAACTCCCTGCCGGCGGCATCAACGATGGCCCAGAGGGTGACGGCCAGAAACGGCATGCAGACGGTGACAAAGACAATGGCGGTGGTGATGTGTTCGATGACCATGATACAGTTTGCCAGTTTCGCCGGTTTGCCAGTTTCCCAGTTTCCCAGTGAATGGCGGTTGGATCCGCTGGAAGGCTGGGAAGCCAGGAGGCTAAAAACAGCGACCAAACTTGATGAAATCGTAAAAAGTGCCCGAAGCGTCATTCCGGGCTTGACAAGCCTGCCCCGGACCCCGATCCGGGGGAATCCAGAACTTATCGAAATCACTGGATTCCAGCTTTCGCGGGAATGACGAAAAAAGAGAATTTCGGACTTTTTACGAAACCCTCAAACTTCAGTATCCAAGGATACGGCCTGCTCTTCGCAGCCCAGCTTCCTGGCTTCCCAGCGTC
Source organism: uncultured Desulfobacterales bacterium (assembly GCA_964409825.1). GTDB lineage: Bacteria > Desulfobacterota > Desulfobacteria > Desulfobacterales > CAFBRK01 > JAIPEL01. The sequence goes on along the minus strand of CAYPFH010000052.1, from coordinate 15,351 downwards.
CCAGCGGAGCGCAACGCGCCCCTTACCCCTTCAGGCGGTCTGCGATGGTCAGGATCGCATCCACGTAATAGTCGCTGCGATTGTAGCGGTAGATGACCTTGCCGCGCTGGCTGCGGTCCATATCGGGCCGCCAGCCGTTTTTCTTCAAATAGTTTGCCACGCTGGCAATGGCGTCTTGATGGTGGAACAGATTCACTCGGCCGTCGCCGTCACCGTCTGCGGCGTAGCCCAAGACGCTGGAAGGAATGAACTGGGCGATGCCGAAGGCCCCGGCATAGGAGCCCATGACCCCGACCGGGTCCAGGTCCTCCCGGACGACATAGGTCAAAAACGCTTTGAGCTCCCGGTAGGCCCAGCCGGACTTGCCCTTGGCCCATGCGTCGAACCGGTCCCGGCTCAACTGCGGGGTTTTTTCCATCTCCGTCCAGGCGGCGTCCCTCACCCATTCTTCGCGCAAAGCCGCCAGACTCGACAGGATGTTCAAGGTGGGCCATTTCCCCACATACGTGCCCAGGCGGGTTTCCACCATCAGGATGGCGGTGATGACTTCCCGGTCCACGCCGTATTTTTTCTCGGCCCGGGTCATCGCTGCAGCGTGCTTTTCCAGATAGGTGCGGGCCTTTTCGATGGACGCCGGGTCGGTGAACTGATCGTAGTCCAGGCTCGCCTCCCGGTGACGGAAATAGCTCACGGCGCTTCTAAGGTCGAAGGCCACTTTGCTGCGGCCGTAGACATCCTCGATCCAGCCGGCCTCGAAGCCGTCCCGGGAAAGACGCGCCTTCAGCCCGTTGAACCGGGCATCGGCCATCACTTCGCCGGAGAACACCAAGGCCGCCAGGACAAGCGGCAGCCAGAATCCGAATGTCGTTCGTAAAATCATGTTCAAATTCAAACCATGTGCAGCGTTCAGGGTTCCGGATTCGGGGTTCAAAATTGAGGAAATCGTAAAAGTCCCCGAAACCGTCGTCGCTCTTGAGTTGATCTTTACAGATGCCGGAATTTAATGGATTCCCGCCGGAGTTTATCCCGCACTTGATGCGGGGCGGGAATGACGGATGCAGGAAAATTCGGACTTTTTGCGAAACCATCAAATTTGATTGTTCCCTGCTGATCGCAACAGAAAACAATCAAATTTGAAAGAGTGTAAGTGGCATGGTATGAACGGCGGTGTCAAACGAAATCCGCCGGGGAAATCCTCCTTGCGGAATTCCCCGGTGGATTTCATGTAAATCGCTGCGCGATTTTCGTAAAATCCGTGGAAGATTCGAATATCGACAGCAGAGCGGTCCCAGATGCGAGCGCCCTGGAGAACAGAAAAGCCTGGTTGCAGGAATATGGCAAAGGGTCCGATCCTTTGCTGTTGAGCCTTCCAGCATCCCAGCTTACCAGCAGAAAAAAGCATCTTGAATATGGTCGGAAAAACGCAAAAAACCATATACACCTGCCAGGGCTGCGGCTACCAGGCGGCCAAGTGGATGGGCAGATGCCCGGACTGCGGCAAATGGGACAGCCTTTTAGAAGAGACGCTGTCTTCGGCGGCGGCATCGAGGGCGCCCTCGGCCGAAGCTTCAATGCCGGTGCCGATCAATGTTGCGGCAACCCAAGACGAGGAACGCCGGCTGACCGGGATCGCCGAGCTGGATCGGGTGCTGGGGGGCGGGCTGGTGGCCGGAACCATGATCCTGATCGGCGGCGATCCCGGGATCGGCAAATCGACCCTGATGCTCCAGGCCCTTTCCGGTCTGGCTTCAGGCGGCCGGACCGTGCTGTACGTCTCGGGCGAAGAATCGGTGCGCCAGCTCAGGATTCGCAGCCGCAGGCTTTCGGCGATGGCCTCCACGCTGTACGCGGTCTCGGAGGTGGACGTCTCGGCAATTCTGGCGATGGTCGAAAAGCTTGCCCCCGAGGTCCTGGTCGTCGACTCGATCCAGACCATGTTCCACCCGGAGCTTACTTCGGCGCCGGGCAGCGTCAGCCAGGTGCGGGAGTCGGCGATGCGGCTGATGCTTATGGCAAAGCGCTCGGGCATCCCCACCTTTTTGGTGGGCCACGTGACCAAGGATGGCGCGATCGCAGGCCCCCGCCTGCTGGAGCACATGGTGGATACGGTTCTCTACTTCGAGGGCGAGCGCAGCCACGTGTTCCGGATTCTGCGGGCCGTCAAGAACCGCTTCGGCTCGACCAACGAGATCGGCGTCTTCGAGATGAAGGACACCGGCCTGGCCGAGGTGGCCAACCCTTCGGCGGTGTTTCTTTCCGAGCGGTCCACCGGCACCCCCGGATCGGTGGTGACCCCTTCCATGGAAGGAACCCGACCGATCCTGGTGGAAATCCAGGCCCTGGCCAGCAGCACCAGCTTCGGCACCCCCCGCCGGACGATTCTGGGGCTGGACGGCAACCGCGTCGCCCTGCTGGTGGCGGTCATGGAAAAAAAACTCGGTATGCACCTGCTCGGACACGACATCTTCATGAACGTCGCCGGCGGCGTCAAGATCGACGAACCGGCCGTAGACCTGGGCATCGTTGCGGCCGTGGCCTCCAGCTTCCTGGACCGGCCGGCGGCCGAAGGAACGGTAATCTTCGGCGAAGTGGGACTCACCGGCGAGGTCCGGGCCGTGGGTCAGGTGGAAACCCGGGTGGCCGAAGCCCGCAAACTCGGATTCAAGCGGTGCGTCGTGCCGGAGAGCAATCTGAAGCGGCTTCCGGCCATGGACGGCATCGAGCGGATCGGGGTGCGCACCGTGGCAGAGGCAGTGGAAAGCATTTTTGACTGACAGAGGGCTTTGAAAAAACGATCGAACCGCCCGCTCGCTGCGCTCGCTCAAGGCGCAAAGGGCGCGAAGGTTTTTTGTTCGCATCGGGTCGCCGGGAAACTACCCCGGCTCACGATGCGAACAAAGACGCCGTGCCTGCGGCAAGTTGGGCCGTGCAACTATTCCCAAACTCTATGTTTCGGACAATGCCCGTGCCCGACAATCGCCCGGAACTAAAGGCAAAACCATTTGCGGGATCGTGAGCCGGCAAAGCCGGCGACCCGAGACCGTAAATTGATTTTCTTGGCGCCCTTCGCGCCTTGAGCGAAGCGGGCGGTTCGATTGTTTTGCTTTTGGATTTTTTGTACAATTATAAGCTGTTTGAAGCGGTGAAGCCGCTTTTCATCAATACGCGAAGCGGATAGTTATGGGAAAAAAGAGGAAAGAAGCCAAAAAAGTCTGGGAGGACCACTACACCCGCAAAGCCCGTAAAGAAAAATATCCGGCCCGGTCGGTGTACAAGCTCGAAGAAATCCAAAAAAAGCACCGGCTGATCCGCCCCGGAGACCGGGTGCTGGACCTGGGCTGCGCGCCAGGCTCCTGGCTGCTGTTTGCGGCCCAAAAGACCGGCACCGGAGAGGTCGTGGGGATCGACAAAAAACCGGTCACGGTGAACCTGCCGAAAAACGCGCGGACGCTGACCGGCAACGCCCTGGAGCCGGATTCTCCGGTTTTCGAAATAATCGAGGGGCTCTTCGACGTGGTGCTCAGCGACATGGCCCCGGCCACCACCGGACGAAAGGAGGTCGACGCCGCCCGGTCGTTTGCGCTTTGCATGGCGGCGCTGGCCATTGCCTGCGGCCGGCTGCGGGCCGGAGGCCGGTTTTGCTGCAAGATCTTTACCGGAGAGGATTTTACCCGGTTCATCGAACACGTCCAAACGGCATTTGACGACGTGAAAATCTACAAACCGAAAAGCAGCCGAAAGGCGAGCAAGGAAACCTACATCATCGCTACGGGAAAGAAAAAGGAGGAAGACGACAATGTCGGGGCACAGCAAATGGTCGACGATCAGGCATAAAAAGGGCGCTGCCGATGCAAAGCGTGGCAAAGTCTTTACCAAACTCATCAAGGAGATTACGGTGGCCGCCCGGATGGGCGGAGGCGATGCGAATGCCAATCCGCGGCTGCGAACGGCCGTAGCGGCCGCCAAGGCCGAGAACATGCCCAAGGACAACATCGAGCGGGCCGTCAAGAAGGGAACCGGAGAGCTGGAGGGGGTCAACTACGAAGAAAGCGTGTACGAAGGATACGGCCCCGGCGGCGCCGCGGTCTTGGTCGAGTCTCTCACGGACAACAAGAACCGGGCCGTCTCCGAGATCCGGCACATCTTTTCCAAAAACGGCGGCAACCTCGGAGAAACCGGCTGCGTATCCTGGATGTTCAAAAATAAGGGCTACTTTGTCGTGGAAAAATCCGCGGTGGACGAGGACAGGCTCATGGAGGCCGCCCTGGAGGCCGGCGCTGAAGACGTGCGGGAAGACGAAAGCAATTTCGAGGTCATCACCGATCCGGAAGACTTCGAAACCGTCAAAAAAGCCATGGAAGCAGCATCGATTCCGTTCGAAGACGCCGAGGTCACCAAGCTTCCGGAAACCTTCGCCAGCATGGAAGGCAAGCAGGCCGAGCAGATGTACCGGCTCATGGAAATGCTGGACGACTGCGAGGACGTCCAGAAAGTCTACACCAACGCGGACATCCCCGAAGACGTGGTCGAGGCGATGGAATAGGGGGTTGGGAAGGTTCAGGCGTTCAGGGTTCTGGGTTCGGAGGCTCAAGAGGCGATCGAATGGCTGTTTTTAAACCTCTGAACCTTTGAACCCTGGAACCTTTGAACCTTCTATAGCTTCAGGTCGATCATCCGCTTGACCGCCCGGTAGGCCGGAATTCGGATTTTTTCCGGCACCTTTACCTCTCCGCTCATCTGCTCCAGGCTGCGAACGACGTCCGCTGCGGTGATCTTTTTCATGTCCGTGCAGACCATCTTCTCCGAGGCCGGGTAAAACCTTTTTTCCGGGTTTTCCTTGGCCAGGGAATACAGCAGACCGACTTCGGTGCCGACGATGAAGGCATCGGCATCGGAGCTGCGGGCATGGCGGAGCATCCCCGAGGTGCTGGCCACGACGTCGGCTTCGGCAATGACTTCGGGCCTGCATTCCGGGTGGGCCATGAATACCGCCTGCGGCTGGGCGGCCCGGGCCCGGCGGACGTCTTCTACGGTGAGACCGTCATGGTAGGGGCAGAACCCCTGCCAGGCGTGAACCTTTTTCCCGGCGCCGGCGGCGGCGTAGCGGGCCAGGTTCCGGTCCGGCACCATGAGAATCTCTTCTTCCTCCAGGCTCTGGAGCACCGCCACCGCGTTTGCCGAGGTGCAGCAGATCGTCGAAAGCGCCTTTACTTCGGCGGTGGAATTGACGTAGGTGACCACCGGCATGGGGGGCAGCTGGGCTTTTTTCGCCGACAAGGCTTCGGCGGTGACCATGTCCGCCATGGGGCATCCGGCGTCTTGCCGGGGAAGGAGCACTTTCTTTTCCGGCGAGAGAATCGACGCCGTTTCCGCCATGAACCGGACGCCGCAAAAAACGATGACATCGGCGCCGGTCTTTGCCGCGCGAATGCTCAGTTCCAGCGAGTCTCCACAGAGGTCCGCAAGGTCCTGTATCTCCGGCGGCTGATAGTTGTGCGCCAGGATAATGGCGTTGTTCTCTTTTTTGAGCCCTTCGATTTTTTCCTTCATTGCCAGAACCTTTCTTGAGACCTCTTCCGATCTTGGTGAACTTGCGTTTTTTACTCGAGCTGCAGCACGTCAGTGCCGGCGGGAATCTCGAACCGAAAAAGGCCGTCTTCCGGGTCGAGTCCGAAGGTGAGATCGCTGAAGGCCAGCCGGGTTTCGTCGCCGAATCGGTTTTCGGTGACGACCCTGACAATCTCGAACCGGTCCCGGGCGATGAACAGCCGGATCGATTCGATATTGTACTTGTCTTCCTTGGGCAGCAGCTTGAGCACGTGGTGGATCGGGTCGGATTCTCCGGGCACCACGATAAAGTCCTCCCGGACGTTGCGGATGTCGGAAAGAAACCCTGCGCCCTTTCCCCCCCCGAAGTAGTCCGGGGCGTCGCCGATCATCACCTGCCGGTCCTCCGGGCGGTAGATCCAAAGGACGTCGCCGTCGGTGACGATGAGCTGCTGGTCTGGCTTCTCGTACTCCCAGCGCATCATGTCGGGCCGCTTGATCAATATGGTCCCCTCGGCGGTGTCGCTGATGTCCATGGCCTTCAAGGTCGACTCCTGAAAAAAGCGCGCCGAAAATCCCGGCCCCTTGTACCGGGCCTCGACGCCGGCCAGGATATCGTCCACGGAAAGATCCGCCGCTGCGGCCGGCACCCCGGCCGCCACGAGCAGGCAAATCATCGTCAGCATCGATAACAGTCGCATCGGTCGCCTTTGAAGCATTCGAATTTCCCCATGTGAAACTTCGTCATTTCCGATCCGTCATTCCGGCAAAAGCCGGAATCCAGTTTTTTCCTGGATCCCGGCTCGAAGTTTATCCCGCACCCCGGACCAAGTCCGGGGCAGGCTTTGATGCGGGACTTCGCTTCGCCCGGGATGACGAATGAAAAATGATTTGTGTACCGGATTCCACCGGATTTGTAAACGAAGGCCCTGAAAGCGCGGGCGTTTTCATGACTCGGTGAAAAAGCGCGTGAGCCGGTCCAGGTCTTCGCGGTCCAGGACATCCCCGAGGTCGAGGGGCATGCCGCCGTTCGGTCCAGGCGGGACCCCACCGAACAAAATGGTGCTCAGATCGTCTATGAAAACGATTTCGTCTACCAGGGCGCGGCTGTCCACGCAGGGGATCCGCGTACCGCCCATCATGATGGTTTCGATGTTGTGCCGCGCCATGGTCTTTTCCAGGCCGGCGGCCTCCCGAAGATGGCGCCGGCAGCTTCTCCTGCGGGCGGCCAGCGCGGGAAAAAGATCCCCGCCCCCGGACGCTGATTCGAGAAATCCGATCAGATAGTTCAACAGCGGCCAGAAATTCTCCCGGTCCGGGGCTTGCGCGGAAAAAAACCGGAACAGCGCCGCTTTTTCGGAATCGGCCGCGGAAAGCCGGGCCTCCCGGAGCCGGGCCCGCACGGCCAGCGCCTCCTTTTCAGGGTACCGGTCCATCAGGGCGGCGGCAAGGGACGCGTCCACCGGACGGTCGATGTTGAGCCGGTCCACGAACCCTTCGACCATCTCCGCCGGCAAAAAAAGATCCAGGGATTTTTCATCGTCGATTCGAATGGCCGCCCGCAGCAGAGGCCCCCGCAGGCGGGTGCAAAGGACGCCGCGGTCGGCCGGGCAAAGGCCCTCCGGCCCCAGAAGCGATTCGAGCCGCCTTTGAAGCGGCTCGTCCGCAGAAAAGAGAAGATCGACCAGCGATTCCTTTTCGCCGCTCTCCCGTCCGGCAATTTCGAGCAGGTACGCCGCAGAGACGCCGCCTAACGTCGACTCGATGAAGTGCTCGGTCTCCGGCGTCAATTCGATCCCCTCGGCGAACCGGCGGCGAATCGCTTCTTCGATCCGTTCCAGGGTCATTGTTTTCTCCAACGTACTCAAGTTCATCCCAGGACCCGGGCCTATTTCCCTATGTCCTTTGCCCTTCCGGCGTAGCCGAAGGCGAAGCGAAAAGCCGGGGTGAAGACGGATGCGCCGTGCGCGTTTTATATGTATTTTGCCAGCAGCATCCGCAGGTCATGGATGTCCCCGATCCCCGGCAGGCTTTCTTTCAGGGCGCCGTTATCGTAAATGAACAGAAACGGGACCCCCATGATGGAGAGCCGGTCGGCCGTCCGGGGGCTGGTGTTGATGTTGAGCTTGGCCACCCGAACCTTTTTCCGGGCTTCTGCGGCAAAGCGGTCCACCACGGGCCCGACCTGGGCACACCCCGGGCAGGTGGGCGACATGGCATAGAGCAGCACGGGCAGGGGCGAAGCCAGCACCTTTTCGTCGAAATTGACGTCGGTGACCACCAGCGGCTGGGGCTCGAACAGTGCATCGGTCTTGAGCGCCCCGCCGCAGCGGCCGCATTTGGCCCCGGCATCCGTCCGGTCGGACCGGACCCGGTTTTTGGCGCCGCAGCCGGTGCATCGAAGCGCGTAGACCTCCGCCGCCCCGGTTTTGGCGTCCCCGGACTTCAGCGGGTGCCCGCACTTTCCGCACCGGGCCGCTTCGACAGCGCGCGCGGACGCGATTCGGTTCTTGGCGCCGCAATGGGCGCACTGGACAATGGTCGACTCTTTCTGGTTCATCTTCGGCTTGCTTTCATCGTTCTTTCGGTTGAAGACGTTCCTCCCTAATCCTCGTTTCGTGGCCGGCGCTACCGGACCCCGTATTTTTTCAGTTTCGAGTGAAGCGTCTTTCGGGTGATGCCGAGCCGCCGGGCCGCCTCGCTCTTGTTGCCGCCGACAGCTTCCATGGTGTGTAAAATGGTCGCCCGCTCGACGTTGTCAAGGGTCAGGGCTTTTTCCGGGCCGCCGGCCGCGGGATACAGAACCGCGGCCGGCGCCCCCTCCTCCTGTGGAATCATCGGAAATTCGGCGGCCGTCAGATAGGGGTCCCGGGCCAGGACGACGGCCCGCTCCACGGCGTTCATCACCTCCCGGACGTTGCCCGGCCAGGAGTATCGGATCAGGCCGTCCATGGCGCCGGGGGTGAACCCCTTGATCGTTTTGCAGTTTTTTTCCGCGAACTGCTCCAGAAAATGCTGGCACAGCAGGGGAATGTCCTCCCGCCGCTCCCGCAGCGGCGGCACCAGCAGGCCCACCACGTTAAGCCGGTAGTAGAGATCCTCCCGGAAATTGCCGGCCGCGATGGCTTCGGACAGATCCCGATTGGTGGCCGCAACGACCCGGACATCGACCTCGATCACCTCTTCGCCGCCCACCCGCGAAAACTCCCGCTCCTGCAGGACCCGGAGCAGCTTGACCTGCATCGACATGGACATCTCGCTGATTTCGTCCAGGAAGATGCTGCCGCCGTGGGCCTGGAAAAACTTTCCTTCTTTCCTGCGGTCGGCGCCGGTAAAGGCGCCCTTTTCGTGGCCGAACAGTTCGGATTCGAGCAGGGTTTCCGTGATTGCGGCGCAGTTGATCTTGATAAACGGACCCCTGTAGCGGGGGCTATTGCGGTGGATCGCACCGGCGACGAGCTCTTTTCCGGTGCCCGATTCCCCGGAAATCAAAACCGTCGCTTCCGACGGGGCCACCTGGGAAACCGTTTCCAACAGCCGGACCATTGCCGGGGAGCGCCCGATGATCCGCCCCGGGTCGAAATGCTCGTCCAGCCGCTGGCGAAGCTCGCGGTTTTCCTCCCTGAGCCTGCGATGCTCGGCGGCCCGCTGGAGGGTCACCCGGAGTTTTTCAAAGTCGAGGGGTTTGGTCAGGTAATCGTAGGCGCCTTTTTTCAGGGCCGCCACCGCGGTATCCACCGAAGAGTAGGCGGTCATGAGAATCACCGGAATGGCCGGATTCATGTTCCGGATCTGTTCCAGCGCCTCCAGCCCGGAAACCTTGATCATTCGGATGTCCATGAGGATCAGGTCGAACGGACGCCTGGAGACCGCATCTATGGCGGTCTGCCCATCGTCGGCTTCGAATATCTCATAGCCCCATCCGGCGACCAGGGTGCGGAGCATGGTCCGGTGGGCCCGGTCGTCGTCCACGACCAGGATGCTGGCCGGCGATGTCTGTTCATTTCGGGTCATGGCCGATCCTTCTATCTATTATTTCGTATGAAACTTGGCCCTGAAACGAATACTCTGGGCAGAAAATTCCCAAATTCCAAGCACCAAATCTCAAACAAATCCCAAGCACCAAATTACAAATTCCAAACCAGGAGGGCGTTATTTATTTTCAGAAAGGTTGCTATCAAAATCTCCTCATTTGGATATTGGATTTTTGGAAATTGGATATTGGATATTGTTTGAGATTTGTGATTTGGTGCTTGGGATTTTCTTGTCCATCCTCGGCCCTTCAGACCTCGGACCTCGGATATCTGACCTCCGGCAGTTCCGGGTTTCAGTCCTTTCTCTCACCGCTGCCGGCGGTGTCCCTTTCCGGGAAAACGAGGATCACGACGGTGCCCCGGCCCGGACGGCTCTCGATCCGGATCTCTCCTCCGTGGGCCTCCATGATGTTGTGTACGATGGCCAGTCCCAGGCCGGTGCCCAAGGATTTGGTGGTAAAATAAGGATCGAACACCTGGGCCAGATCCTCTTCGGCGATGCCGGCGCCGGTGTCAGCCACCCGGATTTCGACCCCGCCTCCCTTTGCCGGCATAGCGGACACCATCAACTCTCCGCCCGACCCCATGGCATCGACCGCGTTCAGGTAAAGGTTCAGCAGCACCTGGCGGACGCGGTCTCCGTCTAAAACTGCGGGTTCGATCCGCTCGTCCACCCGCATCCGGATCTCGATGCCGTCCTGCGCGGCCCGCGACTCGATCAGCTTCAAAGAATCGGCCAGCAGCTTCGAAATCGCTACCCTGGCAGGCTGGATCCGAACCGGGCGGGCAAAATCGAGAAGCTGGCCGATCACCCGGTCGACGCGCTCCACCTCGCCGATCATCAGGTCGGCGATGTGAAGGTCTTCGGCCACCTCCCGGTAGCGTTCCTTGAAATAGGTGGCAAACCCCTTGATGGAGCTTAAGGGGTTTCTCACCTCATGGGCCACGCCGGCTGCAAGCCGGCCGACCGAAGCCAGGCGCTGATTTCTGGCGATCTCCCTGCGCAGGGCGCGGATCTCGGACTGATCCCGGAACAGCACCACTGAATCGAATCGGTCGCCGTCTTCGGCGCGGATCTTCGAGACGTTCACCTCCAGGGGAACGACGCGGTCGTCTCCCACGCGGCATTCGATCTCCCGGATCCCTGCAGGACCGGATCCGCCTGGCGAATCGATTTCGGCCAGAAGGGGCCCGGGCAGGATCTCCTTTGCCGGTTTTCCCAGGGCCCGGTCTGCGGGCACCGCGAGAATCGATTCTGCGATCCGGTTGAACGAGGCGATGCTGCCCCGGTCGTCGACGGCCACCAGGGCCGTGGGCATGTGGTGAACCAGGTGATCCGAAAAGGCCTGGACCCGGGACAGGGAGGCGCGCGTGCTTCTGTAGCTCTGGGCCATGAACAGCAGAACCACTCCGGCAAAACCGATCAGCAAAAGGACCAGGGCCATGAGCACGCTGTGCCGCGCGTCGGCACGGCGGGCTTCTTCCACGGCCGTCATGTCCAGGCCGATGAAGATGGCCATCTGCTGCCTGAGGTCAGGCCGAGGCCCCCCGGGATCCAGCGGGTTTTCCGGATCGAACCGGCCCCGGTGCATCATCATCCGGTGCATCCCGGGCCGCTGCGGCGCATCGGGCAAAAAACGCCGAAAAACCTCAAATACCCTGGTGCCGTCGCCCGTGACGATCCGCCAACGCAGGGATTCTTGCCGGGAGACGGCTTCCAGATCCAGGTCCGTATTCAAAACCTTGTCGATGTTGGCCGGTTCGCTGTGGGCAACGATCCGCGAACCGGTGTCGACCACGAACAGATAGGCGATGTCCGACTGCTGGGCGGTTTCGATCAGCAGCCGCTGAAGCTGAAAGCTGCCGCCGCCCATCATACCGGTCCGGGTGCCGGCCTCGAACGCCCGGATCAGCGCCGCCCCCTTTTCCTCGAGCAGGCGGACGCTGCTTTGCTTCTGCCGGTTGATGTTGATCACGGTCATAAAGACAAACAGCGGCAACAGCACTCCGACCGCCCCGATCACCATCCAGGGGGAAATCCCGGTCCAGAACCGTCTCGGTGTCTTTCTGTTTTGAGCCATGTCGCCTTTGGCAGCAAAGTTTATGCCGGAAGAAGGTTCAGGGTTCAGCGTTCAGAGGTTCAGAGGTCCGTAAAAATCCGCCTTTACCTTTTTCCGTCATTCCCGCAAAAGAGGCTTTGCCGCAATTCGTTATCCCGGCCAAACCCCGCGCATCCGGGCGCGAGCCGGTATTCAGAATGTACTGAACTTCCTGGATTCCGGATCTCCCCTGCTTTACGCGTGGTCGTCCGGAATGACGCTCCGGGAACTTTTTGCGATTTCATCAATCTTACACTTCCGAACTTCTAAACTCCGAACCTCTGAACCCGGAACCCAGAACCTTTGAACCTTCGCTAATGTGCTTCTTTTTTACCCGGTTTCAAGACATTGCCGGTTATTTTCTACACAATCTCTTCGGATTCCAATTGACAAGCCCCCTTGGCTTACCTATTTTTTCCTGCAATCGAAAGGAGAAGATCGCCCGCAATGAAAGCCGCTCTATCGAATCGCACAGCCGACGGATCCGACTTTTTCGCCCACAAAAGAGCCCTTCAGGACTTCCAGGCCCAACGCCTGGAGACCACCTATGCCGACCTGAAACAAGACCCCGATTACAGGGACTTAGGCCGGTTCTTCTTCGACGAGATTTACGGACCCGATGATCATTCCTTCCGGGACGCCAGCATCCGCAAGCTCCACGTGGCGTTGAAAGGGAAGATCCACAATGGGGTTATTGCGGCCGTGGACCGGGTTCTCGAGTTCCAGGAGCTTTCCGAGGACATAGACGACCGGATGACCGCCGAAATGATCGAAACCGGCGCCGGCCCGGAGCTTACCATGGACCAGTACCGGGAGATCTATCGCTCCCTGGACAATTACAACCAGCGCCTCTACCAGGTCGACCTGGCCATGGATGTCACCCGGGATTTTTTCCGACTGAGCCGGAAGTGGGTGATTGGAATTTCCTTGAAAACAGCGCGCAGCGCCGCCCGTCTCATGGGACTCGGACAGATCATGGATTTCGTCCACCAGGGATACACGGCACTTCAGACGATTTCAGACATCGAGCCGTTTGTCGGAACGGTCCGCAGGCGAGAACGGGCCTTCAACGACGAAATCTTCCGGCTCGAACGATAGACCCGTTCGATCCGGAAGATTTCGTAAACGGCGGCTGCGCCGCCGAAAAAGTTCTATATGGAATTATTGATCGACCGATCATCCACCCCTACAGCCATCGAACCTGCGACAGGCTCCTGCTTTGATTGCCGGCACTGATTCCCCCCATAGAAAAAAAGTAAAGCGGGCGCTGGTGCTGTCGGGCGGAGCGGCCCGGGGGGCGTTTCAGGTCGGCGTCCTCCGGTACCTGGAACAGCTCAACTGGCGCCCGGACCTGCTCTGTGGAAGCTCCATCGGGGCCATTCACGCAACGGCCGTCGGCGCGGGACTGTCTGTGGGCCGCCTGGCGGAACTGTGGCGTAGTGCCTTTCGAACGCGGGCCAAGGCATTCGAACCGCTTCAGATGCTGCGCCGCCTCCTTTCCCCGCATAAGCCGTTTTCCTTTTCCGGGGCCGAATCGATCCGAAACATCCTTCTTGCCGAAATCGATTTTACACGCCTGGCGGACTCAGAAACCTCGGTTGCCATCGCCGCCGTGGAACTATCGACGGCAAAAACCGTTTACTTTACCAACCAGGAGATCACCGTCGACCATGTTCTGGCATCAGCGGCCGCCCCGGTGTTCTTCCCCTGGCGGGCCGCAGGCGAACGGTATTATTTTGACGGCGGCCTCATGGCCAACACGCCGATTTTGCCGGCGCTGGAACGCGATGCCGAGCAAATCGTGGCGGTACTCCTGTCTCCGGTTTCCGCAGCGGCGCTGCCCCCGCCCCGGTCCTTTTTCAAAATCGCCGAGACAGCCTTTGAGATGATGCTGGCCGGGCCTTTTCAGTCGGCCCTCGACGGTTACCGGGCTGCAGGCGGCCGACTTCCCGATATCCACGTCATCGCCCCGCCGCGGATGCTCGGCTTCCGGTCCCTGGCCGACTACTCTCGAAAGCAGGTGGACCGGCTGATGGCCGAGGGCTACGACGCCGCCCGGCAGGCGATGGGGGGTTGACCGAAATCAGATGTCGGAGGTCAGAAAAGACCCGATGTCAGATGTCGGAGGTCGGATGTCAGAAAGGGCCAGAGGTCAGAGATCAGAGATCGGAGATCGGAGATCGGAGGTCGGAAAAGAACCTGTAGGGCATTCGGCCTTTCCATCGTATAAAACTTCGACATATCAGGTTCGTCATTCCGGGCTTGACCCGGAATCCATTCTTTTTTGCTGGATCCCGAGCGAAGCCAGAGATTTATTTTAAGAGATAATTATGTATGATTCTTTATAGTTGAGATTCCTCGTCGCAAGCTCCTCGGAATGACAGGAGCGTTTTTCGGACTTTTTACGACCGCATAAACTTTGAACACCGCGCCAGCGGCGGGGTTGACATCGAGCAGCAACAAGGAGATCAGATGACAAAGAAGAAACATCGCATCGAAACCCAGTTGATCCACGCCGGAGAGCCCCGGCCCCTGATCTGCGGGGCGGTCAGTCTCCCGATATTTCAGTCCTCCACCTTCGAATACGCCGGGCAGGACAGCTACCACGATCTGAAATACATCCGCTTGAACAACACCCCGAATCATGTGGCCGTGGGAGAAAAGCTGGCGGCAGTCGAAGGGGCCGAGGCCGCAGTGGCGACGGCCAGCGGGATGGCGGCCATCAGCGCCGTGCTGCTTTGCCTGCTCAAAAGCGGAGACCGGATCCTGGCCCAGGAATGTCTCTATGGCGGCACCCACAATTTCATCACCCAGGACCTTCCGTCTTTCGGCATCGAGGTCGACTTCATCGATGCAGATCGCCCGGAGACCTGGCAGGAGCGGCTTCGCCCGACCACTCGGGTGATCTACGTAGAAACGATCACCAATCCGCTGATGCAGGTGGGCGACCTTTCCGCGGTGCCCGGCTTTGCCCGAAAAAACGGGCTGGTCTCGGTCATCGACAACACCTTCGCCAGCCCGTTCAACTTCCGCCCCCCCGGGCACGGCTACGATCTTTCCCTTCACAGCGGCACGAAATACTTGAACGGCCACTCGGACATCGTGGCCGGGGCCGTGGTGGGAAAAAAAGAGCTGGTCGAGCGGATCACCCGGACCCTGAATCATCTGGGCGGCGCCCTCGATCCCCATGCCTGCTTTCTCTTGCACCGGGGGCTCAAAACCCTGGCGGTGCGCATGGCGCGGCAAAACGACAGCGCCCTTGCCATCGCCCGGTCTCTGGAAGCCCATCCAAAAGTGCTGCAGGTCAACTACCCCGGTCTTGAAAGCCACCCGGCCTTTGCCCGGGCCGGGCGGCTCTTTTCCGGGGCGGGCGGGATGATCAGCTTCGAGGTCCAGGGCGGGGTGGCCGCAGCCGACCGGTTCATCAACGCCTGCACCCTGCCCATATCGGCGCCGAGCCTGGGCGGGGTGGAGTCGTTGATCACCCGGCCGGCCACCACCTCCCATGCCGGTATGGCGCCGGAGGAACGAATGAGGCTCGGCATATCCGATTCGCTGATCAGGCTGTCGGTGGGCCTGGAGGCCGCAGAGGACCTCATCGAGGACTTCGAACAGGCCCTGAGCGCCGCTTGAAAGCTGGGACGCTGGGAGGCTTATGTGAAACTTCGGTC
>CAYPFH010000051.1:11010-17776 GCA_964409825.1 uncultured Desulfobacterales bacterium | reverse complement strand
GTCATCAAGATCCGGGAAACCCGGGTGCGCGGCGAAGAAGGCCGCCCCAAGACGCCGGGATCGGTCCGGGACATCAAGCTGCTCCCACCGGTGGTCGAGGCAATGCGGGACCAGCGGAAACGTACGATGGGCAAGACGAACTATGTCTTTCTCAACTGGTACGGCCGCCCTCTTCTGCCCGACTCGGTCAATTTCATCACCTGGAAGCCGGCGCTGGAAAAGGCGGGGTTGGCACCGCGGTCTCTTTACCAGACCAGGCACACCTTCGCCACCTTGATGCTGGATGCCGGGGAGCTTCCAGGCTGGGTTCAGCAGATGATGGGCCATGCCTCCCTGAAGATGATCCTGGAGCGCTACTACGCCTACATCAAGAATTACCAGCGGGATGACGGCGCAGCCTTCATGAACAACGTGTATGTCCCGTCCTTGGAGAGCGAATCGGATGGCGAGCAGCTCGGGGCAGAAAATTGATTCTTACCCCAAATTTACCCCAAGCGCCGAAGAGGATTTTTACCCCCTTCGTAACTTGTTGTAAAATTTAGATAAAAAACATGAGCGGTGGTGCCTGGGGCGGGAATCGAACCCGCACGGCGCTTGGCGCCAAGGGATTTTAAGTCCCTTATGTCTACCTATTCCATCACCCAGGCAATTGAGCTGCTGAGCTGCTGAGCTGCTGAGCTGCTGAAGCAGGATTATCCGGAGTGGATGGTTATGTCAAGGAAAAGGCTTAATCGTTTGAATTTTTACGATATTTTATCGGACTTTGCCAGATGACAGAGGACGGAAGGACAGAGGACAGCAATTGCGAAGAAATATCGGATCTTCTTCTGAAAATTTTTTCTGTCTTCAGCCCTTCTCTGGATTCCGGATGTCGCTCCACTCCTCCGGAATGACGATAGTGTGCCGAGCCTGTTTTTCGGAAATCAGAAATCAGACATCCGACATCTGTCATTTTGTCGCCTACCCTGTCTCGTGTAACGCCTGATCGTTTTTCCCGCAGTTTGCTGCGGGCATTTTCATTTGGCGGCCGCTTTTGGACGCCAAATGAAGGCATGCACCACCCCGTGGCACTTGCAGGCGGTACCGAACAGGATCTTTCCGGGTTCGGCCAGGATCTCGGTCATGGCCTGGCGGAAGGCGACCAGTTGAAAGCCCCCTACCCCCGGCGCCATCTGGAGACTCACGATGCCTACAGTACGAAATCCCGGCACGGCCATGGCCGAAATGCTGTTGCACAGAATCTCGGGTCTGGGCAGCCCGGTAACGGTACAAACCTCTTCCGGCTCGGGGCAGTCGTCCGGGCATCGCCATGTCGCGTTGCTGGCATAGACCTGGCCCTGTTCGCCGCGGCTCGGGTTGGGAAGTCTGCTTTCGGTCTCCCTTGGAACTTCCAGGGGCTGGAATTCTCCCTGCTTTCGCAGCTTCTGCCGCGCCCATTCATAGGCCGCGTGAATCGGTACGGCCGGCACGATCCAGTCTTCGGGGGCCATGCGCTTTTCGTTGAGCAGCAAAAAAGAGATGGCATCGATGGGGGCGGTTTCGAAGCCGAGATCGGCCGCGTCTTTTAAAGCGTGCTTGTCGCAGTCGACCACGGTGATCCTGGCTTCGGGCGACTTTTCCCGCAGGCGCTTCGCCGCCCGCATTCCGAAGTTTCCGGCCCCGAGGATGAATATGTCGGATGTGGATGAAGTCGTCATGGGGGTGGTGGTACCATAGGATAAGGGAAAACTCAATTGACGCATTTTACTGCTGGAAGGCTGGGAAGCTGGGAAAAAGATCCCGATGTCAGAGGTCGGATGTCAGAGGTCAGAGGTCCTGCCTGACGGTCTGCTGTCTTTTCGTCTTTCTGACATCGGACATCCGACATCTGACATCGGGCCGTTACGCGTCTTGTTGTCATCCCCCACCTGATCTGGTACACATCGGCCATGTCGAACCACGAGACACCATCGATTATTCTTGCTTCGGCATCTCCCCGGAGAAAGTACCTGCTGGAGCAGGTCGGGCTTTGCATCGAAGCGATCCCGGCCGACATCGACGAAGAGGCCGTCAGCGAGGTCGATCCGGCGGTTCGGGTGCGTCTCCTGGCCGAGGCAAAGGCGGCGCGGATCGTCCATGATCATCCGGACCGGTGGGTCATCGGGGCGGATACGGTGGTGGTCATCGACGGAAGGATTCTGGGAAAGCCGGTGTCCAGCCAGGACGCCAAGAAAATGCTGATGCGGTTATCGGGCCGCACCCACCAGGTCTACACCGGATACGCCCTGGTCTGTGCCGCGCAGGAAAAGCGTTTTTCAGATGCGGTCTGCACCGACGTTCGCTTCAAAGACTTGAACGAACCCGAGATCGACTGGTACGTTCACACTGGAGAGCCCTTCGACAAGGCCGGGGCCTATGCGATCCAGGGCATCGGCACGTTCCTGGTCAAACGCATCAGCGGCTCGTATACAAATGTGGTGGGCCTGCCGGTATGCGAGGTGGTCGAGCGGCTCATCGCCGAGGGGGTGGTCGGCTGGACGCCGGAAGGGCTGAACTGACAAAACGATTGAACCGCGAGACGCGAAGTGCGCGAAGTTTTTTATTCGAATCGGGTCGCCGGGATACTGCTCCCGGCTCACGATTCGAACAAAGAGCGCATGTCCTTCGACTCGGCCAATGCCTTACTCCCTTCGGCTTCGCTCAGGACAGGCACTGCGGCAGACTGAGAAACTGTTGGATGTGCGAGGTCAGACAACAGAGACCAAGCCCTTTCTGATATCGGGCATTGGATATCAGGATTTTCAACGCGAATCATTTACGGGATCGTGAGTCCCGCTTCTTGTCCTGCCTGTCTCGAGCTTGTCGAGGGGAGCGAGGCAAAGCCGAGTCGAAGAATAGCGGGACGACCCGATACCGCAAATTGTTTTCTTTGCGTTCTTCGCGACTTGAGCGATAGCCCCGCAAAGCGGGATGCAAGCACGGGCGGTTCGTTTTTTTTTCGATAGGAATCGGAAGCCATGATGAAAAACCGGATACAGCAGGTGCTGGAGCGGATTGCGGAGGCGGCGGTGCGGGCCGGGCGGAATCCGGCGGAGGTTACGCTGGTTGCGGTGACCAAGACCCAACCGGCCGAGGCCGTGCGCAAGGCCGCCGAAGCCGGCCTGACCGTGTTCGGAGAAAACTACGTCCAGGAGGCCAGAGATAAGATCGAGGCCCTGGCCGACCTCGATATTTCCTGGCACTTCATCGGCCACTTGCAGAGCAACAAGGCCAAGTATGCGGTGGGTATGTTCGACCTGATCCACTCGGTCGATTCATTGAAGCTGGCCAAAGAGATCGACAAGCAGGCAGCAAAACACGGAAAAGTCCAGGACATACTGGTGCAGGTAAACCTCGGAAAGGAGCCGACCAAGTCCGGCACCGGCGAAGAGGAGGCCGCAGAACTTTGCCGGGAGGCGGCCCGGCTCGAACATGTAACGATCCGCGGACTGATGACCATGCCGCCCTTTTTCGACGAACCGGAAAAGGCCCGTCTTTTTTTTTCGGCCATTCGCCGGCTGCGCGACCGGATCGCGGCATTGTCCATCGAGGGGGTTTTTATGGAAGCGCTTTCCATGGGCATGACCGGGGACTTTGAAGCCGCCGTGGAAGAAGGCGCCACCTGGGTACGGATCGGCACGGCGATTTTCGGAGAACGGCAATGAAGATCCTGCTTCACGCCTGCTGTGGGCCGTGCGCCATCTACCCGGTGAACCTGCTTCGCGGTGAAGACCACCAGGTGATGGGGTTTTTCTACCGCCACAACATCCATCCCTATACCGAATGCCTGCGCCGGCAGGAGGCCATCGTACAGTACGCGGAGCAGGCTTCCCTGAAGCTGATCATCCAGGAAGGCTACGACCTGGAAGGATTTTTAAGAAAGGCGGCCTACCGGGAAGCGGACCGGTGCCGTATCTGCTACCACGACCGGCTCGAGGCCACGGCCATGCTGGCGCGCCGGGGCAAATTCGACGCCTTTACCAGCACTCTGCTCTACAGCAAGTTTCAGAAGCACGAGCAGATCCGGGAGCTGGCCGAGGCCGTGGCAAAAGCGGTGGGAGTTCCCTTTTTTTACCGGGATTTCAGGCAGGGGTGGAAAGAAGGCATCGAGGCCTCCAAGGCGATGGGCCTCTACCGCCAGCAGTACTGCGGATGCATCTACTCGGAAAAAGAGCGTTATTTTGGGCGTTTTGCCCAAAATAACGCTGGGGGAAAAACAAAAAAATAGCGGATTCATGGGTGGAACTGGGCTCGGTTGATTCACCGCGGGGTATCCCACAGAGACGAATCAAGGCAGACAAAATTTGTATGAAACTTCAAGCAAGTTCATTTGCATTTCTGTTGTCAATAGCACGGCACGCTTGTAGTGACGCCGTAAGGCGTTTGGATTTTGGAAGACCGTGCAGCAAGCGCCTCACGGCGCCACTACAAACAGAGTAGCGGCTTCGATGAAAAAGTTTTTATCTTTGATCAAACTGATCGCCCCGAGATCACCGGCGGGGCTGGATTCCGGATCTCACCCCGCCACGCGGGATTCGTCCGGAATGACGAGTTCGGATTTTGTCTCCTAATTTTAGGCATTTTAGCTCATTTTAGGCATTTTAGGCATTTTAGGCATTTCATGGAAAGTGCATTCGCACCCCTTCCGGCTATTGTTCATACATTACTTTAACTCTTACCCTGGCACCCCCTGAATGTTCGGAAACTTTCTTTACTTCATCGTCGTTTTGCTCATCTACTCCACCTATCCGCCGGCAGAGGAGCCCAACTTTGCGCCGTTCGAAACTCTTTTTCTCTTTACCCTGGTTTCCACCCTGTTTGCCGTGGTGGTCAAAACCGCCTTCGGCCGGCTGGAGCATCGGATGCGGCGGTTTTCCGGGCAGAGCCTGGACAACGAGTTCGAGCAGCTCCGGATCCGGCTTTCCATCCTGGCCGTGGGGGTTTTTGCCGCCTGCATCTACGGCCTGAACCTGCCCGACTACGTGGCCCGGATCCCGGCGTTTGCCGCCTTTCCCACGGCCGCGGCGATCGTCTTTCTGCTGTTGTTCATCGGCTACATGGCACTGATCTGGTCCTGGGCCTATCCTTGCCACCGGCTTCTTTCCGGAAGCGACCAGGGCCGCGCCGAGTACGTCCTGTCCAACATCTCCTTTTCCGTGCCGGTCCTGCTTCCCTGGCTGGTCTTGTCGGGCGTGGCCGACTTGATCCTGGCCCTGCCTTTTGCGCTTCCCAAGCGGCTCTTGTCCACCCCGCAAGGTGAAGTGGCCTACTTTCTGACCTTCCTGGTCGTAGTCGCCGTGTTCGGTCCTGTGATGATTCAGAAATTCTGGCGCTGCAGGCCCCTGGACAAAGGACCCGTCCGGGTCCGCATCGAGCAGGTCTGCCAAAAGGCCGGCGTCAGGTATGCAGACATTCTCTACTGGCCCCTGTTCGGCGGGCGGATGATCACCGCCGCCGTCATGGGCCTGGTGGGACGGTTTCGCTACATCCTGGTCACCTCCGGCCTGCTGCAATACCTGGCGCCGTCGGAGATCGACGCGGTAATCGCCCACGAAATCGGCCACGTCAAGCGCCGCCACCTTCCCTTTTACCTGTTTTTCTTCGTCGGCTATATCCTGCTGGCCTACTCGAGCTTCGAGCTGATCGTATTTTTGCTGATCTATTCCGATCCGGTCCACCGGTTCGTGCAGCTCACCGGATTGAACCCGGCCACTGTTTCCTCGGCCCTGTTCAGCCTGGTTATCATCGCCCTGTTTCTGCTCTATTTTCGATTCATCTTCGGATATTTCATGCGCAACTTCGAGCGCCAGGCCGACCTGTACGCATACGAACTCTTCCAGAGCGCAGCGCCGCTGATCTCCACCTTCAAGAAAATCGCCTGGTTCAGCGGCCAGGACGCCGACAGGCCAAACTGGCACCACTTCAGCATCGCTGAAAGAATCGGCTATCTTCAACGGTGCGAAGCCGACCGAAGCTGGATCCACCGCCACAACCGAAAAGTCAGAAACAGCATCCTGATCTACCTGGCCGGAATCGTGCTGATCGGCGCTGCCGGATTCCACCTGAACTACGGCGAGTCGGGCCGCCGGCTGAGCCGCCATTTTATGGAGACGGTGGTGCTGCGCGAACTTTCCCGCTCCCCGCAAAACGCCGAGCTATACCGGATGCTGGGCGATATCTACTACGGCAGCGAGCGGCCGGCCGAGGCGGCCGAAGCCTATAAGAATGCACTTGCGCTGGCGCCGGACAATGCCGTCACCTTGAACAACCTCGCCTGGCTGTATGCCACCAGCGAAACAGAAGCCCTGAAAAATCCGGAAAAGGCCCTTTCCCTCGCAGAAAAGGCGGCGTCCATCGACGACTCCCCCCATATCCTGGACACCCTGGCCGAAAGCTACTACGTCAACGGCCGCTACGACCGCGCCGTGGAAACCGCCCGCCGCGCCCTTTCCGCTGCCTGGACCAACAAGGACTACTACGAGGAGCAGCTGGAGAAGTTCGAGCGAGCGGCGCAAGGAGGGTAAAAAGAGCGCATAGAGCATCCCTCTTCGCCTTCGGCTTCGCCGGCCAGGTGACGCATAGGGCATGGAGTAAAAAAAACGCCCCTGATGAGTTGTTGAGCTGCTGAGCTGCTGAGCAAAAGTGCGAGGGGTAAATCGCATGGAACGCGGGGCGCTTCGGGTCTGCTGGGAAGCTGGGAAGCTGGGAAGCTGGGAAGCTGGGAAGCTGGGAAGCTGGGAAGCTGGGA
>CAYPFH010000051.1:0-10910 GCA_964409825.1 uncultured Desulfobacterales bacterium | reverse complement strand
AAATTTTATTTTATAATTAGCATGAAATCAATTGGTTATATGATATTTTTTTAATTTTTTGACCGTAATTTGATGAAATCGGAAAAAGTCTGCGAAGCGTCATGCCGGACCCCGGATCGGGTCCGGGGCAGGCTTTGATCCGGCATCCATATGTATTTGAAATCACTGGATTCCGGATCTCGCTTCGCTCGTCCGGAATGACGAATAAGGGCCAATTCGGACTTTTTACGAAGTCGTCAAATTTTGCCTTTTTTCCCGCCGCTGCCCCCACCTCCTCGGGCGCCCCCTGCGATTTAAACAAATCGGGCGGGGAAACCGCGCCCGTTCATTCAAATAAAAATCGCGCAGCGATTTTTATTTGATGCAGACTTTGCGCACCTGCAACAGATCCACATTGCCTATGAGAATCTTTGCGATGCCGTCCTGTTTCAGGGTGGTCATACCGTCCTTGATGGCCTGGTTTCGGATATCCTCCATCTTGGCTTTCGTCTGGATCAGTTTTTTCATTTCGTCGGTGCCCATCAACAGCTCGTGAAGCCCCATCCTTCCCCTGTAGCCGGAGTTGTGGCATGAAGGACACCCCTTTGGCCGGTAGAGCATCAGATCGTCGGTGTATTTGACGTCGATGTTCTTCTCCCAGGCATCGTTGTCTTCGTATTCCCGTATCAACTCGTCGAATTCTGCCTGGGTCGGATGGTATTCCTCCTTGCATTGGGGGCAAAGGGTCCGGCACAGCCGCTGGGCCAGAATGCACAAGATGGCGTCGGCGAAATTGAACGGATCCATTCCCATGTCCAGGAGCCGGGTGATGCTCTCCGGGGCGCTGTTGGTGTGGAGGGTGGAAAAAACCAGGTGGCCGGTCAGAGAGGCCTCGATGCCGATGTGGGTGGTCTCCTTGTCGCGCATTTCACCGACCATGATGACGTCCGGGTCGGCCCGGAGAAAGGCCCGCATGGCCGCGCCAAAGTCGAACCCGATCTTGGGTTTGACCTGCACCTGGCGCAACCCTTTCTGGGTGATTTCCACAGGATCTTCGGCGGTCCAGATCTTGGTCTCGATTTTGTTGATGTATCCCAGGGCCGAGTGCAAAGAAGTTGTCTTGCCGGAGCCGGTCGGCCCGCAGACAAAGATGATCCCGTATGGTTGGGTGATGACGCTGACGAAGTTTTCAAAATTTCTCTGGGTCATGCCCAGTTTTTCCAATGGAATCGGCTCGCCGGCCGCCAGGATCCGCATGACCACGTCTTCTAAACCGCCTTGGGTGGGAACGGTGGCAACCCGCAGTTCGATATCTTTTCCCCCGTATTTTTTGAACTTGATCTTTCCGTCTTGCGGCTTTCTGCGCTCGGCGATGTCCAGATCCGACATGATCTTGAGCCGGGAGACGATGGCGTTTCTGTAGCTGAAGGGAATGGTCTGATATACCGTGCAGGCGCCGTCCACCCGGATCCGGACCTGGGTGTTTTCCTTGCCCGGCGCCGGCTCGATGTGGATATCCGACGCTCCCCGCTTGTAGGCATCGAGGATGATCTTGTTGACCAGTTGGACAACGGCGCTGTCTTCTTCACCCACCGAGGACTCGGCATCCTCGATTTCGGCATCCTCCACATCGAGCTGGGAGAGGATGTCGTCCATGGAAGCCATTTCCTTTTCGTCCTGGGTGAACAGCTTGATAAAGTCGTGGATGTCCTGGGGCAGGCCCACGGCAAACGTCAGCTGCTTTCCCGGGAAATTGAGCTTGATGCCGTCGATCTTCTGAAGATCGTGGGGCTGGTCGACCAGCACCATGACCTTGTTGTCTTCCTCCCGGATCGGTACCCAGACATTCTTTTTCATGAATGGAACCTTGATGCCGTGAAGCAGCTCCCCCGGAATCGGCGTCTGGGAGTTGTATTCGATGAAGGGAGCTTTGTAGAACTTAGCCAGGGAATTGCCGACCTCCTTTTTCGGAATCTTGAACTCCTGCATCAGGACTCTTTCGATCGACTCTCTTTTATCTCGGGCCTGGGCGACGGCGCGGTCCAGCTCTTTTTGGGTGATGATGTGATTTTCCAGCAGGTAGGTGAACTTGTTCGTTCTTCCCCGGGCGGCTATCCGCTTCTGGTTGTAAAGCGCTATGCCCAGAATCTTGGCCAGCTCCTCCACCGAGCGCTCGTCTCTCTCGGTGAACGAATCGCCGTCTTTCCGGTTGATGAGCTGGATGACCCCCATCAGGTATTTCTGGAACACGATGGGACATGCCAGCACTTGCTTGGTATGAAATCCGGTCTTTTTGTCCCAGCTCTTGTCGAAATTGAGCTGGGAATCGATCTTCTTGAGCTCTTCGTCGTCGTAAACGTTGTGGACGTTGATGATCTTCTGCTTGAAGGCGGCGTATCCGGAGAGGCTGTTGATGGAGATTGGAATCCGGATTTCGGAAACCTCCAGACCGGTCTTGAAGCGCGAAACCAGCTCCCGCTTTTTCCCATCGACCACATAGACCGTAATCCGCTCCGCCTCGAACAGGGAGGTGATATCGTCTTTCATGTCGATGAGAATCTCATCCAGGTTCGAAGCGGCGTTGATTCTGTTGCCGATCTCCTGCAGCTTGGTGCGGTATTCGACCTCGCTCTTCAGGTTCTGAAGGTTGGCGTCGCCTCCATCGGATGATTTGTTCAGCGGCTTGGCAGCTGGCATGGGTAAACCTCTCCTGATAAAATCACTGCCGCGTTTTTAAGGCAGCGCTCATTCTTCTTTCTTCTTATCGGACGGCCAATGACGGTAATTTTCACGAATCTTTTTAATTCCGCCCCCGACAAGCATGATGCCGATGAAATAAAAGCAGAATCGGATGACCGCCGTAACATCGGAAAACTGCTCGATCTGGGCAATCTTGGGCATCACCTGAGGAATTCGGAAAAAAACGCCGATGCCGGCCAGCAGAAGCGCCGCTCCCCATACGGTCTGAAAAATGTGTCTTCGGGAATCCTCTGTCAACGGTGCATCCAACTCCGAAAATCCGGTGATCGTCCAGCCAATGCAGTAAAGTCGACTGGCCGGGCTTTGCCTCGCCTGCGCCGCTGCGAGAAAAGCCCGTCAACTCATTGACCATCAAAGGTTTTCTGCGGCAAATCCGAAGACATCCAAGCCTTTTTATTATAGATCAGCTCAAGCTCCGATGTCAAATGATGCCATCGAGCGCTCAGTCGGCCAACCCGCCCTTGAAATTCGCCTTGCGTTTTTCCAGAAAGGCCTTCGTGCCTTCGCGGGCATCGGCGCTTGCCATGCACAGGGCGAAGGCGTCGAGTTCGAACCGGATGCCGGTGGCCAGATCGGCGTTCAGTCCGTTGTTGACCGACTCCTTGGCCGCACGCAGAGCCACGCGCCCTTTGGCGGCAATGGCGCCGGCGGTTTCCATGGTCTCGGAAAGAAGTGTTTCGGCGGAGCAGACGCGGTTGACCAACCCCATCGCCTGGGCCTCTGCAGCCGTGATCATCTTTCCGGAGAAGATCATCTCCTTGGCCCGGGCCGGACCGATCAGCCGAGGCAGCCGCTGGGTTCCGCCGAAACCGGGGATCAACCCGAGGGTGATTTCCGGCAGCCCGAACCGGGCGTTTTCCGATGCATACATGAAGTCGGCGGCCAGCGCGATTTCGCTTCCCCCGCCGAGGGCGAATCCGTTGACGGCGGCGATCACGGGGATCGACAATTCCTGCAGCCGGTTGATCGCCTCCTGTCCCCTGGCCGCGAACAGCTTTCCCTGCAGGGGGGTGAAAGCGGCCAGCTCGGTGATGTCGGCTCCGGCCACAAAGGCCTTTTCTCCGGCGCCGGTGAGCACCAGAACCCGAATCTGCTCGTTTTCCCGGACTTCGTCGAGCAGCTGCGCCATTTCGCCAAGCAGCGCGTTGTTCAAGGCATTCAGCGCCTTGGGACGGTTGAACGTCAAGGTGGCAATGCCGTCTTTTTCCTCGAAAATCAGATTCTCGTAAGCCATTCAGGTTCCTCCTGTCTTCGTCGGTGTTGCCGCCATTTTTACTATTACCTGTTTATCGCAAAACCTTGGATAAAAAAAGCGGCCGCCCTTGTCAAAGCAAAACCGAACATTTGAACCTCTGAACCCCCCAACCCCTGAACCTTTGAACCCCTGAACCCTTTCCGTTCACTGCTTCGCCTGCCCCGGTTTTTCCGCCGTCGAGGCGATCCAGATGGCGGCCAGGATCAGCCCCCCGCCCAGCGCCTTATACAGGGTCAGCCCCTCGCCAAAGAGCAGGTAGGCCAAAATAGTCGCGCCGATGGGCTCTCCCAGCAAACTGACGGCAATCATCCCGGCGCTGAGCCAGCGAAGCGCCCAGTTGAAGCTGGTGTGGCCGACAAGCTGGGCCACCACGGCCATGGCCCAGAACGCCGCCCAGGTGCCCGGCGAAAACCCGGAAACCGGAAGCCCCGCAGCGATCACCACGGTCCAGAGAACGGCGGCCGCGCTGCCGTAGCAAAGCAGGATGTAGACCGTCAGCGAGAGTTTCTGGCGCAGGGTTCTGCCCAGCAGGATATAGACCGCAGCGCACAGGCTTCCGACCAGGGCCAGCCCGTCTCCCAGCAGGGCGCTTCCACCGGCGGCAAAGTCGCCCGCACCGATGAGCGCGCCGCCGGCCACGCTGAGCCCGATCCCTATTACCGTCTTTTTCCGCACCGATTCTTTGGCCACCAGGGGGGTGAGCAGGCCCACCCACAGCGGGTTGGTGTTGACCAGCACTACGCTGTTGGCCACAGAGGTGTAGTCGAGCGACGAAATCCATGCGGCGAAATGGCCCGCCAGAAATGCCCCGGATAGCAGCGCCAGCCGAAGATCGCTCGAGGAAAGCCGCCGAAGCTCGCTGCGGCAGCCGATCAGGGCCGCCGGCGCCAGCAGCAAGGTGGCCAGCCCCACCCGGTAGGCGGCGATCACCAGGGCCGGCGCATCGGCCAGCCGGGCGAGAACGGCTCCGGTGGAAATCGCCAGGATGCCGGCAGTCATCGCAAACAGCGGGTTGAACGGCGGTGTGCTCCGGATCGGAGAGCCCTCCATCGACTATGATCCTTGAAGCGCCGGCTCCGGGGCGCCGGAGCGGATGTAGACGTCCCGCTGGGGCACGGGGATTTCGATTCCGGCCCGGCGAAACGCTTCGAAAATGTCGAAATACAACCGGCTTCGGATGCGCCACTCGGCGGTCTTGCGGATATCGACCCATACAAGCAGTTCAAAATCGATCCCGCTATGACCGCAGGAGGCGAAGCTGACTTCAGGCTCGCGGTACTCGAGCACCTCCTCGTGCCGGCCGGCCGTCTCGACCAGGATCCGGCGCACCTTGTCGGTGTCCGAACGGTACGAGACCCGCACCGGAATGTGGATGCGGATCATCGGCGAAGACAGGGTGAAGTTGACGAACGTCTTGTTGATGAAGTCCGCGTTCGGGATCAGGTATTCTACGTTGTCCCGGGTGCGGACCTTTGTTGCGCGGTGGTAGGCAATCATGATCAGCACGAAGGCCCCGGCCACGGCCCAGGTCTTGATCCAGAGCGTCTTTGAAAACTCCCGGTAGCCGAAGCACCAGAGCAGGCCGGTCAGAAAAGTGAAAAAAACGACCGGAAAATAGTACCGGTCCAGGATTCGGACAAACCGTTGATACATAAGATAGGGAAGGTCCGGCAGCAGCGAGAGCAGGGTCCGCTTTTTCAGCAGCAGCGGGATCAGGGCGAGCATGAACCCGGATCCGGCGAATCCGAGCAGACGGCCCTGCTCGCGGATTTCAGCCAGAATCTCCGGAAGCCGGCCCGGAAGCGAGACAAACCAGTGGTAGATGGCATCGATGGTGTCAAAATCCCAGCCGAGGGGCGTCCGGGCAAAAAGAGAGCGGGCCCCGGAATGAAACTGCTCGCCGACCCGGGCAGCCTCGGCCATCATGACGCCAGCGAAACGCCGCCGGATTCGGTTTGCCCCCGGTCTTCTTTTTCCGTCGCCGCCATATCGGGCAAGAGGTCGAGAAAATTCATTTCCCCTTTGGGGCCCCTGACCGCCAGCACCTCCGGGGCCGAGACCCGGATTTCGTCCACGGTCACCTCGCCGGACAGCGGCAGACTGCGGCCCAGTAAAACCGCGATCTCCGGCATCCGCAGCATGTTGCGCTCTGCACGGTCGAAGATGTTCACCTGGGAGAGCCGGACCGGGCCGGAGAGCGACAGCAGGGCGCCGCCGTTTTTCGGCTGATGATAATCGAGCTTCATTTCTATGGAAAGAAGCGCAGACTCGATGCGGGCGGCCGGCTTGTCGGGCAGGTAGGCGAAATACCGGGGAATTTTCAGATTGGTAAGAGCGATCCTTGCTTCGGCAGCCGGTTCGCCGGAAAACGGCATTGCTTCGGCCTTGACCGAGACCGGGGCCCCGTCGATTTCAAAGCGGATGGCAACAGAGGCCGTCTTCCCGGTCCCGGCCGGGCGGCTGGAAACATCGGCCGCCTGTATGTCGACCCCGTCGATCCGGTGCCGGCTGTCGACGAACCGGTCGTCGAAATCGAGCCCCGCTGCAATGACGGACAACTGCCGGACGGAAAATCGCGGAAATCCGCCGTTGGCGTCATCAGGTCGGGTCGCGGCTTCGTCGGCCTCCGGGATCAGGTCCGAAAAATTGAAAAGACCCTCTCCGGTTCGAACGATGCGCGCCCGAAATCCCTCCATCTGGATTTCCCTGAAAACCGCCCCCCAGACAAAAAGAGAGGACGTCTGCAGGTTCGCATAGAACCGGTCGAAACCGACAAACGGTTCGCCGTCTTTGTCTGCGACCGTCAGGTTCTCCAGGGTGATCGACAGGGCGTACGGATTGAACCGAACCTTGTCCAGAGTCACCTTCCGATCCAGGGCCTGGCCGAGTTTTTCAGGAAGGATCGAATCGATCACGGCGGGAAAGACGAAAAACCCGACCACCGTGTACAGAAAGACGATGACCGCCGCGGCGATCATCGGCTTCTTCCGTCGGCGAATGGCGTTGAAAAGATCCATGGTCACATCGTGCCCCGTCAGATCTTTGAATGGTCGTTTATTTGCCTTCGGATTTGAGCCAGTCTTCGATCTCTTCGGCTTCGTACTGCTC
This sequence comes from uncultured Desulfobacterales bacterium, assembly GCA_964409825.1. Classification (GTDB taxonomy): domain Bacteria; phylum Desulfobacterota; class Desulfobacteria; order Desulfobacterales; family CAFBRK01; genus JAIPEL01. The sequence goes on along the minus strand of CAYPFH010000051.1, from coordinate 3,808 downwards.
CTGGTCGATGCTCAGATCGAGGTTGGTCATGAGCCCGGCGTGCTTCTGCGCTTCCGCATCGTCTTTGAGCGCCTGGTGGCCCTTCCGGGTGCGCCGCACATCTTCCAAAATGGTCTTCAAAGCCGCTCCGATGGCCGTACTCAGCACCAGCGGCTTGGATTCCATCCGGGGTACGATCCCGTTTTCCGCCACCTCCTCGGCCAGGTGGGCCAGCTGCTTCATGTTGGTCATGGAAAAATCCATGACCTGCCAGCCTCGGATCTCTTCGTTTTGAAACACCCAGGCGTCCCTTATGCTTTGGAGCATCTGGGTGTACTTCTGCTGGACCATGTCCTGGAGCTTTTCCACGAACTCGGGCGGCAGCTCGTTTTCCTCGCCGGGCAGACCGGCCGCCTCCTCTTTGGAAAGCTTGCCGAGCACCTTTTGAAATTTCTTGGCGTGCATCTCCGATTCCCATCCCTCACGGTGCAGCACCCGCTTGATGTGGGGATCGTCCACCTTGTCGGCTTCTTCGTGGTAGTGGGGAACCAGCTTTTTCTCATAGTCGACGTAGGACTGAAAAATCGTGGCGCGGTTTGTGGGATCGTAGGGATAGGGCGCCGGGGTCATCTCCGGCTCGCCGCCCAACTTTCCGACGATCATCCCCAGCCAGTTCATGTGCCACATCTCTTCCCGCGCCCGGGAAAGAAGGCCCGCTCCAAGGGGCGAATCCTCTCCTTCCAGGTAGCTGTGCACCAGGTAGCGGATAATGGCGGCATGTTCGTCGGCCATGTCCCGGTTGAGCATCTCGATCAACTCTTTTTTGTCCATGTCTCCTCCGAATCATTTTAAGGTATTAAAAAATCTTTTGCGCTTATCCGGAATCCTCCAGATAGGATCCGCCGGATGCCGATGGGTGTCGGCTCTCCTGCTTAAGCCTCCTTGAGCTTCATAGATAACCGGACTGTCTTTTTTTATGCAGTTTTTTTGAATCGTTTCGCGCAGCGAAACCCCTATAACATCGCGCCAGCGATTTTATTCATCATAGGTAAACCCTTCTTTGAAGTCAAAATAAAATCCTCTTGGATCTTGCGCCGGTATGCGGTTGAGGCTACCATGTCGCTGCCAAGGCAAGACCTCACATGAAAGGAAGCGCTTCCGATGTCTGAAATCGCCCCCCTCCACTACCATATTCTTCTGGAGCCGGATCTTTCCACATTTCGTTTTTCGGGTCAGACCACCGTCCGTCTGAAGCCGCTGCGCCCCACCGGCGAAGTCGTTTTCAATGTCTGTGACCTGGCCGTCTGGAAAGCGGAGTGGATCCGCCAAAGCAGTTCTCTTGTCTGCCCGTTTCAGTTCGATCCGGAAAATGAAACCCTTCAGGTGTTTCTTGCCGAATGCACCGACAAAGAGATCGAACTTAGAATCGTTTATGAGGGCGTGATCAACGACCGGATGGCGGGCCTGTATCGATCCAGCTACCGAACAGAGCAAGGAATCCGCTGGATCGCGGTCAGCCAGTTCCAGGAAAGCGACGCCCGCCGGGTGTTTCCCTGCCTGGATCATCCGGCGCAAAAAGCGACCTTCGATGTCGAGCTGAAGATCGACGAGAATCTGGATGCCATCTCCAACGGGGCGCTCCGGAGCATCGATCCTCTTTCCGACAGCCGAAAACGCGTCTGCTTCGAGACGACGCCCCGGATGTCGACGTATCTGGTTTTTATCGGCGTGGGACGCTTCGAAACGATCCAGGACGCAAAAGACCATAGAGTGAGAGCCGTTACCGTCCCGGGGGTGAGCGGGTTTGCCGAATTCGGTCTCGAATTCGGCAGACACGCCCTGCAATACTGCGAATCCTATTTCGGGATCCCCTACCCGCTTTCGAAGCTCGACCTGATCGCGGTGCCGGACTTCGCTTTCGGCGCCATGGAAAACTGGGGCGCAATCGCCTTCCGGGAAAACCTGCTGCTCCGCTATCCGGAGAGCACGAGCAAATCCGGCCTCGAAAGAATCTGCGAAGTCACCGCCCACGAAATCGTTCACCAATGGTTCGGGAACCTGGTCACCCCGGAAGACTGGCGGTATTTGTGGCTCAACGAAAGCTTTGCCACCTTCTTTGCCTACGCCGTGGTGGACCAATTACGGCCCGAATGGAAGTTTTGGGACCGGTTCATCGGCGGGCAGACCGCCGAGGCCCTGGAACGCGACGGCCTCAAGGAGACCTTTGCCATCGAGATCCCGGGCGGGGAACACGTGGTCATCAATTCGAGCACGGCGCCGATCATCTACAGCAAGGGCGGAAGCGTTCTGCGCCAGATCCTGGGCTTCATCGGCCCGGACGCCTTCCGAAAAGGGCTGAACCGGTACCTGAACACCCATGCCTACGGCAGCACCGCCAGCCGGGATCTCTGGGAGGCGCTGGAATCTGCGGCCGACCAGCCCATCACCCGGATGATGAAAGGCTGGATCGGCCAGCCCGGCCATCCGCTGATCCAGGCCCATCGAGAAGGAAACACCCTTCACCTGCACCAGGAGCGGTTTTCCTACCTGCAGGGGGCGGCGGATGCCGCCTGGCTCGTGCCCGTGAACATCCGCCTGTTCGGTCCCGGAAAAGAGGAGACGACGCTTCAAGTCGTCATGAAAGACGCCGATCTGGCAGTTCCCGTCGATCACGGGGTGGAAGCCTACAAGATCAACGATGGACAGAGCGGTTTTTACCGGGTGTCATACCATGACGAAGAAAATCTGGTCCGCCTGGGCCGTAAAATACGGGACAAACGCCTCTCTGCAGAGGATCGCTGGGGTCTGTCCAGCGATATGGAGGCCCTGCTCCGGGCGGGACGGATCGACCTCGACCGATATCTCCGGTTTCTTGAATATTTCAGGGATGAGGATCGGCTCCTGCCCGCGGCGCAGGTGATTCAGAGCCTTCACCGCCTGTTCCTCGTCGCGCCGGCATCCTGCAAAGACCAGATTCGAAATGCCGCATGCCCGTTTCTCGAGCAGCTGCTGGCCGACATCGGTTATGCCCCGGCCGAAGAAGAGCCTCACTCGCGCACGATTCTCCGGGAGCATTGCCTTTGGCCGGCGGCGATGATGGGGCTAAAAGAGGCCGAGGCCTTCGGAAAAAAGCGGTTCAAGGATTTGGAGGCCGGCAGGCGGGTCGATCCGGACATCTTCAAAAGCGTGCTCCAACTCGGGGCCTGGACCCGGGGCGCCCACGCCCTTTCCTGGTTCATGGGGCGCCTTTCAGCCACCGGAAGCGAACACGAGAGAATGACCATCGCCATGGCCATGGGGAGCTTCCGGGAAAAAAAGGCGGTCGAGGCCGCCCTCAAAGCGGTGCTGGACACCATTCCGGACCGGAACAAATTCATTCCGGTGGTGGCCATGGCGTCCAACCCCGATGCGATCGCGCACCTCTGGCCCTGGTACACCGAAAATCTGCCGGCAATCGAACGCTTTCACCCGCTGCTCTACGAGCGGGTGGTCGCTGCGCTGATTCCGACCTGCGGCCTGAGCCGGGAAAAGGAGGTGAAGGGTTTTTTCGAGGATTACCTCAAAAAGCGCCGCCTTGCCGCCGACGCCATCCGGATGTCGCTGGAGAAGCTTGAGATCAACCTGGCGCTGCGCAGGCGGATGGGAGAAGGCGCCTATGGCAGCGATCAAATGGCATAGCGCGCAAGGCTCGGGAGTTCAAAGATTCCGATGTCGGATGTCGGAGAAATTCTAATTTCTAAATTCTAAATTTTTTCTGCTCTATGCCCTATGTGTCGTCAATAACGGCTGAGACCAGCTCCGCAGGGGTGTTCAGTTTGGTCACATCGTC
>CAYPFH010000050.1:0-17777 GCA_964409825.1 uncultured Desulfobacterales bacterium | reverse complement strand
TGTCGCGTCCGTCTTTCCGGCCACGACGGAGCGCGGCCCTCCATTTTGGGACTTTGAAGGGGCACTGGGCCGGCCGGTTGTCCCGGCACTACGAATATGGTAGCGTTGGCCCAGTGCAATGAACTTGGACCCGGAGCAACATAGCGATGCAGACAATCCGAAAACTCGTCTTCCTGCTGCTGGCGGCCTTGACCGCACTTCCGGCCGCCGGCCTCTGTGCCGAATCCCCGGCGTTTTCTCCGTACGTCGAATCATACGGCAGCGGCTGGATCGACTGGGAAGAAATGGCGATTTACGGGATCGGCCGCGGGATGCTGGACCGTCACGCCGGATCCCGTCCCATGGCCCGGCGGGCAGGCAAAATCATCGCGCTACAATCGATTCTCAAGATCGCTGCGGGCGTTCATCTCGACGATCGAAGATCCCTGACGGACCTGGGCGCCGGTCCCCTGGTCATCGAACTCAACGCCCTGATCCACTTTACCGAACACCGTCAGGTGTTCGTCGAAGGCGCCTCCGGCCCCTACTATGAAGTGGTGCTGCGATCGCCCATGACCGGCATCCAGGGACTGACCGGCCGGCTTGTCGACGCCCTCAAAGACCGGCCCCTGCACTGGGACAAGCTTCCCCAAAAAGGCGGCGGATATCCCGAAGCCGACGATGCGCCCTGGCTCGTTTTAGATGCCCGCCGGCCTGCCGGCGCAGAGCCGCTCACCCCGGCGCTGTTTCCCAAAGTCCTGACCGGCAGCGGCCGCGTCGTTTACGATCTGGACCGGGTCGACGAAGAGGCCCTCAAACAGCGTGGAATGGTCCGGTACGTCACCATGACCGGCCCGTCGGAGCGGCTTCACGGATCGCGCCCCGATCCCGACCGATGGCTTTCTCGCCTTCTCTTTCCTTCGCCTGCGGAGGCCGGAGAAGATCCTCCCCGGAAAAAACGCAGACGGTTCATCGTCAAAGACGTCGAACAGGTGCGCGGTCTGGCCAAGACAAACCTGGTGATCAGTGAACAGGACGCCCGCAGCCTCCAGGCCGAAGACGCTTCTTCCCGGATTTTGGAGCGTTGCCGGGTGATCGTCATCGTTTCCAGCCCGGTAGGGGGCGTCGAAGGCAGGCGCCCGGTAAGGCCCTCTGCCCCGATGGCCGCTGTTTTGATCCCGCTGCCGGCACCGCCCGTCGGACAGATTCTGGACCGGAGTCCGGATCGTCCGATCCGGCGGTCAATACGCTTCGGGGAAACGGTCCCAATGCTTTTGCTGTCAATGAACCTCTTTGCGGCACCATAGATTCGAAAACTGAAGCGCGAAATCCGAACCGGTTCGACCCGTTTATCCGTCTTCATTGTTCCGCCGACGACACCGGGGTTTTCCCATGCGCCCTTCCCGCCGCTTGATCCGCAAACATTTCCTGCTGTCGGCCCTGGCGACCCTGGCAGTGCTGGGTGTGGTCGGATATTTGGCTTTTTCCGGCCGGCTCAATTCACCGGAGCACTTCTTTTACGATCTGCACTTTCACTGGCGGGGACCGGTTTCCACCAGCGGACATATCGTTCTGGTGATGATGGACGAACCAAGCGCGGATGCGCTTCAGAAGGGTCGAAACAGATGGTCCCGGCACCACCTTTCAGAAGCCCTGGCTCAGCTCTGCCGAGCCGGTGCATCGGTGGTCGGCATCGATCTGGTGCTGGCCTTTCCGGATTCCGACCCCTCAGCCGATCGACGGCTGGCCGCCGCCGTATCGGACTGCGGCAATGTGGTCCTGGCCAGGGTGTCTGCCTCGCCATCCGGCGAAATTGTTCCTCTTGCTGAATTTTCCGACGAGATGATCGGAGACGGGTTTATCGATCTGCCACTGGATCGGGACGACGTTCTTCGGCGCATTCGCTTTTTGACGGCCAAACCGATCGGCGGCCAGGGTCTGGCCCTGATCCCCTCTTTTTCCCTCGAACTGGCCCGGGTTTGGAAAAACCTCGATTTTTCGTTCGATTTTTCCGATCCGAGCCATCTGCTCATAGGCGAGGTCGGCGAAGACCGGCTCGCCCTTCCCTATCCCGAGCTCCTGATCGATTTTTCCGGAGATTACAGCGCGTTTCCTCAGATTTCTTTCTCAGATGCAGTGGCCGGCCGCTTTGACGACAAGACCGTTGCCGGCCGCATCGTGTTGATCGGCAGCGTCCGGGCGATGGAAAAGGATTTTTTCACCACGCCCTATACCCGTTTCCGAAACGTTCTGAACGGATATGATACGCGATTCGGCGCCCTTGTGGAGGATTTCGCCGCCCAAAAGGAGCCGGGCGTAGCCTGCCACGCCCATGCCGTGGAGACCCTGCTGCGGGAATCCTGGATACGCAAGGTGTCTTCGCACTGGACGACAGGCCTCTTTTTCCTGGCCGGCCTGGCCGGGCTTTTGTTCTTCGTTCCGGGGGTGTCGCTTCGCTGGGCGGGGCTCGGTTTTATCGGCGTTGAGTTGTCGCTGCTCGGGACGGCCCATTTTATGTTCCAATCGGCAGGGCTTTGGCTGCCGATCGTTCCTGCGGCACTGGTGTTCATGGGCCAGTTCGTCGCCGGGGCCGCCCTTCAGAAGGTCTATGAGCAGCGGAAAAACGCCCTGGTGACCAGTCTGTTCGGCAAATATGTATCGCCCGCAGTGGCGGCCGACATCCTTGCCCAAGACCTGGAGGACGCTCTGGCCGGACAGCGGCGGGAGGTATCGATTCTCTTTTCCGATCTTCGGGGGTTCACCTCCCTGTCTGAGCGGCTCGGCGCACACCGCACCGGCCGGCTGCTCAATATCTACTTTGACGCCATGCTGCCATTGGTCTTCGCACACGAAGGCACCCTCGACAAGCTGATGGGCGATGCGGTGATGGCATTTTTCGGTGCCCCGGCTGAAGTGGCCGAACACCCCGTGCGTGCCGCAGAAACCGCACTTTCCATGCTCGCCGCCCTGGACGCCCTCAAAAAGGGGGGAGAACCGGATACAGAGGCACTGGAGATCGGCATCGGCATCAATACCGGGGAGGTGACCGTCGGCAATCTGGGCAGCGCCGCGTTTATGGATTACACGATTATCGGAGACGCCGTAAACCTGGCATCTCGGCTGGAGGGGCTCAACAAGATCTACAAAACCCAGGCGATCGCCAGCCAGGACACGGTCCGTCGGCTCGGCCAGCGCTTTGTCGTACGTGAGCTGGATCGGGTGCAGGTCAAAGGAAAGACCGGGGCGGTGACCATCTACGAACTGATCGGCTACCGGCAGCGTGTTTCCGAGGCGCGGATTTCTGCGCTGAACACATTTGAAGCGGGCCTGGCCGCATTCCGGCAGCGGCAGTGGGACCGGGCTGAATCCCTGTTTTCAGGGGTTCTCGACCGGATCGTCGACGACGGGCCAAGCCTTTGCTACCTCGACCGGATCGAAGCGCTTCGAAAACATCCACCGGCAAAGGACTGGGACGGGGTAGCAGTTTTTATCGAGAAATAGTTCACACACAAGGTGTTGTGGTCGGTGGAAATGCAGGAATATCATAGTACAGCGAGTGTAGTCCGCGCCGGGGATTTCGATGCACTATCAAGACATTGCGTGATGCTTGGGGGTTGATTCTCGCTGAAAAAGATTCCGCTTGTTTACCGGCACAAACATCGGCATAAAATTACCTATATCATTTGACAGTAGTCCGTAATTATGTTTTATTACTACAATTATTAATAAATTAGACCTTCCTTAAGATCGGCAGAATGATCAATCCGGCCCAACAGTTAACTCCCAGGCTACCCAAGGCCAGTACCGCTCTTTCTGACCTGGCCCTGGCCGTTTACCGCAAATCCGCGGCTCTTGGCGGCCGGCTGCATCCGATCACACAGCAGTCACTTATCGACTTTCTGCGGTTGACCAACAGCTACTATTCAAACCTGATCGAAGGTCACTACACCCATCCGATCGACATTGAAAGGGCCATCAAAGGCGATCTTGCAACTGAGCCGGCCGTGCGAAACCGGCAGATCGAGGCCAAAGTTCATGTGGAGGTACAAAAGGCCATCGAACAAAAGATCAAGGCAGGTGGAAAACAAATTTGCACCTCAGAGTTTATTTGCCTGATCCACCGGCTGTTTTACGAGCAACTGCCCGATGAGCTTCGGCTCATCCGGAACGATGAAACCGGAGAACAGAAGCGGGTAGTTCCGGGTCAATTTCGTGCTACAACAGTTGAGGTTGGGCGGCACATCCCGCCATATCCGGATCAAATCGCCGCTTTGATGGATTGGTTTGCAAGGATTTATGCGCCGGGAGCCTTCCGGGGAATCGACCGGGTTCTTGCCGCTGCAGCTTCCCATCACCGGCTTGCCTGGATCCATCCCTTTCTAGACGGAAACGGCAGAGTGGCCCGGCTGTTTACCGACGGCTACCTGATCGAATCGGAGGTGGAAGGCTACGGCCTTTGGACGATAAGCCGGGGTTTTGCCCGGCACCGGGATAGGTATGTCGGGCACATGGCCGGCGCCGACATTATCCGGCAGGGAGACACAGACGGCCGGGGGCAATTGACGCAGCGGGGCCTGGACCGATTCTGCCTCTTTTTTCTGGAAACCTGCCTTGACCAGATCGAATTTATGGAATCGCTTCTGGGTATCGACGGCATGCTGGATCGTATAAGGGGGTATGTCGAGCTTCGCAGCAGGAAAATGATCCCGGGTGCTCCCACAATAAAGACCGAGGCGTTTCACCTGATCAAAGAGGCGCTTCTTGCAGGGGAATTTGCAAGAGGCCAGGCAACCCGGATCACCGGGCTTGCCGAACGAACCGCCAGACAGATTCTAAGCCAACTCGCCGACGAAGGCTTGCTGGTATCCGCCACCCCGAAAGGTCCGGTACGTCTTTCTTTTTCCGTTTCGACTGCTGGATACTGGCTTCCAAAGCTTGTCTCGGAAAAATAGAAATCGATTGATTGGAAGAATAAAGAGTAGCCGCTTAGCAGGCGTGCGCGCCATATGTCAATTTTTACATACCGTAAGGGGGTTACCATGAGAGTATCGGTGGCAACGAAAAAATTCATGGAGTATCAAGGGCTTAACTCGGGGAAAAATACGGTCAAGAATCGCAGGATGATCAACTGTTTTTCAAAAAGAAAAAACCCGCCGGAAGGCGGGAATATGAGGCGTCCCGGGGCCCTTGATCAAAGATCGTGAAAAAGGCCCCGGGAGATATGCGGCATAAAATAGAATTAAGTCTCTTCTATGGTAATGGCGCCGGCTTCACAGACCTCGACACAGCTTTCGCATCCGAGACATTCTTCTGCATTTACCGGGACGGACTTTCCATCCTGCATCTCGAACACTTCCACAGGACAGACATCGACGCATTCTTCACAGCCTTCGCACTTTTCCTCATCAACAATCGGATTGAACGCCATTTTATATAGCCTCCTTTCTACGGTAAACATTCGCTCCCGGGGGACCCTGCCCCCTGGCGACTTCCATTCCGGGCAAAGTCCATATACCAATTGAAAAACCGAGTCAAGCCTTCTTGAACGGCATTTCCGGCATTTTCACCAGGGCCAAAAAGGTTCCCTCTTCCGGCCGCGCTGCTTTTGCTTCCGGCTCCAGCGTCTTGATAAAGCGGGTAAACAGCCGGGCCGGATCTATGCCGGCAATGAAAAAAACCGCCATCCTCGGACCCTCGGAGGAAAGCGGCTCCGGCGCCGGGCGGCCGGCGGCCAGCGCTTCGGCAGCGGCGTCGAGGCTGCCGCTGCGACCGGCGTCGACGGCGGCAGACGGGACTGTCTCCGGATCGGGCGCTGCATCCAGCACCGCATCGAGAACCGCTCTGCTGGGGGTGACGAACGTCCTTGGCGCCGTCTCCTCGGGTCCTGACGCCACATAGAGACGGCTCCAGGCCCGAATTCGCTCCTCGGTCATGAACCGTCCGGAATCCGACGCAGCCGCAGAAGAATCGAGCCCAGTAGGGTCTGGCGGGCGCCGGCCTTCATGAAGCTCGGAAAACATGGCGCTTTCCAGTCCCTGGAGGCTTTCCAGATCCTGCTCGATCTCCCGGCTCTGGCGGTCGTATTCCTGTGCCATAAGCAAAAAGAGCCGGGCCCGGGTGAGCCGCTGCTCGGGATCGGGGCCGGCGGCACCGGAACGGCCCCGTCGAATTTCCGAACGGATCCGGCCCACATGGGAGTCGTCGAAAAAGGGGATTTCTTCTTCCATCATTCGCGCCAGGGAGATGTCCGTTCCCCGATGAGCGTCCGCCCAGCTTCGATACTCCCGAAGGAACCGCTTCAGGCGGTCATCGTCTCCTCGAACCGGAACTTCGATCTCGATGCGGCCGGCCGCCTCCCATTTCAACAGCTCCGGCGGGATTCTCCCTTCGGAGGGAGCCAAAACAACCGGCCGGAGGAAAAAGGCCTCCATCGCCGAAAGCTGCGCCGGAGAAATCCAGGAAAAGGGGAAAAGGACTGCGTTCAAGGGCGGCTCCTTTGGTTTGTCGATAATGAGGCCATAGGCCCGAGAGGAAAAGTAAAGTGCCTAGAGTGACTAGAGTGCCTAGAATGCCTAAAGTTATGGTGTCGCTTCGCTCCGTTTTTTTGATCATGTGGCGGGGAGTGAAGAAAATGATCTCGTCATTTACGCCATCAATGCTTTTCCGGGGCTGACATTAGCCCAACTGATAAAAAAACGGGCCTATGCACGATTATAAGGTTTATCTGAGGGCTGTGGGGGGATCTTCCCGGAGGACGGGAAACTGTTTGAGGAGTTTAGTGGCCGTTGAACCGAACAGCGATGGATGCCCTGCAAATTTGGACAGTGGCCGGGCAGCCTGCAAGCTATTTTCCGAGATCAAGTCCCTGTTCGGTTCTACGGCCACTTGGCTCCGAGTTTTTCACGGCTTCCTTAGAAGATCCCCCCACAGCCCTGACTGCAGCCTTACACTGGTACATAATTCCGTAAAAAATAGGATACCTATACTCTATGCACTATAGTCACTTTAGGCACTCTAGGCACTCTACGTAATTCATTCAGCTCCTACCCTCCGATCCCTGACCACGACCCCTAGTACCTGCAGCCGGTCCCGGATCCGGTCGGCCATCTGGAAGTCGCCGCGCTTTCTGGCCTCGTCGCGCTCCGCCATCATTTTCCGGACCTCACCGTCGTCGTATGCGCCGGAAAAGTCGCAGACATTGAGCACGGCGTCGATCTCGCGAAATGCGTCCAGGATTTTTTGCGCCCCCGCCGGATCGAGCCGATCTTCCAGCAGGAGGCGGTTGACCTTTCTCACGATTCGAAACACCGCGGCCATGGCGGCCGACGCGTTCAGATCGTCGTCTAAGGCGTCGGTAAAGCCCTGCTTCAAATCGTACAGCAGCTGATCGATGTCTTCATAGGGCCGGCCGCCGCGAACGTTTTGCAGCGAGTGAAGGCAGGCGTCGAGCCGCAGAAGAGATCGCCGGGCGTCGTCGAGCCGATCGGTGGAAAACCGCAGCGGCTTTCGATAATGCGCGGTCAACAGCCAGAAACGAACCTCCCGGCCCGAGTAGCCCTGATCGGCCAGCTCCGTCAGAGGCGGTCCGCCGGGTTCGCCGTCGACCTCGATGCGGTCACAATGCATCCAATAACGGGCCAGCGGCTTTCCGGTAGCGGCAAGGGAGATGGCGATTTCGTTTTCGTGGTGCGGGAAAATATGCTGGCGGCCGCCGGTGTGGATGTCGAAGCTTTCCCCCAGATACTTCATAGCCATGGCGGCGCACTGAATGTGCCAGGAGGGGCGGACGTTTCCCCAGTCGGTCTTGGCGTAGATGCCCCGCTTGAGCTCGGTCAGGGTGCAGCGCTTGAACAGGGTGAAATCCCGCGGATTGTCCTTTTCGTATTCGTCGAGGTTGACGGTGGCGCCGATTTTGATCTTTTCCAGATCGACTCCGGAGAGCTTTCCGTATTCGGGAATTCGGGAAATATCAAAGTACAGGGAGCGGAGCTTTTCGTAGGCTGCGCCCTGCTTTTCGACCCGCTGGGCCAAAGAGATCATGTCCTCTACATGGGCGCTGGCCCTGGGGATTTCATCGGCCGGCCGGATCCTCAGGTAGGCCAAGTCATCGGTGATCTGGCCGGCGTGCAGATTCGTAAAGTCGGGCAGCTCCATCCGGGCCTGCCGGGATCCTTCGATGGTCCTGTCGTCCAGGTCGGTGATGTTCATGACATGGGAAACCTGATGGCCGCGAAATTCAAGGTAACGGCATAAAAGATCGGCGAAGATGAACCGGCGACAGTCGGCGATGCGCATTCGCTCATGAGCCGTCGGTCCGCATGTATAGACCGAGGCCCTGCCGCTTCGAATCGGACGAAACGGTTCTTTCGTGCGGGTCAACGTGTTGAAGACATGAAGCGAGATCTCCTCTGCCACGGTGAACAGCGAGGTGCTCAGGTAGCGCTCCCCTCCGTCCGGGCAGATGACCACGATCGCCCCTTCTTCCGTCGCCTCGGCCTCCCTACAGGCTACGGCCATGGCCGCGCCGCTGCTCATTCCAACGAAAAGGCCCTCGTACCGGGCCAGTCTCCGGGTCATTTCAAACGCTTCTTCGTCTTCGACGTTCACTTTCCGGTCGAGTCGCTTTTTGTCGAAAATCTCCGGGCAGTAGGACTCTTTGAGGTTTTTGAGCCCCTGCAGCTTGTGGCCCAGATAAGGCTCGACACCGATGATCGCAACGGCGGGGTTGTATTCCTTGAGCCGCCTGGACAGCCCCATAAGCGTTCCGGTGGTGCCCATGGTGGCCACCACTGACGTCACCCGCCCTCCTGTCTGTTCCCAAATTTCCGGGGCGGTCCCGCAGTAGTGGGCTTCCCAGTTTGCGTCGGTATTGTACTGGTCCGCCATGAAGTAGGCATCCGGGCTTTCCCGGACAAGCCGATAGACTTCCTCGATGGCCCCGTCGGTGCCCAGATGACCCGGCGTCAATAGAATTTCCGCCCCCCGGGCCTTAAGGATCTTCCGGCGCTCGATGCTGACGGACTCGGACATCGCCAGCAGCAGCCGGTAGCCTTTCACCGAACAAACCAGGGCAAGACCGATCCCGGTGTTTCCGCTGGTGGCTTCGATAACCGTCTTGTCGGCGGTGAGAAGACCGGTGCGCTCTCCTGCCTCGATCATGGCCAAAGCGGCCCGGTCCTTGATGGATCCGCCGGGATTGCAATACTCCAGTTTGGCCAGGATCTTAACCCGCTGATTCGGGTTGAGCCGGCGAATCTCAACAAGCGGGGTGTTGCCGATGGCTTCGAGAATCGAGGAATATGTCGACCGCCGCTCTGAATACATGGTTTCCTCAAAGTGCGAATACTAGAGCGCTTGTCGAAATGACATTTTGATAGCGGGGGCTGACGGTCGATTAAACGCATCGATTCAGCTCTGTAAGCCGCACCCCAAGCGCTCTAAGAGGTTCATTTTTCCTTAAGCGGTTCTCTATAAAACTCCAGTTGCATCCAGCCGGCGGTCAATGGAACGAAAAAATCACCGCCGTTTCAGTTCTTCGGAGACGATCTCGAAAACCGCCGCCCGCACCTGCTCCTCGTCTTTTCCGGCGTCGATCACCCGGTAACGGTCCGGCTCCCGACAGGCCAATTCCAGGTAGCCGTTGCGGACCCGCTCGTGAAAGTCCCGGTCTTCGAATTCGAACCGGCTCTCCGCGGCGGGCCGCCCTCCCTGGTTCAGCGCCTGCCAGGCGCGGGCCAACCCCTTTTTCGCGCTCAAGTCGAAAAGAAGCGTCAAGTCCGGCTTCAAATCATCGAGCAGGAGACGATGCAGCGATTCGACCAGATCGACTCCCAAGCCCCTGGCCATTCCCTGATAGACGATGGTGGCATCCACATACCGGTCGCACAGAACGGTCTTGCCCGCCGAAAGGGCCGGCAGAACGACTTGCTGCACGTGCTGCACACGATCGGCGAAGTAAAGGAGCAGCTCGGCCCGCGGCGCCAGCCCGGTGTTTTCCGGATGGAGCAGGATCGAACGGATTTTTTGGCCTGTCGGGGTCCCGCCCGGTTCCCTCGTGACCACGCACGGCCTTCCGAAGCCCTCTAAAAAATCCCGGATATGCGGCAGCTGGGTAGTCTTTCCGGAGCCTTCGATCCCCTCCAGAGTGATGAACATGGCTATTCTCCGCCAGGACTCCGGTAAAAATGCCGCCCCAGAATCCGGTGATACGGAGACCATACCTCCTCCGGGGACAGGTTGGCCAGAAACTCCCGGATTCCGTTGATCTTTGAATCGATTTCGTCGATGTAATGAAGTAAAACCGCCTCCATGGTCTTTGGCGGCTCCGGAGATCCGTATTCCAGCGCGCCATGGTGGCTTAGGATCATGTGCTGGAGCAGGCGGCGCTCTTCTTCGGGAAAATCCGGCAGGCTGCGGATCTTTTCTTCGATCATTTCCAGGCCGATGGCGATGTGCCCCAGCAGGCGCCCCTCGTCGGAGTAATCGATGGCATACCGGTAGTCGAACTCCCGCACCTTGCCGACATCGTGCAATACCACCCCGGTTAAAAGACGGTCCCGGTCAATTCCGCTGTAATGCCGGACGATCCTGTCCGCCAGGACTGCCATCGACAGGCAGTGCTCCAGCAGACCGCCGATGTATGCGTGGTGCATCATTTTGGCGGCCGGCGCCTGCTTGAAGCGCGCCACGAACTGGTCGTCTGCCCAAAACGCCTCCAGCAGCCGGCGCAGCGGATCGGATTGAATGGACGCAGAAAGTTGCAGCAGCCGTTGAAACATCTGCTCCACATCCTGGGCGGTGGTCGGCAGAAAATCGGCCGCAGACACCGTCTGAGGATCGCTGACCTGCATCTTCCGGATGACCACCTGGGGCTCTCCGCGGTATTCGCCCACGCTGCCGACGACCCGGACAAAATCGCCTGCCGCGGCCGCTGCCATGGGCGCCACGTTGTCCCAGGCCACGCCCCGGATCGCACCGGTCCGGTCCGAGAGCCTGACCGTCAGGTAATCGACACCGTCCTTTTTCTGGGCAAGGCGCCTTTCGGCCAGCACGAAGATGTCTTCGACCCGATCTCCCGGATTCAGGGAAGAGACAAACTGTTTCTTCATAACGCTCCTTGCAGACCCGGCCTCCGGATGGCGGACGAATCAGGCAGCCCCAAGAAATTTTCGAAATCCGAAGCACGAATATCGAAACAAATTCGAATCACCAAAATTCGAATGATCAAAACAACTGCAGCTTTATAATGATAGCATTAGACCTTGTTTGGGTCATTCGGTCATTCGAATTTTGAATTTGTTTCGGATTTCGATATTCGAATTTCGCATTTATCCGATTACGCAGGGTCTCTTCAGAAAACAGAAGAGATCCCACCTTTGCGCGGGCGGCGTTACACCGATAGGGGGCCGCCGCCGTTGACCTTCGACACGATGAATTCTGCGATCTTCTCTGCCGAACGGCCGAAAAGCTCTTCCACTTCCACCTGGTCGAGAAGCCGGTCATCCCAGGCGACGCTGTTTTCCTGGACGATATTCTTGATCCGCTCGTACTTGCCCCCCAATGCCTTGATCCGGTTCTCCAGGGAAACGTCCAGGGTGAAGCTGATATGGAGCAGGAGCAGATGGTCGATCAGGTTGGGCGTTTCCGGAGAAGTGGAAATGACCGGAATCACGACGATGCTGCGGTCGTCTTTCCGTCCCTTGCCGATGTAGACGTTTCCTTCCTTCACGATGATCCGCTTGGTCCCCTTCAGGCGGCGATCGCTTTCCACCCGGGAGGGAATCGGCTTCAGGGTGCCTCCTTTTCGGACCACCTCGATGGCGGTCTGGTCGGTGGGCTCCCCGAGCAGGTCCAGGCTGCGGATTCGGTAGAGAATCGACCCCCTGATCTCCGAGACGATGCCCTGAAGATTCTTCAGCACGAGGATGTTGCGGTTGATCAACTGCGAAGGGCTGATGCCGTGCTCTTCTATGGCGGAGAACAAGATGCCCTCCAGCTTTTCCTGGATCCGGCTCGTGCCGACGGTGACGGTTTTGGCCTGATGCTTGATGGCGTCCACCGGCCGGGCCATGGCGTTGATCGCCTCTCCCAGGCAGACAAACAGACGGTTGAGCATGTTCAATGCGGTGCCCTTGACCCCGAAATCGAGCTCGAAATCCGAAACCGGCAGCCTTCCCGACAGGTATTTGAGCAGCAGGGTCAAATCCGATGCCGCCTCGATGCCGAGAATTCCCGGCAGCTTTCCGGAGATGTTCAGGTTTCGAAACTGCCGGTAAAAAGAGGCGATTTTTTCCCGGAACGGCCGCTCCAGAATTGACTCGTAGACGTCGAGCCCCTTCTCGGCGCTGGCTTCGACGCTCCTGCGGACGTCTTCCCGGAACCGGTACAGCAGCCGGGAGCCTTCGTTGATGGCCAGGGCGGCATGGTATCCCCACAAATGCCCCGCGAGGGTGTTGAGAATCGGCGACAGGTGCTCGCCCACCGCCGGTACTAGGAAGACGTCTTCGGCGTAGGGGCCGAAACGCGCCTCACCGGCATCGGCGATGACCACCGGCGCGGCCTTGTGGGCCTTGAAGATCGCCGTATCCTTGATGATGTCTCCGATGACGCTGGGCCGGGCGCCTGCGGCGCAAACGATGATCAGCGGTTCGGAAGACAGATCGATGTGCTTTTTGTCTTCCACGTAGTCCGAGGAGATGGTCTTGTAGCAGAGTTCGCTGAGCTTGATCCGGATTTCGTCGGCAGCAGCCTTGTTGGGTCCGCTGCCGACCGCCGCCCAGTAGGTGCGTCCGGCCGCAAGCCGCTTTGCCGAGGCCTCGATCGCCGGCCCAAGCCCGAGTACGTCGCGCATGTGCGAGGGAAGCGCCAGCAGCTGTCGGACCTCTTCGGCGACGAATCCGGCCGGCCGGCGCCGGCGGAGGGCGGCAATGAAGAGTCCCAGAAGGGCGCCGGCAACGATCTGGGCGTAAAACGCCTTGGTGGAGGCCACGGACATCTCTACATCCCGGCCGCTGCTGGTGTAAATCGTACCGTCGGTCTTGAAGGTCAGGTCCGAGTCGCGCCGGTTGACGATGGCCAGGGTAAAGGCGCCGCGCTCGCGAACCAGGTCCACCGTCCGGTTGGTGTCGGTGGTGGTTCCGGATTGGCTGATGGCAACGACCAGGGCGTCGGAAAGGCTTCGGTCGCCATTGTTGTCGCAAAGCCGCGAGCCGCTCAGCTCCGAAGCTTTCAGAGCGCTGACCTGCACCGAAGAATCGGAGAGGTAGTAGTCGAGAATCCCGGCGCACACCGAGGCCGCAACTCCGGCCGTTCCCTGCCCGATGAAATAAATGCGCCGGATCCTGTCCTCGGCAAGGGCGTCGAGAACCGGGGGCGGCACCGCCGATTCGTCCAGGACCACCCGGGGCCGCCCGTCTCCGTCGACCTGCCACCGGTTGAGCAGCGTCTTTTCCACGGAACGGGGAGCCTCAGAAATTTCCTTGAGAAAGTAGTGGGAAAACCCCTGGCGGTCGATGTCCCGAGAGGTGATCACCGTCTCGTGAACGTCGCCGGCGGTCAGTTCGATGGGCGTGCCGTCATAGTACAGGGCCTTGATTCCGGAAAGCTCGCCGGCCCCATCGGCGCCGAGGACGACGATCTGCCCCTGGGTCTTTCCGCTTCGTCCCTTAACGACGCTTTCTCCGTCGAGCTTCAGGTACCGGCTGGTCTCCTCCACAAAGCCGTACACCTCCGAGGCCGGCAGAAAGCAGCCGCTGCCGAGGCCGACAAAAATCGCCTGTCCGCTTCCCTTCTGGGCCAAAAACAGCTTTCCCGGCGCCAGGTCCGAATGCATGGCAATGGCGTGGGAGCCTTCAAAATCGTTCGCCGCCCGGCGGAAGGCTTCACAGATGTCGTCGCCTCCGGCCAGATACCGGCCGATCTGCAGCGGGATCAGCTTGGTGTCGGTGGAAATCTCTGCCGGGATACGGACGCCCTCGTTTTCCAGTCCTTTTTTCAGCTCCATGTAGTTGTCGATGTCTCCGTTGAGGCAGACATGAATGAGCGGGCAGGATTCGGCGCCGTCTCCTTGGGCCAGATTGTCCATCGGATGGCAGTTGGCCTCGGTGATGGCCCCCACCGAGGCCCAGCGCGTATGGGACAAAATGGAGCAGCCCATCGCAGAAACCGGCGCAAGAATCTGCAGGATCCGGTCATTGCGAACCTGTTCCCGCAAAAACCGGGTGTTGTCGCCCAGGCTGCCGATCTCTGCCGCGATCTTATACGTCAAGCCGACAGAAAAGAACGGCCGACCGTTTTGGCCCTGCCCCTCCCGGATATTTATGCTCCGGTTGGCCAGTACCTCCCGAACCAGGCGGTCGCTGACCTCGTTTGCAAGCTTTTGCCGGTCGAGGGTCTCCATAAACCGGTAATACTCTTCAGGGGCAAGGGTAACCAGGATAGAGATCCCAGCCGAATCACGCCCCCGGACTTCCAGCCGCTCGATGCTGTTCAAAACGGCATTGATCCGGCGAAAGAATCGCAACAGGTTCCGATCCGGCGCCTTGCCAAGTTCGGGGCAGAGCCACCGGAGCTTTTCCACGTTGTCGAGAATCTCTGTGGAAAAGGTCCACGCCACGTCCCGAAGTACTTCGAGCCGCTCGTCCATGACGTCGATGGCCGCTTTGCCCAGACGGCCGGCCCGCTCGGTCATCTGACGCTGCTCGGCCTCGATCACACCGGCGATCTGCCGGCCAAGGGCCGATAACCGCTTCTGCCGCACCGAATCGGTCAGGACGTCGAAAAACGGACCTTCGGCCTTCAGCGCTCTGGCCGCAGAAAAAAGCGCGCCGACAAATTCTTTTCCGCAAAGATAGCGATCGGTAAAATCCGCTTCACTTCGGCACGACGCTGCGCCTTCTTCGCCCATGCGGCGGATCATTTCCTCGATGGGCGAAAGATCTGCGGCCGGTCCGTCAGCGGCCGCCTTGACGGCCACCATTCCGGCCAGCCCGCAGCAAAAAAGGGTCCGGTGAAGCGGAAAAAAAACGACGGCTCCTTCGGGCACCACCGACAGAGACCGGGCAAAAAACACCGGCGCTGCCAGCCGCCTGAAAATCTTCATCATGATTCCGGCAAAGACTGGCGTCAGCCTTCCCCCACACACCCGACGGCTCATTTCGCCCTTGTTTCCCAGTGGATCGATTACCATCTCAGTCCTTCCCCCTGCATTCCGATCCCCGGCATCGGCGGGGATGGACTCGGTCATGTTTCGCGCAATGCAAACCACTACATCCTGCGGTAGAGCGCAGCGATCCGCTCCCGGGTCATCTGCTGCCGCCATTGCGGTCCCAGCGCGTTTTCCCACAGCGGCGCCAGCCCCAGAGCGACATCGATCATTCGGTTCATCCCCGTATCGGACAAATTGTCGGTGATGTGCCGGGGAAGCGAGATGTTCTGCCGGTCGAGCATTTCCCTGAATTCAGCCACCCCTTCCGGATAAAATTCGTCCAGATAGTTAAAGGCGATGCTGTTTCCGATCCCGTGATGCACCCCCAGCTCGTAGGACAGGCCGTAGGAAAGCGCATGGCACACCCCGACCTGGGAATAGGCGATGCTCATCCCGCCGAAGTAGGAGGCCATCATGAGTTTTTCATCCGCGTCCGGCGGTTCCTTCAGAAACACCTCCCGGCACATATCGAGGGCTTTTTCTCCGTAAGCCCGGCTGAAGGCGTTCAAAAAGGTTCCCTGAAGCGACTCCACACAGTGAATATAGCAGTCCATCCCGGTGTAGAACCGCTGATCGGCCGGTGCCCCGTGCACCAGGTCCGGATCGAGAACAACCTGATCGAAAACGGTGTGATCGGAGTTGATCCCGAGTTTTTTTTCCGGGCCGGTAAGCACCGTCGTGCGGGAAACTTCGGCGCCGGTGCCCGACAGGGTCGGGATACCGACATGATAGACAGCCGGGCGGCGAATCAAATCCCAGCCCTGATAATCGGCCGAGGAGCCGGGATTGGTCAACATCAAAGAGACCGCCTTGGCCAGGTCCATGGTGCTCCCACCGCCGATGCCAACCACACCTGCAGGCGTCTCTCCGTGCCGGTGAACCCGGTCCCGCAGGACATCGACATAGCCGGTCTTGGGTTCGTCGTCCACGTTGACCCAGATCAGCAGATCGCCCTCTTTGACCGGAACCCGGCCGGCCAGAGGCTGGTCTGAAAAGACATCGTCGACCAAAAAGGCCGCGAACCCGCCGGCATCGGTTCTTTGCGGCTGGAGAATTTCGTCGAGCTGATCGAAGCTGCCCCGGCCGAAAATCACCCGGGGAACGACTTTGAAGTTTCGGAACATGGGGTCACCTTTGAGTCAAGTAGTGTTTTCACAAGCGAAGATGCTTGTAGTCACGAATGTCCGGCATTTGTAGTGCCTAGAGTGCCTAAAGTGACTAGAGTGCCTAGAGTGCCTAGAGTGCCTAGAGTCGAGAAAGCCCGGCAATTTTCGCCTATATCATTGCTGGAGCGAAGCGATACCGCAACTTTAGGCACTCTAGGCACTTTGGAACTTTCCCCCTACCCTACCAACTCCCTCAACACCCTCTCCACGGCCTCACACCTCCGGTCCAGGTCTTCTTCGGTCCATCCCAGTTTGATCTGCATCGAAATCGTTCTCGCCATAGCCGAATCGGATTGCGGCAGATCGACGGCGCTGTAGTCCGGGCAGTGGCCGAAGTCGGCCGCCGGAAGCCGGGCGGCGCACTGCAGCCGCTTCAGATGCTCCCACTGCCGCAGGTAGTGCCAGTTGTTGTCGTACCAGAAAAAACATCCGTCCGCACCGGCTTCATTAAAAGCGGCGGCGGTCTTTCGGGCCGATTCTTCGTCCGGGAGAAAAAAGGAAAGAAAAGTAGCCGAATCGCCGCTTTCATCGGGGATCCGGCGCAGGCGGACTGCCGAAAACCGCGCCAGGACCTCTTTGAGCCGATCGCGATGGCGCCGCTGGATCCCGATCATCCGGTCGAGCTTCCGCAGCTGGGCCAGTCCCACCGCCGCATTGAGTTCGCTGATCCGAAAATTGGCGCCGAGAATCGGATGCCCCTCCTTTCCGCGGTCGCTTCCGATATGGTCGTGGCCGTGGTCTGCATAGCTGTCGGCGGCCCGGTACAGCGCCTCGTCATCGGTCACCACTGCGCCGCCCTCCCCGCATGTCACGGTCTTGACCGGATCAAACGAAAAGCAGCCCATCTGTCCGAAGGTCCCCGCTGCCTTTCCCCGGAAACTGGCCCCCAGCGACTGGCAGGCGTCTTCGATCAAGACAAGTTCGTGGCCCCTGCAGAATTCCGAGATTTCGTCGATGCGCGCCATGGCGCCGCACATGTGCACCGGAATCACCGCCCGGGTCCGATCCGAAACCTTTTCTTCGATTCGATCCGGATCGAGGCAGAGCGTTTCGTCGATTTCTGCAAAAACGGGCACGGCGCCTGCGGCAAACACCGACTCGACCGTGGCCACGAAGGTAAACGGCGGAACGATGACTTCGTCTCCGGCGCCGATGCCGCAGGCCGCCAGGGCGATGCTGAGCGCGGCGGTGCCGCTGGAGCAAAGATGGCAGTAGCCGACGCCGAGGCGCGTCGCAAGCTCCTGTTCGAAAGACCGTGCCTTCCAGTGGCCTTTCCGGGCGCCCTCAAAACCGTATCGAAACAGCACGCCGGTTTCGATCACGTCCATGACTTGCCTTCTTTCCTCGTCGCCGAATATCTCGAACCCTGGCATGAATGCTCTCCTCTCGTATGAAACTTCGCTCGAAGCCGGCGGCAAAAACCGACC
>CAYPFH010000049.1:5675-17861 GCA_964409825.1 uncultured Desulfobacterales bacterium | reverse complement strand
GGGATCATTCGATCAAGCTTATTGCGATTCAGTTCGCTAGTTTTTCAAATGATCCGGTCAACTCCGACGGCGGCGCTCCCTGGGGGAACCGGTTGAGGCGCTCGCTCAGACGGGAGTAAGCCGACCTGTGATGGGCATGGGCCATGATCCTATTTCCCCTGCTTCAGACACATTTCACGAAACAAACACGCAAGCTGATCGCAGTAGTCTCCGGCCGATCCGAAACAGTCGAAATTGCCTTCCGCCCGCTGAATTTCCCGGATCAGCTCCTGTTTGTTCTTGCGTGCGGTTTTTATGCTGTACTGTTTTGCCAGGTTTCGAACTGCCTGCATTTTCATCTGGATTTCCTTTCCTCGGGGGTATCGTGTTTATCCGGTCCGCCGGAAGGGTCATGTGGGTTTACGCTGATATTCCGCCCGGAGCATTCGATTTCCCGAACCTGCTTCTTGAATTGCTCAAACAGGTCCTGCGGCGCATCCTTCCGGCAATCGATGACGCGCACGCCTTTGCTTTCGAACCAGTCCCGGAAATGACCGGGCATGGCTCCGCAGACGAGTTGATCGATCTTCAAGGCTACCAGGGCGCGGGCCATGTCCCAGGCCTCGGCGAAAGTCATCGGTCGTTTGGATCGTCTCAAAACCTTGTCGCCGGAGGTTTCGACCAATAGAACATGGGTGCCCCAGGCAAAATGAAAAGCGATGCGTTTGCAGCAGACCGGAATGGCGGTGACGGTAACGGTGAGCTTTTCCATCTGTTCTTTCCTTTTCCCCCAAAGAGTATCGCGGCACACTGTCAGGCTTTTCAAAAGAGCAACGCAACTCTCGTGCCGGGCTAAGGCGCAGGGCAGGTAAAAATTTAACTAACTGTAATAATGTCAATTTAAGTGGAAACAGCGGATGGCCGGGGGAAAACCGAACAGATGTGTGTTTCAATGCGCGAAACTGTTTCGCCATATGTTTCGCAAACTGTTTCAGGTGTCGATTGACAGCAGCGATGCCGTGGTGTGCGTCACGGCAGAAGAGAAAAAAGAGGGGGTGCTGCGGAAAATATTTGGCAGGAATCCCGGATGCTGTTCCATCCGGCTGGAGACCCCGCCGCTGGCCGCCAAGCAATCAGATCGATCAAAGGAAAGGAGCTTTTTCGTCGCAGCCGCGGTCCCGTTTGTAGATGCGCCCGTGAGGGCGTCCGGCACGGTCTTGAAAAATACAAACGCCTTACGGAGTCACTACAAGAACCACCGGCTTCGGCGGAAGTTTCAGATAAGAGCCGGGACACCTATTTGCGAGCGGGTCTCCTTAAAGATCGTATTTTTTGATTCTACGCCAGAGTGTCGACCGGCTGATACCCAGTGCTTTTGCCGTCTGAATGCGGTTTCCTCCGCAGCGGTCCAGCAAGCTTCGAATCTTCAAGGCCTCTTCCAATTCATGGGCCGGCAAGGCGGCGTCCCATTTTGTTGAACGATATTTTCGCTGCCTTCCGATCTCGTCGGGCAGATGGGACACTTCGATCCAGTCGTTTTTGCAGCGGATAAAGGCGAACTCGATGATATTCTCCAGTTCGCGGATATTGCCGGGGAAGGTGTAATCGAAAAGCAAGGCGATTGTCTGCGAGGCGGCCCCCTGAATGGTGCGTCCCTTGATCAGGTTGAACTTCTGGATGAAATGATCGACCAGAATGGGGATGTCCTCTTTTCTTTGGGACAGGGGCGGCAGTTTTATCTTGGCCACCCCCACCCGGTAGTAAAGGTCCGCCCTGAACCGGTCCTGATGAATCAACTGCAGCAGTTCCTCGTTGGCCGCGGTGATCAACCGGAAATCGGAGCGCCGGGCCTCGGCAGCCCCCAGCGGCGTGAACTGTCCGTCTTCCAGAACCCGCAGCAGGTCGGACTGAAACGCCATGGAGGTGGAACCGATTTCATCCAGGAAGAGGGTGCCGCCGTCGGCCAGCTCGAACCGGCCGCGCCGATCCTTGACGGCGCCGGTAAAGGCCCCCTTGATGTGGCCGAACAGCTCCGATTCCAGCAGCGTATCCGGCAGCGCGGCGCAGTTGACGGCAATGAAAGGGCCGTCCCGGCGTCCGCTCAACCTGTGTATGGCTTTGGCGACCATCTCCTTGCCCGTGCCGGTGGCCCCCTCGATGAGCACTGCGCTGTCGCTCTCGGCGATATCGGGCAAAAAGGACAGGACCTTGCGCATGGCGGGAGAACGCCCGATGATATCCTCGATAGTATAGTCCCGCGTGACCTGTTTGCGCAATTTTTCCAGGTCCGACAGATCGCGGAAGGTTTCCACCACGCCGGTGACCGCGCCGTCTTCACTGCAAAGCGGGTCGCAACTCAGTGCCACCGTTTTTACCGCGCCGGTTTGATCGATGATTCGCGTTTGTCGCTCGATGTGGGATTGACCGCCGGAAAGCAGGTCATCCACCGGGCAACGATGTCGGCACAGTTCGCTTTGAAGCACATCATAGCACTTGCGGCCGATCATGGCTTCGGCGGACAATCTGGTTATCGCCTCTGCGGCCGGATTGGCATAAGTCACGGTTTTATCCAAATCAAATGTGATGACGCCATCCTGGACGCTTTCCACAATGGTGCAGCAATGCGCAGGCGGCAAGGAGAGAAAGCGGCAGGAGGCTCGTTTTGGCGATGAATTCGGATTTTGCATAATCTCACGGATTGAGCCGATGATACACACCGGATGCCAGGTTGCCGGAATGAAAAGCCCTCAACGGATCAGGAACTATCCACGCAGCCGGACGACTATGATTGCCCCATCATGTTCTTCATCATCACGCGCATCATGTCCATGTTCATGCCTTTCGACGACATCATCTTCATGCAGACGGGCATCATTTCGGTCATCATCAGGCTATTTGCTTTCCGCAGGCCCGGCATCGGATGGATCCGGGCGAGGCTGAGACGCGTTGAGCCGTTTCAGCAGATCCGGCATTTTCAGCAGCCCGCTGTGAAAGCGGCCGTCGCCGAAGATATAGGTCGGCGTCCCTTGAACTCCTTTTTTCTTTAAAAAATCGACGCCGGACTCCACCAGCAGCCGGCCTTCTTCGCATTGATTCTCCGAGCGGTAGCCGTTTTCGAACTCCTCCAGCCCCTTGCCGTCGCAGACGACCGAAACGCTCTGTTCGAATGCCCCCTCGTGGGAATCGAGCGGAAACAACAAGAACCGGACGTGGAGTTTTCCTTCCGCGGCCAGTATCTTGAGGTCTTCCTCTCCGTGTTTGCAGTAAGGGCACTGGGGGTCGGTGACATAATACAACACCGGTGCAGACTCGTCTCCGATGGAAAACGCCGTAAAAAAGGAAAGCTCTTCCATCTCCCTGTCCGTCAGCCGGTTGAACTCCGCCAGGGTCTGACGGGTCAGATTGTTTCCATCGGCGGCCTCGATCAGGTTGCCGAAGAAAAAGAGCTTGCCGGCCGCGTCGGTGTAAAAAATCCCGTTCTGCGATCCGTTGAACACCACCACTTCACAAAGAGACGGTACCGCGGCGGGGCGGATCGCCAGTATCTCGGTCTTTTGATTGGTCACCCGCTCGATGTCCGCCTTGAGCCTTTCAACCGGCGGGCATTCGGCCATGGCCGGGGAAAAGGGGCCGGAAAGGACCAAAACCGCCAGGAAACTTGCCAAGGCGAGCACACCGAACTTTTCGATTTCATGCGGCCGCCGGCTTCCATTTTCCTTTTTCTCGATTCTCATTTTATAGACTGCCCTCCGATCCGGGTAAATCGCTCAAAAAGTTTACTGGTTCGGCACGACACGGAGGTCGTGCCCTACAAAAACCCCGGCTTCGACCGAAGTTTCAGACAAGCGTTGTTGCACATCAAGGCCGGCCTGCTTCAAGTTCCTTACAATGCTGGGCGATCCGATACACTTCCACTTTTTTGCAGATGTTCTTTACGCTGAACAAGCCCAGGTATTGAAACTTCAATGGCAGCAGATTTTCTACGCGACCGAGCACCGGTCGTGAAATACAGATGCCTCCCGGCTCAGCTTCGGATTCCAGTCTGGCGGCAATGTTCACACCGGTGCCATATAATCTCCCATCGGCCTCTATGACTTCCCCGTAATTAATCCCGATGCGAAAGAGCATCTGTCTGTCCGGATTCAATCTTTCATTTCGTGCGCAGAGTTCTGTTTGAATCGCCGCTGCACTTGCAACCGCATCGACGGCGCAGCTGAATTCGGCCAAAAGATTATCGCCTACGGCATCCAGCACACGCCCCCGATGGCGTTCGATCAGCTCCGACATGACTTTCCGATACGTGGTCAGGGTGATGATCGTGGAGGGCTCATCCCGGCACATCAGGCGGCTGAAGCTCACCGCATCGGCGCTGAGAACAGTTGTCAGCTTTTTTTTGAGATCTTGCTTTGTCATTTCTTTCTTTCTACACTGTATGCAAACATGGGAATATAAATCAAGGTCAACACCGTACCCACCAAAAGCCCTCCCACAGCCACGTCGGCCAGGGGCGAAAGCCGCTCCAGCCCAACGGCCCATTCAAGGGCGATAGGGATCATGCCGGCGATGGTGCCAAAGGCGGTCATGAACACAGGCCGAAAACGCACCCGCACGCTTTCCAAGGCGGCGTCCACCGGAGTGTTGCCGCCCTGGCGAAACTCCTGGTAAAAATCGATCAACAGGATCGAATTCTTGATGATGATGCCGAAGAGCAGCAAGATGCCCATCAGGCTGGGCATGCAGCTCGGCTTGTCAAAGACCAGCATGGCCCAGGAGGCCCCGATCATGGCCAGCGGCAGCACCAGGATCATTACAATGGCCAGGCGCACCGATTGATAGATGGCCACCAGGGCCATGAGCAGCAGAACGACACCGATGCCGATGGATTTCATCATGCGCGCCGAAGAGTCCTTCATCTGCCGGATGTCGCCCTCCTGGCGGACCTCGACGCCCTTGATCCCCGCCTTGCGCAACGCTGTTTGCGCGTCTGCGGTCAACGCCGAAATGGTCCGCCGATCCCGGTAGCCGGACACGTCCAGGGCGTAGAGCATCTGGTTGCGCTCGATCTTGTTGGCGGTCAGACCGTAGTCGATTTGCGCCAGGGCCTCCAGCGGCACGGGCCCCTTGGGGGTCTGGATGGGGACCAGGCGCAACTGGTCCGGATTACCGTCGAAAGGCCGGTTGAAATAAAGGCGCACGAACTGGTTCTGCATGGAAACCAGGTTGGCGCTTACCGCCACGGGCAGACCGGCCAGGGGAAGCTGGGCGGCGATCTGCACCGGCGTCATGCCATAGGCCAGGGCGCGGTTGGTGTCGATGTTCAGCCGGGCTTCGGTAAAGTCATCGTCCCAACTGGTGCTGATGGAGGTCAACCCCTTCACCTGGCCGAGGGCGGCGGCCGCCTTTTTCGCGGCCGGCGGCAGCAGGTGGTAATCTTCGGCCAGCAATCGCACGTTGACAGGGGCCTTGATGCTCGACATGGGGGTGGCCCCGAAGTCGAAGACATCCACGGATTTAACGTTGCGTAACCGTGCCAGGCGCGAGCGAATTTCGCCCTCGATCCGCCAGATATCCTTCTCTCGCTGAAACCGGTCGACGCAGTTGATGGTGAGTGTCGCCTCGGCGGGCAGGGACCCCGATCCCAGGGAGAGGACGCCGGGCTCGGAACCGAAACTCACCGAACTCATGAGCACCTCCGGCCGGTCATGAAGCCAGGCGAGGAAAGGTGCCAGGCGCTTTTCCGCGATATCCACCGTTTCGTTGGCGGAAAATCGGACGCGGGCCTTGATGATGCCCGTATCCATGGGCGGCATCAGGTCGCGGCCGATCACCGGCATGATGCCCTTGACGCTGACGACCAGCAGGGCCACCACAACCAAGGTCAGCAAAAGGCGGCGCCACCGGGAACGGCCGGCGGCGGAAAAACGCAAAATCGCCATATAGCTCCCCACCAGGCGTCCGAAGCTCTTTTGATAGATTTTTTCGAGCACCTGCTCGAATCGTGTCTTGGAGACCCCCTTGCGGTAAAGTAAAAAGGAGATGGCGGGGATGAAGGTGATGGACAGAAAATAGGAGGCTGCCAGAGCGATGATCAGCGTGGAAACCAGCGGCCGGTAGATTTGCTGGGGAAAATCGCCGGCGAACAGCAATGGAAAAAGGATGATGGCCGTGGCCAGGGTGCCGGCGAACACCGGCGCGATGACTTCCTTGGTGCCGGCGATGATGGCCGTCTTCAAGTCCTGTTTTAATGCCACGAGGTGCCGTTCGATGTTTTCCAGCACCACCACGGCGTCATCCACCAGTATGCCAAGGGCCAGGATGATGGCGGTGTAGACGACCATGTTCAGCTCGCCGCCGGCCATCCAGATGACGGCCAGGGTGGCGAAAAACACCATGGGAATGGAGACCAGGGCCGCGGCCACGGCCCGCAGATTGCCCAGAAAGAACAGAATGACCACCAGCGTGAAGAGGATTGCCTCCCGCAGGGCGTCGAGCATGTTGGTGTTGGCGGTTTCGATCAGGTTGCGCTGGGTGTCGGCCAACTCGAACGCAATGTTGGGATAGCGCTCTTTCAGCCGGTCGATCGCTTCCCGGGCCGCCTGACTGGTGGCCACCACCGATCCGCCCGGCGCGCGCTGGATCGCTAAGGCGATGGCGGCCTTGCCGTTGCCATGGTAGCCTGAAAAGCGCTTTTGGTGCTCCCATTTGATCTCGGCGATGTCGCCCAGGCGCACGTTGGGGGCCACGGGCAGCAGGCGCAGGTCCTCGATGCGGGCCTTTTCTCCGTAAATGGTGATCGTGTAGAAGGAATCGGCATCCTTGCTGAAGCCGATGGGCGCGTCGCGGTCCAGGGCTTGTACCGTCGCTGCGATCTTGTCCAGACTCAGCTCATAGGACCTGGCCTTGAACGGGTCCACGTTGACGCTGAACGCACTTTGGTACCCGCCGAAGATCTCCACGTTGCCCACCTGGGAGTTGCGCAGCAGGGCCGGTTTGATATCGCTTTCGGCGATCTTGCGCACGTCGCCCAGGGTCAGGCCGCCCCCGGCCGGCAACAGGGCGAAGACATCCACCGGCAGCACATGGGCGCCGGCTGTGTAAGTCGACGGATTGACCTCCGACGGCAGTTTGCCCCGTACCTTGTTGATGGCATTGTTAACATCCACGGCCGCCGGGTCAAGCCCCTTGGCGTACTCGAATTCGGCCGTGACGATGGACATGCCGGCGATGTTGACCGAACTGACCTGGCGGATGAGCGACAAGGAGCCAATCTCCTCCTCGATGGGCTTGGAGACCGTGGCGGCCACGACGTTGGGGGTGGCTCCCGGCACCTGGCTGACGACGATGATGGTCGGCCGGTCGGTGTCCGGAAACAGGTTTTTTGGCATCGTGGTCAGGCCATAGACGCCCATTGCGAAAAAGCCGGCGATCAGGCTGTAGAGCAGGTAAGGACGCTTGTGAAAGAAGTCGAACATCGTCGTCGGCCCCCTATAAATCGGTTGCGGTCACCGGAACGCCCCCGGCCACGCGCAGGAGGATATCCGGCTTTGCCACGATGACCCTCCGGCCGGACAGGTTTTGTTCGACCGTCACTCCCTCGACACCGCGGGCCTTGATCGTGACGTTCAGCCGTTCGGCCTTGCCGCCGGCGGACAGCAGGAACACCGAGGAAGAGCCGCCCATGGTCAGCAGGGCGTCGACCGGCAGAAGCACGCCTTCGCCTTGATAAACGACCACTTGGGCATTGACGTATTCTCCCTCGATCATTCCGGTGTTTGAGGGCAGAGGGGCGACATACTGCACCAGTCCCGTATCTCCGGTTTGATCCCTGGACGTCAGGGGCAAGGTATGGCCTTGCAGTATGATTTTTGCGGCAGAAAGCGAACTCGGCAGCGAAAGGTCTAGGTAAAGGCCGGCTTTGGATGCGATCCGAAATAAAGGCTTGCCGGGCGTGGCCAAATCGCCGGGGCTGGCCAGGACCTGGCTCACCGTGCCGTCGATGGGCGCGATCAGCGTGGCGTAGTTCATCAACGAATCGATTTCCCGCATGGAAGCATCCAAGGCCCCCATGCTTTTCTGCAGGGTCTCGATGCTGTTGCGGGCAGCGGTCAGGGTGGCCTTCAACCTGGCGATTTCAGCCTCTTCCTGGCTGTACTGTTCGGGCGAAGCCCCTTTAATGTCGAGCAGCTCCTTGGTCCGGCCATGGGCTTCCTGTGCACTTTTCAATGACGTCTCCAGGGCACCGACCTCGGCTTTCTTGCTCTCTACCTGAAAAACAATGCCCTGGCGCTGGAGTGAAAGCCCCTGTTTTTTTGCCTCCAGATCCGCGGCATCGATTCGGGCGAGCGTTTCCCCCTTTTTGACAGGTTCGCCCTCCTGCTTGAGCACCTCTATTACTTGACCGCTGATCCGGGTGGACAGCACCGCCGACACGTCCGAGGCCACCACGCCCATGGCCGGCAGTGTCAGGGTAACCGGTTGGGAGTTGAGCTCCATGGCGGCCACAACCACCGGCAGGACCGGTGCCGGAGAGGCCTGGGCAAGGTCGGCTTTTCTTTTCTTGAGCAGCATCAGGCCGGCGGCGGCGACCAGTAAAAGGACGAAAATAATCACAACGCCTTTTTTCATTTGACGACTCCTTTCAAATCTATTCCATAAAGCGCCGCCTGTTGGGCCACGATCTGCCACTTTTGTTGACGCGCCTGCTGTAGTGCGGCCTGGGCGGCCAGCACATCGCTTTCATAGCGCAGATAATCTTCCATGGTCATGCGTCCAGAGCGCACCGCCACCCGGGCCACTGCCAGCAGGGTCCGGCTGTCGGCGATCGATTTTTCGGCCAGACCGATGGACCTTTCGAGGATCGGAACTTTGCGATCCAGCGTGTTCGCCAGCGCCGCCACATCGAGGCGGGCTTGTTCCAGGTGTTTTTCCGCCTTTTCCAGTTGAACCCGGGCAATGGACTCGTCGGTGCTCAAGGTGCGGTCGAACAAAGGAAACTTCAGCACGAGGGCGATTTCATTGTAGCTGCGATAAATGTGGCTGCCGGTGTTGTACGCTTCTCCTTCATTGCCGGAAACAAAACCGGTAACCGACAGCGTCGGCCAGCGGGCCGCCCGGCGGCGCTCGACTTCCTTTTCGGCGGCATCGGTGTTGTATTGCGCAGCGGTTACCGGCAGGTAGGAGGTTCCGCCGGGCTGTTGTATAAGGGTCATGTTCGCCGCTGCGGTAAGCTCGATGCCGGTTAAGGAGTGGATCTCCCGAAGGGTGTCAAGGCGTTTGACGTCCAGCTCGTTGCGCTGCTGATCCAGGTCGTTGAGTGTTTTCCGGATCTTTAGAAACTCGGATTCCGGGGACCTTCCGGTTTTCACCTTCAGGGACATATCCTCAAGGGTCTTGCCGAGCGAAGTGCGACGCGCATCGATCGCCGATTCGAGGGCCTGGAGATAGGCCAGTGCGCTGTTCAGCGAGACCACGGAAGCCTGACGGCCGATCAGGTCCAGTTGCCGGTCGGTTTCGGCTTTTTCATTCAGCAAAGCCGCTTTTTGCCGCAGCAGGTAAAGTTCGCGGACATACACGGGGGCATCGAAGCTAAGACCGTAGCGCAGGATCTCCCGGGAGAAGGGGATGGCGTCGCCGGCCTGGACATTGACCTCCGTAGGCGGCATCGGCCGAAGGGTGGTGGGCGAATTGTAGCTTTCGAAACGACCGAAAATCCCCAGTTTAGGAAACAAGGCCCCCGTGGCCCGCTCCTTTTGCAGGCCGCTTTCCTGGACCGATAGCGCGTTGGCCTCATAGCCCGGCTGCCGTGCTGCCGCATCCAGAAGATCGCCGATAGTGACAGCCCAACAATTCGCACTCCAGAAGCTCGCCAGAAGCACAATAAGGAAATACCGTTTCATCGTGCACCACCTACATCGCGAAATCAAAGATATAACCCACCAACAGGATGCCCGCACCCACGGCACAAAGGTGCCGAGCAGAACCGACAGGGGCACCGAGTTCTTTGCGTTGGCAGCCTCGCATTCCGGCCGGTGGCCTCGTAGGCCGTTGTTTTGTTTATACTTCGTCTTGTGGCGATATGGTAAGGATAAATAATCAGTTCGACCATCTTCATCCTATTAGCATCGGAAAGGATCTTTATGCTATTGTTGAATTCTCTGATGCCGACAGTATATCGTCTTTGAGGAATATGGTGGGCTGAGATGACTCTGTCAAGCAGGAAATATACAGTATGGTCGTGTAACGTCGGCAGGATAAAAGGCGGTTTTTACTTTTTGTGACAACCGGCACACACCGGATTCAACGTGTCGGCCGCTCCGAGGATCCTGCCCCGTCATCGGCGCTCCATGGAAAATCTGGCCCAATGCAGGCTCAGCCCCAGCACCCAAGATAACAAGTCTCATGGTTTCGCTCCCCTCGCCGTCGGCCGGGTCAAGACAATCCCGCTTTTCCGGTGGCCTCTGCCGGCCCGCTCCAAAGGTTTTTCAGCCGCGCGGAAAACCGCAAAAACCCCGCCATAAACAGCACCTGCACCAGGGGTTTTATGGCGATGATCATGACGGTCAAAGGAGAGAAGAAAAGCACCGCCAGGGCCAGGGCGATGGAGATGTTCTTGCCGCCCACGCCATAGGTCAGCGCCACCATGTCCTCAAAATTCATGCCGCCTAAACGAGCGCAAAGAATGCCGGCACAGAACAATAGGGCGTAAAGGATGATCAGCGGCAGGGCGATGATCAGCAAATATTCCGGGTGGTGCACCAGGGTGACGGCTTCGGCGCTCATGGAGATGAAGAAAACCGAATACATGCCCAGGGCCGAGATGGCCGGAAAAACCGGCTTCAACGCCATGAATTGTTTCTGCCCCTTCCATTTGACCAGGGCGATACGCGTCAGGTTGCCCAGGATCAGCGGGACAACGATGGCCATCAGGATCGTTTTGAGCATGCCCAGGGCGTCAACCGGCACGTAGGCATCGGCCAGGGCCAGCATCCAGACCGGGATCAGCACGATGCCGGCCAAGAGGCTCAAGACGGTGATCACCAGCGCCAGGGACATGTTGCCGCCGGCCATGCCGGTCCAGGCCACGATCATGCCCGCACAGGGCACCACGCCGGTCAGGATCAACCCCACGGCAAAATCCGGGTGCGCTCCAAGAAACACCTTGGCCAGCCCTGCGGCAGCCAGCGGCGACAGGAGATAGTTCAGCACCATGGCGACGGCGATGAAACCGAGCCGCCGGACCGCGCCGGCCACCTCGCCCAGTTTGATGCCCACCATCATGGGATAGAGCATGACAAACAGGCAAAGCGGGTAAAACGGCTGCAATACGGGTCCCAGGTTCGGAAAGAGGTACCCGACAATCAGCCCGGCCGCGATGGCGGCCATCAAAAGCCGGATCAAGAACCGGTTGATAAATTGAAAAACAGCCATTTTGCAATTCCTGAGCGGACCGCAGCGAGCACCGTTCTTCCCTGCTCGCTGCAGACCGGTAAAAGACTACCGGTTCGATCCGCCGTATCGTTCGCTCTGACCGGGGCCGTAGCAGGCCTCGAAAACCGGCACTCAATGCCGCTGGAGGGCTTTTTCGACTTTTTTGGCAAGCACGGTCTTGACGAAGGCAAGAGCATCCTGCGCATCGTCATCCAGCGATGCCTGAAGGATCCGGCGAACCTCCTCGGTTTCCAGGCGAAGCTGCACGGGTTTCAGGTTCATCGTCAATCCCTCTCCGGCTACCGGATCGTGCCCATGACGTAGATCGGGATCACCGGCTTGATTTCACTGTCGGTTTCCACAAAAAGGGCGTCGATGTACCGGCCCTTTTCCTTTCGGGTATTTTCCACCCGGATCACGCAGCGGTTGTTGCCGTCGGCGCAGCGCTGGGTCAGTTCGTACTTGATGAAGCTGCCGTTTTTCACCCGGACCTGGCCGATTCGAAACGGGCGATCCGGTCGGGGGATGATGGCTACCTCGGCGAAGAGCCTCCGGCCGGCAGGGCCTTCCATATGAACCCGTTCGGGCTGGATGTCGACGAATTTTTCCACCTTGCCGACCACCCCCACGCTGAACCAGGGAAGAACCGGATCGTTGGTTTTGATCCGAATGCTCTCCCGCATGGTCTGCCCGCCGTAGCCGGCGGTGTGAACATTTACCTGGATGCGCCCCTCCTGCCCGGAAGGGATCTGCCGCGTGCTGGTTGCGGCAGTGCATCCT
>CAYPFH010000049.1:0-5665 GCA_964409825.1 uncultured Desulfobacterales bacterium | reverse complement strand
CCTCAGCCGGACTTCATTTCCAGGATCCGAAGCGGGGCGTCTCCCTTGTTTGCGATCACGAACTCGCAGGAAACCGGACTTCCCTCCACCACGGTGCCGAAATCACAGCGCGTCTCGCCGAGCACCATTTGAGGAGTTGCTTCCGTCGTTGGGTCGGCCCCCGCAGCCCCGGCCATGAAAACAAAGGCGGCGACCCCAAGACCGAACAGTGCTATTTTTTTTCGAGTCATGAGAGTTCCTTTTTTAAGTTTTTATTCGGTTTCAGTCTGCAGCCGCCCTGTTTTTTCGGCGGCCGGTGGATCCGACAACAATGCTGCGTAAAAAAGGTAGCCGGAGACAAGGAGAAACGACATGTCCCTGAGCACTGTCAGATAATCGGCGGCTTCTTCACCGGGTGCGGTGGAAAAACAGCCGCAGCTGATATCGAGGCCCCGGGCCAGGTTAAATAGCAGCGACGAGAAAAAAGAAAACAGCAGGAGGTTTCCGAGCACGACCGCGCCGGGAATCCAGACATTGAAAATCAGGCAGAGACCGAGGACGAGCTCCACCCAGGGAAGCAGGATCGCCGTGACGTTGACGAGGCTGTCCGGCAGCAGCTGGTAGTTGTAGACGAGTTCGGCGAATTCTCCCGGATGCAAAATCTTGTCATAGCAGGCGAACAAAAAGATCACCCCAAGAACGATCCTTGCCGCGTGATAGAAAAACTGACTGCGCATGATGTCATCCCCCTTCATCCGTCGGAAGGCCGGCCTGCTTCCACAGGCTCCAGCCGTTGACCAGGACGCGCACGTTTTCAAAGCCCATCTCTTTGAAGAAAAGGGCCAGCTCGTGGCTCAGGTCGCAGCTTTCCCCGTCGCAGTAGGTGATGATGGTGTGAGGGCCTTCCAGCCGGTCGACCATTTCGATGAAGTATCGGTCCACCTCCTGCCAGGGTATGCTCAGCGCCCCGCGGATGTGGCCTGCCCCATACTCTCTTTTAGAACGCGCATCGACGAACAGGACCCTTTCCTGCCGGAACAACTGCTCGGCCGCTTCAAGAGAGACGACCAGGCTGTCTCCGGCGTCGTCGGAAAAGCGCGCGTCCTGAGACCAGTCGCCGACAAGTGCGATGCCGCCGGGCCGAAACTGGTTGACGGCAAGACCGATCAGGCAGGCCGCCACGATGATCGCGGGCGTCTGCCAGAGCGATTGTTTGAATGCATTTCGTTTTGAT
This sequence comes from uncultured Desulfobacterales bacterium, assembly GCA_964409825.1. Taxonomy (GTDB): domain Bacteria; phylum Desulfobacterota; class Desulfobacteria; order Desulfobacterales; family CAFBRK01; genus JAIPEL01. The sequence continues at coordinate 4,452 of CAYPFH010000049.1, read as the reverse complement.
TGAGCCATGTCCATTTCGGTATATGTTCCCTCCTGGCGGAACGATGCCGCCGGCATGCCGAATGTTTATAGGGATTGTCATATTTTCGTTCCGTTTGAGGGAACTTGATATGCACTGGCACCCTGCGAAATCAAGGTCATAGATCGGCTGTTTGACAATCCCTATATGTAAAAGAACCAACACTTAGAGCGCTTGGGTTGCGGCCTACAGAGTTGAATCGACAGGGCTAATCCAGCATCAAGCCTTGCTATCGGAACGTTATTTTGACAAGCGCTCTAATATATAGATCGAACCCCCTATCGGCCCCCCGCGTCAGATTCCCCCGGTAAACGGAGTGTATATGAAATAAATCCCCAGCAGGGCGATCACCACCCCGGCGCCGCGCCGGAACCACAAGCCGGCCCCTTGCCAGGCGGTGTTTTCGGTCACTCTGCGCACCAGGGCCGTGGAACTGCCGGCCACGGCGATGGGCAGGCAGTGGCCCACGGCGAAAAGGATCATCATCACCGAACCGGCCACGATCTTTTGCTGCACGGTGACGATGGCCAGAATCGGGGCGATAAAGCCGAAGGTGCACGATCCGGATAAAATGCCGTAGGCCAGCCCCAGGCCGAAGGCGCCGTGGATGCCGCGCAGCTTGAGACGGTAGAGCAGCGATCCGGACATGGAGCAGGCCTGCACCCCGAGCATGCCCAGGGCCACCCAGATCAGAACCATCCCCACCAGCACCTGCCACCAGGTGCCCACATCGCCGAGCATCCGGCCCAAAAGGGCGCATACGATCCCGATAACGGCAATGGTGATAAACAGCCCCACCGAAAATGCGGCCGCATAGCCGGCGGCCCGCCGGGGATTGACGGCGCTCTGCTGGCCGCCCACGTAGGCTACGATCAACGGGATGGAGGCCAGATGGCATGGGGAGAACAGCACGCTGACCATGCCCCAGGCAAAGGCGCCCGCAGCGGCAACCGCCAGACCGCCGGACATCCACTGGTTTACCGCCAGAAAAAACGAATCCAACATCGGTCCGTTTCCTTTCTTTTAACTTCGTTGCTGCGACTGCCCGGAAGATACCCCCAGCCGGGTCAGGATGTCGACAATCCGTTTCTTGTCAAGGAAGCCGGTATGGCGGTATACTTCCCGCCCCTCGGCGTTGTAGAAAATCTGCGTGGGAATGGCCCGGATACCGTACTTTCTGGCCTCGGGCGGGTTTTTCCACACATCGATAAAGATGATATCGGCCTCTCCGGCATACTCTTTTTTCAGCTCTTCGAGAATGGGCGCCATCATCTTGCACGGGACGCACTCGGTGGCCCCCAGATCGATCATGGTCACCCGTCCGGAAGAAGGCGCGGCAGCGGCCGGTCGCTCCACCGGTATCTCGGCATCCGGGCCTTTGGCCGGCCCCTTCACCTGGAGTGCGGCAATGACGGCCAGCCCCGCAACCAGCGCAACCGCAACCGCTTTGCCCAAATTTGCTTTGGACATCATTTTTTCACTCCCATTTTGGTTAACTGCCGATCCACTTCGCTTTGGGCGAAAAATCCCACGTGCCGGAACACCTCGTTGCCGTCGGCGTCGAAGAACACCTGCACGGGGATGGACTGGATGCCGTAGCGCGCCCCCAAGATCTGCTCTTCACCCACATGGACGAAGACCACATTGAGCTTTTGGGGGTAGTCCTTGCGCAGCTTGTCCAAAATGGGCTGCATCATGTCGCAGGGCACGCAGCCCGTGGCGCCGAATTCTACCAGGGTCGGCTTGCCGGAGCGGCGGGCGCGGTCCACGGGGTTGTCCGCAGCCAGGCGGGCCTGGGCTTTGACCCAGCTTCCGTTGATGCGCATGGCCACGGTATCGCCCAACCCGTCGATGTAGCGGGCGACCGCTTTCTGCTGTTTGTCCTGGAGCAGGTATTGGCGGATCATGGCCGCAACCTGCTCGAAGGGGGCGCCGCCCATCATTTCCTTGTTGGATGCATAAAAGGCAAGTGCTTCGTTTTCGGATACGGCCAAATCCCGGGTGCGCTGTTCGAACAATGCCTGAATCGCCCGGTTTTCGTCTCCGTCTGCAGCCGCAATGCCCGCCTTTTTTGCTTCGCTGAGCAAAATGCGGCGCACCGCTTCCTGCTCCAGCAGGAAGATCAGGTTCTTTTCCAGCTGTGCGCGCAGAGCGGGCTCCTGGTCTTTTATGCCATCGAGCAGCTCTGTGCGTGTGATGGCGACGTCTTTGAACGTCAGCAGGACGTTTTCATCCAGGGACGCCAACTCCGCGGATTTGAGCAGACCCGTGGCAAGTCCTGGATAGCGGCTGTCCAATGTGGCGGCGCGGATCGTTTGCGGTACAGATAAAACCAGCAAAAGCAGCAGGCACAGACATAAGCTCCAGCCGGCGGCATTTTTTTTGAAACGAAAAATGTTTCGCATGATCTAAAATCCAGTTTCGTCGGCGATGCAATGGTTGCCGATCAAGATAGATGGTTTCTGTTCGATATAAACGGATGCGGGCCTGCAGAAGGACATCTGCCGGTCAATTCTGTAAAGACGGCGGCTAACAGATATAGACGCAGTGAAGGGAGTACAACGGTGGCTGGCTGAATGAGGGCGGCAGTTTCAAGACAAATTTTCCGGCTGCAAGGAATGGCGCCGACGCGGGGGCAGCCAGTAGTCCTGCCGCTGCAACCGGTGCTGAAAACGAACCGCGTTTTTCCGAATGGCCTCGCCTGGAGGATGCGTCCGGCAAAATGAACACTTCCCCATCTGGGGCCTGGCAAGGCGTTACGTGGCAGGTTTCCGGAGCAGGCTTGTCGCTGTCGTTTTCGGAAAACCGTATTTTCTCGCACTCCGTTTTGCCGGACTTCACCAATAGTGCCGCACAAGCGCTGGTGGAGGCCAAGCTGAAGGCCACGGCCATGGAGACGAGAATGATGAAAAACTTGTTCCTCATACGGCAAGCATACCCCGAGTCGGTTAAAAATCCATGTGTTTTATGCAAGATCAGGAATAAAATTGCAACCCACCTGATGCATCCGCCATCAGACATCTTCCAGATTGAAGCAATCCATATACTGTTCAAGCTGCTGACGCGGCTCTCCGGCCAGCGGTGGGCAGCCCTCGACTCCCTTTGCCCCTTCCGCCAGCCGGGCGGCAAACACCATGCAGGTAGGCTCGCCGCATTCCCTGCAGTTGGTCTTCGGAAGAAGCTTCAAAATCTCGATCACTTTCGGCCGGGGGGCGCCTTCGTAGCTGGGCTCGATCTGTCCCCGATTGTCCCAGGCGTCGTTGATCTCCCGCTTGAGCCATTCCACGATCTTGCGGGCCTCGGCCTCGTCTTTGAGGGCGTTGACCGCGATCTTTCTCCCTTGGACCGTGATCAGCTTGCCCTGGGCCTTGAAGGTGACCGAGGGCGGGTCCTTGATGTATTCGAATCCGCCCAGGGCCGCATTCAGATAGGGCAGCGCCTCGCTGATGTCCTGGTCCAGATGGGCATAGCAGTGCACGGCCAAAGCGCCGGGGTTGCACGCCGAGTTGAAGATCTCAAGCCGGTAGCTTTCGAGCAGCATGACGGCACCTCCACGGATTGGACCTTCAACAGCAGGATTTGCAGCCGCCCACGGCTTCGGAAGAAGACGCCAATGGCCTGCCGGCGCCGTTTACCGCCGTTTTGACCGCCGCCTTGACCCGGTCGACATCGGTCCGCTCCAGATTGAAATTCTTGTTTTTTTCGATCTTTTCCTCGGTGATGACGAGGTAGCTGTCCATCGGTATGTCCGCCTCTTTTAAAATCGCTTTGGCGCAGCCCACCGGACAGCCGTCCACGGCCACCATTTTCGGTGTATCCTTTGCCGACTGGACAAATCCGGAAAGCCGCCCGCCGATTCCCGCCAGGCAGAACATCTTTCCAAAGCCTTCCTGGGTCAGCTCCACGGCCGCCTGATTGGAAAGCTGGCCCACGTTGGAGCCGCCCGAACAGGCCAGGATCATCACCTCGTTTCCCTCGCCGCAGCATGTTTCGGCCATTGCATCCTCCCTATTTTTTAAGCCAGGATTTGACGTCTTCTTTTTTGGGGATCTTTCCCACCGACTTGACCTCGCCGTCGACCACCACCGCCGGTGTGCCGAATACCCCATAGCCGGCGATTTTCATGGTGTCGGTCACCTTGTCGATTTGGGCATCGACGCCGCTTTCGGCAATGGCTTCTTTTACGATTTTTTCCGTCTGCTGGCATTTCGGGCACCCGGGGCCCAATACTTTGATTTCCATTTTCGTTCTCCTTCTTTCTAAAATCGCTTCCGCGATTTTATAAAGGTGTTGAAAAAAAAATCCGGCAAAAAATCCCTTTGTTTCAGTACAAAGAGTCCGAACGGGCCATTTTCTGGCATTCCCGCACCCGGATGACGGGCGGGGAAGTTTCCGTATTGATCGAACTGATCGCCCCGAGATCAGCGGCGGGGC
>CAYPFH010000048.1:16527-17911 GCA_964409825.1 uncultured Desulfobacterales bacterium | reverse complement strand
GGACTCGATCCGGGGTCCGGCATGACGGACCGGGAACATGAAGTTTCATACGAGCTCCAGGACCAAATGAGCTTCTCCTATCAGGTATACCGGCTTCTTGCAGGCGGGCTTTTTTTTCCCGCACTTGCGCCGTTTTATCTCTATTCAAGATTGACCGGGAAATTCACGGAAGGTTTTGCCCAGCGTTTGGGGCGGTATCCCCGCGGCGAGATCGGCCGGGCGGCCGGAAGTCCGCGCATCTGGATCCACGCCGTATCGGTGGGAGAAGTCCGGGCTGCAGCGGCGATCCGGCGCGCGGTAAAAGCGCTCCTTCCCCGCAGTTCCGTGATCCTTTCGACCACCACCGACACCGGCCAGGCGTTGGCCCGGAAGGCTTCAGGCCCGGAAGACCTGTGCATTTACGCCCCCTTTGATGTGCCTTTTGCCGTCGGCGGGGCGCTTCGGGCCTTTTCCCCGGATCTGCTCGCCGTCTGCGAGACCGAGATCTGGCCCAACTGGCTGATGCAGGCGCGCAGGGCCGGAATCAGTGCGGCCCTGGTCAACGGCCGGATCTCCCCCCGGTCTTTTTGGCGCTATCTCCGGATTCGGCCCTTTATTGCGCCGGCGCTGGCGTGCCTGCAGACCTTTTCGATGATCAGCAGGGCCGATGCGGTCCGCATCCAAAAGATGGGGGCTGCCCCCGACCGCGTCCGGATTCATGGAAATGCCAAATACGACGGGCTGTTGGAGCGGGCATCCGATGCGGCCCGACAAGAAATGGCCGGGCTGATGGGACTGACCCCGAAAGACCCGGTTCTGGTGGCCGGGAGCGTGCGCGGCGCAGAGGTGAAAAAAGTCCTGGCTGCCTTCTGCCGCATCCGGGCCTCTTTGCCCGGTGCGGTGCTAATCCTTGCGCCGCGGCACCTGAAAAATGCGGCCTTTTTTTCGATGCTCGCTTCAGGCCATGGGCTCAGCGTACAGACAAGAAGCTCCCTGGGGGCCCGCGGCGTCAAAAGAACCGCATCGGTGGTCGTTTTGGACACCATGGGAGAGCTGATGACCGCCTACGGGACCGCTTCGGCGGTGTTCTGCGGGGGGAGTCTTGCGCCCTTGGGGGGGCAGAACCTTCTTGAGCCCGCGGCCTGGGCAAAGCCCGTGCTCTATGGCCCTTCCACAGAGGACTTTGCAGATGCCCGGGAAATCCTGGAAAGCGAGGGCGGAGGAGAAGCCGTGGCCGACGAAGACCAGTTGGCCAGGCGGGCGCTGTTCTACCTCACCCGGCCGGAGGAGGCGGCCGCCGTCGGGAAAAAGGCGCTGGCGGCCGCGGCCGCTCAAACCGGCGCCGGACGCCGCCACGCCGAGGAGATTGTGGCGCTTCTGTGAGCTTCCGGGATTCATGATGCCG
>CAYPFH010000048.1:0-16517 GCA_964409825.1 uncultured Desulfobacterales bacterium | reverse complement strand
CTCGCTCCAAAGGATACCTAACATCGGCGCAGGCCAAGATATCATCAAAATGAATGAAATGTTTGAATGGCAGCGGCAATCAAAGATCGCACAGCTGGCGCTATTCGTGATTTTTCAGGGTTCCCTGGCCGGTGGCTTCCAGTACCGTGGACCACAGCTTGCCGTCGGGATTGACCTGCTTTCTTTTTCCTGTCGATGCGGACATCGGCACATGGACGAAGTGGTTGTTCCAGTGTCCGATGAGCATGCGGGTTTTGCCGGCCATCCCGGCGTGGACGGCGTCCCTTCCCAGAAAACCGCAAAAAACGCTGTCGTTGGCGTTGGCCTGGAGGCTGCGGATGGTGTAGCTCGGATCGATGTATTTCAGGGTGATGGAAATGCCCCGTTCTTTAAAGTAGGCGTTGATCTTGTCCCTGAGAAGGATCCCGATGTCTCCTAAGCGGACATTGCCCGACTCGTCGGTCTCTTTTTCCAGGTTTTCGAAGAATTTTTGCCCAGCCCCTTCGGCGACCACGATCACTGCATGCTGCCGCAGCAACAGCCGGTCTTCGAGGGCCTTGAACAGCCCTTTGGGACCTTCCAGGTCGAAGTCGACTTCGGGAATCAGTACGAAGTTGACGTGCTGCTGGGCCAGGGTGGCCGTGGCGGCGATAAACCCGGAGTGTCTTCCCATCAGTTTGATCAGGCCCATGCCGTTGGGGTAGGCTTCCGACTCGTTGTGCGCTCCCATGATCGCCGTGCGCGCCACCTCCACGGCGGTGTCGAAGCCGAAACTTTTCGATACCATGTGAATGTCGTTGTCGATGGTCTTGGGGATTCCCACCACGCTGATTTTCAAACCCCTGGCGGTGATGGTGTCTGCGATTTTCGAGGCGGCCATCAGGGTGCCGTCCCCGCCGATCATAAACAGGATGCCGATATTGAGCCGCTCCAGGGTGTCGACGATCTCGTCGATGGGCTGGGGGCCGCGGGACGAGCCGAGGATGGTGCCGCCCATATCGAGGATGTTGCCGACGCTGGCCGGCTTCAGGTCCATCAGGTCGTGGCCGTAGGAGGGAATAAATCCCTGCAGGCCGTATCGGATCCCGTAGATGTTGCGCACCCCGTAGCCGTAGTAGAGCTCCAGGACCAGGGATCGGATGATGTCGTTCAAACCCGGGCATAGCCCGCCGCAGTTGACCAGCGCACATCGGAGCTTGCTCGGATCAAAGTAGATCCTGCTTCTTGGGCCTGCCCGCTCAAATGAGGGCGGGCTGCCGTCTTCTCTGATCCGGTTGGCTACCTGTTCCGGATCGACGGCGATCATCACCCGGTTGTTGTCGTCGACAAAACGGCGCTTGTGGATCTCGCCGTCAAGGTTCCGAAGGGGGGAGGGGATTTTAGCCTCTCCAAGCGTCGGTATGCTCGTATCGATTTCGAAAAAGTCCATCAGTTGCCTTTCAGCCTGGGGAAACTGCGCAGGCGATTTTTGCGTCCATCCTCTGTTTTGAAACTGTGCCAAAATGGCAGCGTTTCATTTATGAACCGGCCTATAGCATATCCACTTTCATGACGTTGTCGAGAAATCATCTCAACATCGGGTCCGGAAACCTATTGGCCGTTGAATTTGAATTCACCTTTTCCCAGGATGTCATGCAGGTGCAAAATTCCCCTGACTTTGCCGGTAGGGCTGGTAATGGGCAGCACCGTGATCTGATGCTTTTCCATCAGGTTCAATGCGTCGTAGGTCGGGGTATCGGGTCGAAGGGAATGCGGATCCGGAGACATGACGGCATCCACTGGAAGCGCCGTGACATCTTTTCCCCGGGCGATGCTCCTCCGGATGTCGCCGTCGGTGATGATGCCGGCCAGGGTGCCGTCGCTTCGGACCACCAGCACGGCCCCGATACCGACGCGGTCGATTTCAGAGACGGCCTCTGCCATGGAAGCCTTGTCGGCGACTTTCGGCACGCTCCTGCCCGTGATCATCAGTTCCTGTACCTGGCTTTGCAGATGCTGGCCCAGTGCGCCGCCGGGATGAAACCGCCGAAAATCGCTGGTTTTGAACTTGTGTTTGTGAGTGAGCACGACCGCCAGAGCGTCGCCCAGGGCCAGCATGGCCGTGGTGCTGCAGGTCGGGGCCAGGCCCAAGGGGCACGCCTCACGGTCGACGCCCGCGTAGATGACAATATCGCTGCAGCGGGCAAGCGTGGAGTCTGAATTTCCGGTAAAGGCAATGGTCGTACAGCCGATTCTCCGGATGCTCGCCAGCAGGATATTGATTTCATCGGTCTCGCCGCTGTTGGAAAGCGCAAGAAAGATGTCGTCTTCGCTGACAATGCCCAGATCGCCGTGGACCGCCTCCACCGGATGGAGAAACAAGGCGCGGGTGCCGGTGCTGTTGAGGGTGGCCACGATTTTGCGCCCGACGATTCCCGATTTGCCGATGCCTGCGACGATCGCCCGCCCCTTGGAGCGGTAGATGGCATTGACTGCCGCGGCAAAACGGTCATCGAGGCGGTCGATGAGCTTCAGAATTCCTTCAGCTTCCAGTTGCAGGACCTCGATGGCCTGTTTGATCATGGTTGATGAAGCACTCATTTTTTGCGCTCTCAAATCCTTCTTGCATTGGCGGTGTTGATTTTCCACACCGGTCTGGACTGAATTGCGGCGATTTTTCGCAGGTTTTCCGTTCAAAGTCAACAGCGGGAAATGCCGGCGGCGGGCAAAGCCCGCCGCCGGAATTTCCCGCTTGTGAAAAACAAAAACGGTTGGTTCGCAGTGTCGATCTCACTGACTTGACACATGGACAACCGGGGTAAAAAAACAGGCGGCGAAGCCGCCGCCGATAAATCCGCGCCAGAATCGCGAAGCGATATAGTCGCGGATTTATCTTGACAAGGTCAAAACGCATCTTTATATATCGCAAAAATTTTTTCGGCTCAGCAAGGCCTGGTATTTGCCGTTGAAATACCGGGTTTTTTTTGAGCCCGCATTCTGAACGGAAAGGGGGTGATTGCCATGATTTGTCAAACGATTCGAAAAGGTGTGGAATGTCCGTTTATGACGGCTGCCGGTTGTACGTATAACGGCGGCAGGTGCCACGTGATCGTCGAAGCGTGCCAGGGATGCGGCCGCAGCGGCGAGTTCGAGGCCGGCTGGTACTGCTCTGCCTGTCCGGAGCCTGCAGCCAAATGGAAGCACGGAAACTGCAACCTGGCGACCCATGTGAAGACGGCGACCGTCGTTGACTCTTCCAAGAAACTCAACCCGCTGAAGGCATCCAAACGGGGGAAAAAATAACATGTCGCCTGACCACCTACCCTAGACCCCGCCCCGACCAGGGCGGGGTCTTTTATTGGGAAGTTTCAGGGTTCCCCGTTTCCCGTTCAGGGTTGAGATTTGCGAAGAATTTCTCGCCCAGAACCCAGAACCCCGAACCCAGAACTCAGAACCCAGAACCCAGAACCCAGAACTCAGAACTCAGAACCCAGAACGCAGAACCCAGAACGCAGAACCCCGCCCCTTGACAGCTTTCCGCTGCGGACAGTAAGGTGTCTTGTTTGCTTTGCCGCAATGCCGGATCCCTTTGACGAACAAGGAGGTCGACTGCATGAATCCCATTGCCGAATCCCTCAACAGGGAACTTCAGGCCGCCGCCGGGCCGATCTTTGACATGCTCTCGGATATCGGCAAAAAACTGTTTTTCCCGAAGGGCATTTTAACCCAGGGGGCGGAAGCCAAGGAAAAGGCCTACCACATGAATGCCTCCGTCGGGATTGCCACCGATGCTCTGGGCATCATGCACCTGCCGTCGGTGATGGAACGCATCGGCGCCCTGGCTCCGGAAAAAAGCATCACCTACGCGCCCTCCTTCGGACTGCCGGATCTGCGGCAGATTTGGAAGAAGTCGCTGGTTCAGAAAAACCCGTCGCTTGACGGAAAGGCGATCAGCCTGCCGGTGGTCTCCTCCGGGATCACCCATGGGGTAAGCGTATTTGCCGATCTCTGGCTGGATCCTGAAGACTCGGTGATTTTGCCGGATCCGATGTGGGGAAACTACAACATGATTTTTTCGGTCCGCAAAGGAGCGGAGATTAGAACCTATCCCATGTTTACCGGCGACATGCGCTACAATATAAAGGGCTTCGAGGCGGCGGTAAAAGCGGAGGCCGCCTCTCGTTCCAAGATCGTCGTTCTGCTCAACTTCCCCCACAATCCGTCGGGCTACACCCTCAGCCGGGAGGAGGCGAAGCATACCGCAGCGGTATTGATCGAAGCGGCGGCGTCGGGCACCAACGTGGTGGCGGCGCTCGACGACTCCTACTTCGGTCTGTTTTACGAAGACGAGACCCTGAAAGAATCGATGTTCGCGCTTCTGACCGGCAGCCATCCCCGCCTGCTTGCCGTCAAACTCGACGGCGCCACCAAGGAAAATTTCGTGTGGGGACTGAGGGTCGGCTTCATCACCTATGGATGCACCGTGGACGGCGATTCTGCTGCGGTGTACGACATTCTGGAAAAAAAGACCGCCGGCTGCGTCCGCGGATCGATCTCCAACGCCAGCCACCTGTCCCAGTCGATCGTGCTCGCCTCCATGCAAAGTGGGGCCTTCGCCTCGGAGAAGGCCGAAAAGTACGAAGTAATGCGGCGCCGGGCCCAGCGGGTCAGGCAGGTGCTTTCAAATCCCCGCTATGACGGCGCCTGGGACGTCTATCCATTCAACTCCGGGTATTTCATGTGCCTTCGCCCCCGCGGTGTAGACGCTGAGCAGCTTCGGATTCACCTCCTGGAAAAATACGGGATCGGACTGATCGCCCTGGGTAACCGCGACCTGCGGATCGCCTTTTCCTGCCTGGAAGAGGAGCAGATTCCGGAGCTTTTCGAGACCGTCTACAAAGGCGTCCGGGAGCTCTCCGGGTCCGAATAAACGATGTCCGAATCCGCCTGCTGGATAGACCGCCTTCACGCCCTGATCGGTCCGGGCCGCTCAGCCAATATCGCCCGGGCCGGCAAATGGACCTTCTACTTCGTGCTCGTCGGCGTCATTGCGGGCATCGGTTCGATCGTCTTTCATTACCTGTGCCAGCTTGGCATCCACTATTTCATGGACATGATCGCCGGCTACCGCCCTCCGGCGCCGGCCGGAGAGCACCACCTGCTGCCGCCGACCGACCGCCCCTTCAACCGGTGGCTGCTTCTGCTTCTGCCCGCCTTCGGCGGCGTCGTCAGCGGCTGGCTGGTTTACATGTTTGCCCCGGAAGCCAAGGGGCACGGCACCGACGCTGCCATCGACGCCTATCACCGCAAAGGCGGCTTTATCCGCGGCAGGGTGCCGATCATCAAAACCATCGCATCGGCCATTACCCTGACCACCGGCGGCTCCGGAGGCAGGGAAGGGCCGATCGCCCAGATCGGCGCCGGATTCGGTTCTTTTCTGGCTACGCGCCTGAATCTGTCGGACCGGGAGCGCCGCATCATGATGGCGGCGGGCATCGGCGCCGGGGTCGGAAGCATCTTCCGGGCGCCGCTGGCCGGCGCACTGTTCGCGGCCGAGGTGCTCTACCGGGACCCCGAATTCGAATCCGAGGTGATCATTCCGGCCGGCATCTCTTCGGTGGTGGCGTACTGCCTGTTTTGCCTGGTGTTCGGCTGGGGATCGCTGTTCGAATCTCCGCACTTCGTCTTCCGCAACCCTCTGGAGCTGGGACCCTATCTCGTGCTTTCCCTGGTGCTGGTGGCTACCGGCATTTTCTACGTCAAGTCCTTTTACGGGGTTACCCGCCTGTTCGAAAAGATCCGGATTCCAAATTACATCAAACCGGCCGTCGGCGGGCTGTGCACCGGGATCATCGGTTTTTTTCTGCCCCAGACCCTTGCATTCGGGTACGGGTTCGCCCAGATGGCGATTCACAACGAGTTGACCGTTCCGTTTCTGTTCGCCCTGGCCGTTGGAAAGGTGCTCACGACCTCCTTTTCCATCGGCTCCGGCGGCAGCGGCGGGGTGTTCGGCCCGTCGGTGGTGATCGGCGGGGCCATGGGAGGCGTCGTGGGCCAGGTCTTCCACAACATCATGCCGGGGGTGGTGACCGCACCGGGGGCCTTTGTCGTGGTGGGCATGGCCGGGTTTTTTACCGCGGTGTCCAACACCCCGATATCGACAATCATTTTTGTCAGTGAAATGACCAACTCCTATCATTTGCTCCTGCCCAGCCTCCTGGTCTGCTCCGTGTCCTATCTGGCCTCCCGGCGCTGGACCATTTACGAGCGGCAGGTCAAGAGTCGGATCGATTCGCCGGCCCACGCAGGCGATTTCTTCGTCGATGTGCTTCAAGCCATCCGGGTCAAGGACTTGATGCCCTATGTCCGCAAAGTCCGGTTGATCCCCGAGAGCATGTCGTTCCGGGATTTCAAGACCTACTTTGCGGCCACCAAACAGCATTATTTTCCGGTGATGGACGAAAACGGGCGGCTTTCGGGGATATTCTCCAGCACCGACATCCGGGGGGTCCTCTTCTCCCCGGAGGTCGAACCGCTGGTGGTGATGAAGGATCTGTGCACAACGGACATCATCGTAACCGCCCCGGGCGACGACTTGAACTCGGTGTTTCAAAAGTTCACCCAGAAAAACATCGACAGCCTGCCGGTGGTCAGAGACGACGACAACGGGGTTCTGATCGGTATGCTCAACCGGCGGGAGGTGATCGCCTTCTACAACCGGAAAATCCAGGAAATGAAGTCCCGCTCGGAAAGCAGCAGTTGAGGGATCAATAGCGGACTTGCACCAGGAACAGACCGCGGGCCGGGGCCGTGGGTCCGGCCAGGGCCCGGTCGCACGCGGCCATGATCGTTTCCACGTCTTCGGCCGGTCGTTTTCCTGAGCCCACCTCCACCAGGGTTCCCACGATATTTCGCACCATGCCCCGAAGAAAACCGTCGGCTTCGATCTCGAAATAAAGCCGATCCGGCGTCTCTTTTTCCCATGCGGCGGCGATCACCGTTCGAAGGCTGTGGCTTCGGGGGCTGCCTGCGGCTTCAAATGAGGAAAAGTCGCGGGTGCCGAGAAGCCGGGCCGCGGCCTGCGACATGGCATCGACATCCAGGGGAGTTCGAAGGTGCCACCAAAACCGCCGGCCGATGGCGCCCGGAATGGGCCGGTTGAGAATGCAGTACCGGTAAACCTTGCTTTTGGCGCTGTATCGGGCGTGAAAGTCTTCGGTTGTTTCCCGGCATTCCAGAATCGCGATATCCTCTGGCAGCAGGCCGTTGAGACCCTTGAGAAGCTCCCGTGCCGAAAGGCGGGTTTCGCAGACAAAACTGGCCGCCTGGCCCAGGGCATGCACTCCGGCGTCGGTGCGCCCCGAGCCGTGGACCGTGATCTTTTGCCGGGTCATGGTCGAAAGGGCCGCTTCGATTTCAGCCTGGACGGATCGGTCCCGCGGCTGCCGCTGCCAGCCGTGGAAATCAGTGCCGTCGTATTCGATGGTGAGTTTGAAGTTTTTCGCCGTCATCGGTCAATGGTCAATGGTCATTGTTCGCGGGTGGCTTACGTCGTTGAAATGCCTAAAATGCCAAAAATTTTTGGTTGTGTCGCTTCGCTCCATCGTTTCAAAACAGAGGCTCCATCTTCTGCTGCAAATGCATAGGGCAGTCCACCGGCCCCGCTCGGCGGTGTTGCCATAAAATCTCAAATTTGGAATAATGGATTCCATATTTGAGATCCCTCCGAACCTTCGCCATCATCATCTTCCAGAAAAAAGGTTGGAAATTCCAGAGCATGAACGAATTGCAATCGATTGGCACAGGCTTTGCTCAGACCTTTGGAGCAACGGCACTATCGCCCATGGCGAGGGCCGCTGTCAAACCGGCGAATCGAACACGAATGGAATTTATGCCGTTTTCCAATGCCGGAGCGAAGCGATTCCACCATTTTAGCTCATTTTAGGCATTTTAGTCATTCAATTCATTTCCCATCGTCCCCGGCGGGAAACGAACCACGAACTGTTAAAGAAAAGGAGCCGCACCCCATGGATTTCCAGTACAGCGCGGAACAGCGTCGGATCATCGAAACCATCGACGAACTCGGGCGGAAGGAGTTTGCCCCCAAGGCGGCCCGGTGGGACGAAAATCATGAATACCCTTGGGAGAATCTTCACCTGCTCCGGGAGCTCGGGTTTCTGGGGATGACGATTCCCGAACAATATGGCGGACAGGGACGTCCCCTGATCGATGCGATTCTGGCCATCGAAACCGCGGCGAAGTACTGCGGGGTGACCGGCCGGATCCTGGTGGAGACCAACATGGGCGCCTTAGGCTGCGTCATGGCATACGGTACCGACGACCAGCGCAAGCTGGTGGCCCATCGGATCCTTGAAGAAGGAGACAAACCGGCCATTGGGATGACCGAACCCGAAGCCGGCACTGCCCTGACCGACCTTCAGGCGACGGCCGAAAAGCAGGGCGACGACTATATCGTCAACGGAACGAAGCACTGGATCACCGGCGGGACCATTTCGGTGACCAACCTGATCTTTGCCCGGTTCATCGAAGACGGCAAGGACAAGGGGATCGGAGGGATCCTCGTGGACAAGGGAACCCCGGGCTTCACCTTCGGAACGGTGGAACGGGCCATGGGGCTGCGAGGCATCCCGGAGGCCGAGCTGATCTTCAAAGACTGCCGAGTAGCCGCCGAAAACGTCGTGGTCCAGGGCGAAGGCACCGAAGGATTCAAAAAGCTGATGTACGGATACAACGGCCAGCGGGTCGGGGCGAGCGCCGTGGCCCTGGGCATCGCGCAGGGAGCCCACGACCTGGCGGTTCAGTGGATGAAAAAGCGAAAGGCCTTCGGAAGGCCCATCGCCGATTTTCAGGGGCTCCAGTGGATGATGGCCAAGGGAGAAACCGAACTGAACGCGGCCCGTCTGCTGATCTACCGCTCGGCCTGCAACGCCCGGATGCTTCCCAACAACGTGATGCTGCCGCATATGGACGAGGCCTCCATGGCCAAGTATTACACCGGCAAGGCTGCCTTCGAGGTGGCCAGCGACAGCCTCCAGATGCACGGGGCCTATGGTTATTCCCGGTCTCTGCCCCTGGAGCGGATGCTCCGGGACGTGCGGATGTTCAAGATCGGCGGCGGCACCTCCGAGGCCCAGCTGAACATGATTGCCAGGTCGGTGTTCAAGCGCAGGTTCGATTACAGAAAATAAAATGGAGACTGCAATGCCACAACAACCATTAAACGGTATCAAGGTGTTGGACTTTACCCGTGTCCTGGCCGGCCCCTATGCCGCCATGATGCTGGGAGACCTCGGCGCCGAGGTGGTCAAGGTCGAACCGCCGGCCGGCGACGAGAGTCGGACGTGGCCGCCGATCCTGGAAAAAGGAGAAAGCGGCTACTTTACGATCCTGAACCGTAACAAGCGGTCGATTACCCTGAACCTGAAAGCGGAGCGGGGCCGGGACATCGCCCGCCGCCTGGCGGCAACGTCCGATGTGGTTCTGGAAAACTTCACCCCGGGGGTCGTCCGCAAGCTGGGCATCGACTACGAGACCTTCAAAAGAGAAAATCCCGGAATCGTCTATTGCTCCATCTCCGGGTTCGGCCAGGACGGTCCCTACCGGGACAAGAAGGCCTACGATCCGATCGTTCAAGGAATGACCGGGCTGATGTCGATTACCGGAGAACGCGGGCGCTCTCCGGTGAAGGTGGGCATTCCGATCACCGATCTGGTGGCCGCAAACCAGGCGGTGGTGGCCGTACTCGCCGCCTGCATCTACCGGCAGCGGACCGGCGAGGGGCAGTACATCGATGTGGCCTTGTACGACGGCATCGTCAGCCTGCTCACGATCATGGCCATGGACTTTTTTGCCACCGGAAAAGCGCCCGAGCGTTGGGGACTGGATCACATCCACCGGGTGCCGGCCCGGGCCTTTGCCGCGGCAGACGGCCGGTACGTGCAGGTGGCGGCTACCAGTGATTCGATGTACCCCGCCTTTTGTCGTGTGGTCGGCGCCGAAGCGCTGATCGACGACCCGCGCTTCCGGACCAATGCCGATCGGGTCAAAAACAGAGAAAAAATCATGCCGATTCTGGAAGAAAAGATGCGGGCCAGGACGGCCGCAGAGTGGCTGCCTCTGCTCGAGGCGGCCGGGATTCCCTGCGGGCCGGTAATGGATATGGCCGAGGTCTTCGCCGACCCGAACATCGCCGCCCGCCGGATGCGCTTTGACATGCCCCACCCGGTGGAAGGGAGCGTGCCGCAGCTCGGATTTCCGTTCAAAATGGAAAGGACCCCGGCTTCGGCCCGTCGCCGGCCGCCCATGCTCGGCGAGCACAATGAAGAAGTTCTTTGCGAGCAATTGGCGCTGACGGCCGAAGATGTTTCGGCGCTCAAGCGCGATGGGGTGATATAGAAACAGCAGCCGGTAGACAGCCCCGCCGTTCCGTTCAAGAACGGGATTTGAGTTTTCGCCACAGCGTGTTGGTGCTGATGCCGAGGCGCCGGGCCGCCGCTTTGCGGTTGTGCCGGCATGCCGTTAGCGTTTCTTCGAGGATCCGCCGTTCGAAGCGGTCCAGACGAGCTTTGAGCGTTTCGTCTTCGGCGATCGGCTCGGTGCCGGCAGCGGATGCCAAACCGGGGCACGACCCAGCGGACTCGGCTGCGGTCTGCATTAGTTCGAAGAAGAGGGCTTCGTCGCAGTGCCGCCCGCCGAGCAGAACCAGGTAGCTTTCCAGCAGCGATCGGAGCTCCCTTACGTTTCCCGGCCAGGAATACCGCTTCATCCGGTCAAGCATCGGCGGGGTGACGGCGCTTTTGTCTTTGCCGTGCCGGGTCAGAAGATCTTCGATGATCTCGGGGATGTCTTCGGATCTTTCCCGCAGCGGAGGGACGACCAGTTTCAGGACCCCCAGCCGGTAGAACAGATCGGGCCGAAATCTGCCCTTCCGCAGTTCTTCGCCCAGATCTTTGCAGGTGGAGCTGACGATGCGTGCGTCCACCGGCACGATCCGGTCTCCGCCCACGCGCATCACCTCCTTAGCCTCCACCACCCGAAGCAGGCGGATCTGGACCTCAGGGGGGATGTCCCCGATCTCATCGAGAAACACGGTCCCTTCCCGGCCCAGCTCGAACAGGCCGATCTTGCCCCCCTTTTTGGCGCCGGTAAAGGCCCCCTCCTCGTAGCCGAACAGTTCGCTTTCCAGCAGCGTCTGGGGCAGTGCGGCGCAGTTGACCGCAACGAAGGGCCCGTCGTTTCGGGGACTGAGCCGGTGAACGGCATGGGCCAGCAGTTCTTTGCCGGTGCCGGTTTCGCCCTGGAGCAGGACCGGGGCCTCGCTGGCCGCATAGCGCTCGGCCCTTTTTTTCAGAGCACTTACGGCCGCACTGCTTCCCTCGATCGAGGCGAGGCTGTGTTTTGACGCAAATCCTTTGCGATAAAGGCTTTCACGGACTTTGCGGTCGATGTTCTGAATCGAGCCAGCCTCCTTGATCAGGGCCGCGGCCCCGCGAATCCGGCCGTCGATTTCGATGGGAAGCGTATCGATGATCAGGTCTTTGCCGAAAAGCCTCCGGATCTGCTCCTTTTCGGGCCGGCCCGTGGAGAGGACGTCGATCAGGCCCAGATCGCGGGAAAACCGGGTCAGCGACTGGCCGGACCGGGCGGCAAGTGTTTTTCCTAGAATCTGCTCCGCGGTCGGATTGAAGAAATTGATCCGCCCGTAGTTGTCGATGCCGATCACCCCGTCGGGGATCATTCGTAAAATGGTCTGAAGCTGTTTGGCCTGCTCCCGCTCCCGGCGGTGGGCGGCTGCCATTGACCGGGCCTGGGCAAGGGCGCGGCGCACGTTCCGGGGTTCGGGGGCGATGACAAATCCGCGGCCGCCCATGGCCTGGGCCATTCGCCGGCTGACGCCGCCGCCGACGATGATCGAAAATCCGTCGGCAATGGCCGATGCGACGCCGGTTTCCAGCTCCGCGGTGGTGCGAAACAGAATCTGCCGCACCTTCAGATGAAAGTATTCGGCCAGAAGATCGATGCCGTCCCGGGGTCCGGCGAAGCTGGTGATGCCGATCTGGTTGCCATGGCCTGACGCCTTTAACACCGTGCGGAGCAGCGCCAGGTAGGTGGTGGGGATATTGACCACCGAGTGGCCGAGATTTTCGGTGATCAGGGCGCCGGTGCCGCCGTGGCCGATAATGACCTCGAAGCCCTCTTCGATCAGCCTGCGTGCGGCCGGAACCGCTTGGTCCAGATCGACGATCTCCGTGACCAGTTTCTCCTGATCCGGGT
Source organism: uncultured Desulfobacterales bacterium (assembly GCA_964409825.1). Lineage (GTDB taxonomy): Bacteria > Desulfobacterota > Desulfobacteria > Desulfobacterales > CAFBRK01 > JAIPEL01. Next base: position 4,244 of record CAYPFH010000048.1, on the reverse strand, counting down.
CCGAGCCGCTGCGCACAGCATCTACGATCTCGCTCGAATGGGTGACGAGGGCAAAATAGTATTTACGGGGGCGATGGGTAATCAATGGAACATTTCGATCCTTTTCGGCAAAAATCGCACTGTTCCGAAATATCAACCCGACCCGGTTTCATCAAGGCGTTTTCAAATAAGATTGTTTTTGAGAGGGCCGACGCCGGAGACAGATTGACAAGTTCGGCAAAAGTGCGCAATGAAGCGTAAATTTTTCAAAACGATTATCCTGAATGATCCATTGTGCAGGAGGGTCGAGGGGGAAGGAAGTAAACCATGGCCTCTTCTATCGTCAAGGGGTTTCGCATGGCCGGTGTATCGGCCGGTTTGAAGAAAGACGGTAGGCTGGATCTCGGGCTGCTGGTATCCGACACCCCGGCGTCGGTGGCCGGGGTGTTCACCACCAACCGGGTCCAGGCGGCCCCGGTTCTTTTGTCCCGGGAGCGGGTTCGACGCGGCCGCTGCCAGGCCGTGGTGGTCAACAGCAAGAACGCCAACTGCTGCACCGGCACCCGCGGTGCAGCCGATGCCGAAGCCATGGCCGGTGCCGCTGCCGAGGCGTTGGGCGTTTCCGCCGACCTGGTGGCGGTGGCTTCCACCGGAGTCATCGGAGAGCCCCTGCCGGTCGAAAAGATCACCGCCGCCGTGCCGGAGCTGGTGAATGCCCTTTCCATCGACGGAATCGATGCGCTGGCCGCGGCGATCATGACCACCGACATGGTTCCCAAAAGCGAGAGCCGGAACGTTTCTGTGGCCGGGGGCGGATTTTCCGTTGCCGGCGTGGCCAAGGGCGCCGGGATGATCCGGCCGGACATGGCCACGCTGCTTTGCTTTTTGTGGACCGATGCGGCCGCCGGACCCGAAGACCTTGCAGCGATCTTGAAGCCCGCGGTGGACGGCACCTTGAACCGGATTTCCATCGACGGCGACACCAGCACCAACGACACGGTCCTGCTTTTGGCCGGCGGCGGCGCCGGTCTTTCCGCTTCGTCCGCCCCGGTGAAAAAGGCCCTGGCATCGGCGGTATTCGATGTGCTGGCCTCTCTTGCCCGTGCGATCGTCAAGGACGGCGAAGGGGCCACCAAGCTGGTCGAAATCCGGGTATCCGGGGCGTCGACCGACGCCGACGCCCGGCGCATCGCTGACACCGTGGCAAACTCCAACCTCGTCAAAACCGCCTTTTTCGGAGAAGACGCCAACTGGGGCCGGATCCTGGCCGCCGCCGGCAGGGCGGGGGTGGACTTCGATCCGGAACTGGTCGACCTTTTTTTCGATGCCGTCAAGATGGTCGAGGCCGGCATGGGGTGCGGAAAACAGGCCGAGGTTCAAGCCACGAAGGTGCTAAAACAGCCCGAGTTTTCCGTCGTCCTCGACCTTCACCAGGGAAAGGGGGAGGCCGCGGTGCTCACCTGCGATTTTTCGGTGGAGTATGTCAGGATCAATGCGGATTATCGGAGCTGAAAAAAATGCCTAAAAATAAAATCGCTGCCGCGATTTTATAAAGTTTCGCTCCGCGAAACAACTGCAACAGGATCCGACAATAGTTACAACTGGCAGCGATTCTATCTTGATTGGAGGAGCGAAGCGACACCACTATTATTTTAGGCATTATAGCTCATTTTAGGCATTTTAGGCATTCTCATACATTTCAGGCATTCTCTTTACAGATGAAACAATCCAGCAACAAAACCCGTGCCATCGGCAATGACACCCCGGTTCGCCTCCAGAAGTATCTCTCCATCGCCGGGGTTTGCTCCCGCCGCCGCGGGGAGGCCATGATCACCGCAGGCCGGATTTCGGTCAACGGTAAGGCCGTGACCCAACTCGGAACCAAGGTGGTGCCCGGAAAGGACCGCATCGAGGTAGACGGCCGCCCGGTCCGGGCCGAGGAAAAACGCGTCTATATCGCCCTGAACAAACCGGCCGGCTACATCACTTCCTGCCGGCAGCCGAAAGACCCTATTGTCCTGAACCTGGTCGATATCTGCGAACGGGTCTACCCGGTGGGCCGGCTCGACAAGGAATCGACCGGACTGCTGCTGCTCACCAACGATGGACGGCTTCACCATCGGCTTTCCCACCCCTCATTCGATCATGAAAAAGAGTACGAAGTGAAGGTGGAGCATCCCATTTCAGACGATCAACTGGGGAAAATGGCCGAAGGGATGCCGGTGATGGGGGCGCAAACCCGGCCGGCGGAGATCCGCCGCCTGTCCGGAAGGCGGTTCCGGATCGTTCTCAAGGAGGGAAGAAACCGCCAGATCCGACGGATGGTGCAGCAGCTCGGACATCGGGTGGCCCGCCTCAAGCGGATCCGGGTGGCGGGCATCCGTCTCGGCCGCTTGGCCGAAGGAAAGTGGCGGCATTTGACAAACCGGGAGATCGAGGCGCTGCTTTCCGGGGTCAGCGGTTCTTCAGGATCGACTCCACCCGGTCATCCGGGCAAACGGCCGGAACCCGAATAAAATCGCTGCTGCGATACGAAGGCCCCATATATCGACCGCCCAGCGAGGCCGACTCTTTGCTGATCCAGGCGACGGTGGGCTGTCCCCACAACCGGTGCACGTTCTGCATCGGAACCCAGTAGACCCTATTTTTTAACCCTGCCGGCCAGCGCGGCGGGGCCGGAGGATGAAACACCATGAACCTGACCTTCAGCGCGCTGCAATCCAAAGCTGAAACCATTGCCGTAGTCGGCTTAGGGTACGTCGGACTTCCCCTGGCGGTGCATCTGGCGCGCCATTTTTCCGTGATCGGCTATGATCGAAAGTCCGAGCGCATCGAAGAACTCTTCCGGGGGGAAGACCGCACCCTGGAAGTCGGCGCAGAAGAACTCAAGGCCGCTTCCATTCGCTTTACCGACCGGCCCGAAGAGCTGCAAAATGCCCGGCTGATTATCGTGGCGGTTCCCACCCCCATCGACGAGTCCCGGATTCCGGATCTTTCTCCACTCAGGATGGCGTCTGAAATCGTGGGATGCCGCCTTCAGCCCGGGGCGTGCGTGGTCTACGAGTCGACGGTCTATCCGGGCGCCACAGAGGAGGTCTGCATCCCGATCCTGGAAAACGCATCGGGGCTTGTCTTCGGTAGGGATTTTACGGTGGGATACTCACCGGAGCGGATCAACCCGGGCGACCGCCGCCACACCCTGGACCGGATCGTCAAGGTGGTGTCCGGTTCCGACGATGCGACGACCCGCCTGCTGGAACAGGTGTATGGGGCTGTGGTCACCGCGGGAATCCACACGGTTTCTTCCATCAAGGTGGCCGAGGCGGCAAAGGTGATCGAAAACACCCAGCGGGACCTGAACATCGCCCTGATGAACGAGCTGGCCATGATTTTCGACAAGATCGGCATCGACACCGCAGAAGTGCTTGCCGCCGCGGGGACGAAGTGGAACTTTCTGCCCTTTCGCCCCGGGCTGGTGGGGGGGCACTGCATCGGCGTCGATCCCTATTATCTGACATTCAAGGCCGAATCCCTCGGCTATCATCCCGAGATGATCCTGGCCGGCCGCCGGATTAACGACGGCATGGGAAAATACATCGCCGAACGCGCCGTCAAGATGTTGATCCGGTCGGGACGCCGGGTCAACGGGGCGCAGGTGGCCGTGCTCGGTCTGACCTTCAAGGAAGACGTGCCGGATCTTCGCAACACCAGGGTGGTGGACATCGTGCGGGAGCTTAAAGACTACAAGATCGAGGTGCAGGTTCACGATCCGCTGGCCGATCCGTCCGAGGCGGCAGACTATTACGGCATCGAGCTCAAGGATATGGAGGGACTGGGGCAAAGCGACGCGGTTGTCGTCGCCGTTGCCCATCGGCTGTATCTGGAGATGGGCCTTGAGCGGATCGCCGGCCTGTGCGGATCTGCGCCTGCGCTGGTGCTGGATGTCAAAAGCGCCTTCGATAAGGCTGCGGCCGAAGCCATGAACATCGAATACCGGAGAATTTGACCGGGTTCTCTTCGCGGAAAAAATAATGCGCTTATCCGGAATCCTCCAGCCCGGGACTGCCGAAGGCCGATGGGTATCAGCTCTCCAGCCGGCCAAATCCCGCCCTTGGCGGGACGCCATCAAGGCCCCGTAAAGACGGCCGCTAATCTGGATACAGGAAAATGCCAGCGGCAAATGGAGATCGCCACAGAAATGCAAGTGTTTGCGCTGCGGCCGTCTTAACGCGGCCTAACTGGCTCAAACAGTTGCCCAGCTTCCG
>CAYPFH010000047.1:0-17954 GCA_964409825.1 uncultured Desulfobacterales bacterium | reverse complement strand
AAAGAAAGGGCGCCCAGCGCCCCGCTTATTCCTGCGCGTCTCAGAAACGGCCGGACGCTTCGGAACTCGGCCCCCAAACAGCGGGGGCCTCAAACAGCCGAAGCGTCTCTTTCGGCCGTTTCTTCGATGCTCGGCGCGGGACGATGGGCTTTCCCGAGGGAATTCAACGGCCTCTATTTGGGCGCAGTTTCACAGAAGAAACGCAACAGATCGTCGAAAGGTCCCAGCATGAGAAAAAAAACCGGTTCAGCCCTGGTGGTCGGAGCGGGCATCGCCGGCATCCGGGCCGCCCTCGACCTGGCCGAACTCGGCGTCTCGGTCACCCTGATCGACCATGCCCCGCATATCGGCGGGGTGCTTTCCCAGATAGACCGGCAGTTTCCCACGGACCGGTGCGGAATGTGCCGGATGCTGCCCCTGGTCAACCGCGACGCCGGTCTCCAGCAATGTCTCCGGCGGGGACTGTTTCACGAAAATATCGACGTTCTCCTTGCCACGGAAATCGCCCGGATCGAAGGCGAATCGGGCAATTTTTCGGTCACGCTGCGCCGAAAGGAAAGCTGGATCGATCCGAACCGCTGCATCGGATGCGGAGAGTGCAAAACGGTTTGTCCGGTGGAAGTCCCGGACGGCTTCAACGAGGGGCTCACCTTTCGAAAAGCAGTGTACCTGCCCGTTCCCCATGCGATCCCCAACCCGTATGTCATCGATCCGGCCGCCTGCACCCGCTGCGGGGAATGTGAAAAAGTCTGCCCTACGGACGCCGTTCACCTCTCCGGCCAGGAGCGAGGAGCGTTTCGCATCCTCGTGGTGGACGACGAGCAAATCATCCGGGAGTCGCTCAAGGCCTGGCTCGCGGACGAGGCCGGCTTTTCCGTGGACACGGCCGAATCCGGGGAGCAGGCCCTTGAGATGCTCGAGTCTGCCGATTACCAACTGATGCTGCTTGACATCAAGATGCCGGGAATCGACGGCGTCGAAGCCCTCAGCCGGGCCAAGGAGCTTTGCCCGGATCTGTTCGTGGTCATGATGACGGCATACGCCACCGTGGAAACGGCCGTGGAGGCGATGAAAATCGGCGCGCTCGACTACCTGGTCAAGCCCTTCGATCCGGAAACCCTGATCCCCCGGGTGCTGGAAATCTATGGAGACCTGCAAGCGTCGGAAGGCCCCGCCATCGATGTGGGCGCCGTCGTTTTGTGCGGCGGCACCGGCTGCTACGACCCCGCGTCGGGCAGGAACACCTTCGGCTACGGTGCATATCCCAACGTGGTCACCGGGTTGGAGTTCGAACGGATCATAAGCGGCACCGGGCCCTTTGCCGGCCGGCTGAAGCGGCCGGGAGACGGCAAACCGGTCGAAACGATCGCCTGGCTTCAATGCGTGGGAAGCCGGGATCTTCAGGCTGACGCCGATTTTTGCTCCAGCATCTGCTGCATGATCTCCGTCAAAGAAGCGCTGATGGCCAAGGATCTCTCCGGAGACAGGGTTGACACCACGGTGTTTTACATGGACATGCGCACCTTCGGAAAACCGTACCAGCGGTACCGCGACCAGGCCGAAAAAACAGGCGGCGTGCGTTTCGAGCGAGGACGGGTTCACTCCATCATACGGGAGGAGAATTCCGGGGACCTGCTGTTGAACGTGGCAGACAGCAGCGGCGCCATGCAGACAAAAGCCTTCGACATGGCGGTGCTGGCCGTCGGTCAGCGGCCGGCATCCGGCACCGAAGCCATCGCCAAAATGCTTGACATTCCGGTCAACCGATGGGGGTTTTGCCTCTCAGAACCGTTTTCCTTCACCCGAACGGCAAAAGAAGGCGTCTATCTGGGAGGCGCCTACGCAGGCCTGAAGGACATCAGTGAATCGGTCACCCAGGCATCGGCCGCCGCCCTGGGCGCCTCCCGGACGCTGTATGCCGCCGGCGGCTCAGAAGAAGCAGCCGATGAGGTGGAATACACGGACGTATCCCGGGAGCCGCCGCGGATTCTGGTGGCGGTCTGCACCTGCAACGGGAATTTCGCTGCGGTTGTCGACCGAAAATCCCTCTCCCGCCGCCTGAAGCAGGACCCGGCGGTATCCGACGTGATCCTGGGCGATCAAATCTGCACCGAAACGGGGTGGGGATCACTGGTGGAAGCCATCGAATCCCGGCGACCGAACCGGGTATTGATCGGCGCCTGCATGCCCGCCCTGTACAGCCGGAAGCTGGCCGAACTCGGGGCCCGGATTCAACTGCATCCGCGGCTGATGGCGGTGGTCGACATCCGCAGCCCTGCGTTTTCGGTCCCGGACGCCGCTTCCCACGCCGATCTTGCGGCCGGTCTGATGGAAAGCGAGCTGACCATGGGAGTGTCCCGGCTCAAGCGGATCGTACCGGGTCCGGCACCTTCAATAGCGATCCATCAGCGGGCCCTGGCGATCGGGGGGGGGGTCGCCGGAATGACCGCGGCGCTGGCCATCGCCGACCACGGCTTTGCCGTTGACCTGGTGGAAGCCGCCGATTCGCTGGGGGGCAATCTTTCCTGGATCGGAAAAACCCTGGAAGGAGAACCTGTCGAACCGCTGCTGGAAGAAGTCCGGACAAAGGTCGACAAACACCCCCTGGTCAATGTTCACCTCAACTGCCGGGTCGTGGGCGGCTTCGGCCAGGTCGGCCGGTTTCACACTTCCGTTCAAACCGATGAAGGAGGCGTGGAAACCTTCGAGCACGGGGTGGCGGTGCTGGCCACCGGAGGCGGCGAGGCGAAAACCACCTCTTACGGATATGGAAGTTCGGATGCCGTCGTCACCCAGAAAGAGCTGGAAAAAAAGCTTGGAGACGGCTTCCTGGATTCGGCATCGATTGCATCGGCCGTCTTTATCCAGTGCGTGGACTCCCGGGAGGAGCCGCGCAACTACTGCAGCCGCATCTGCTGTGCCACGACGCTGAAGCAGGCACTGGCCCTGAAGGAAAAAAATCCTGAAATCAGCGTCTATGTGCTGTACCGGGACATGATGGTCTACGGATTTGCCGAAAGCTACTACACCCAGGCCCGCAGGGCCGGGATTTTATTCATCCAGTATGACGTCGGCCGAAAACCGGCGGTCGTCGCCGAAGGCGGCGCTTCTTCGGTTTCGGTGACGGTGTTCGATCCGATCCTGGGCCGGGAGGTGCAAATCGGCGCCGATCTGCTGGTGCTGGCCACCGGCGTCTCCGCCAAGCTGCCCGAATCGCTGGCCGCCACCTTCGGCGTGAACGCCGATGCCGACGGCTTCATGCAGGAGGCCGATTGGAAATGGCGCCCGGTCGACGCGGTCAAAGAGGGCGTGTTCGGCTGCGGTCTGGCCCATTCGCCCCGAAACATCGCCGAAAGCATCGCCTCGGCCGAAGCCGCAGCCCAGCGGGCCCTTCGGATCCTGAACTGGACATCGCTTCCCGCCGGCAAGGTGGTGGCGTCCGTTCGCCACAGCATCTGCAGCATGTGCCAGCGATGCATCGAGGCCTGTCCTTATGGCGCGCGCTCCTTCGACGAGGAGCTGGAGCAGATCGCCGTCAATCCGGTCATGTGCCAGGGGTGCGGGTCCTGCGCAACGGTCTGTCCCAATGACGCGGCCATTGTCGAAGGCTTCGAGGCGCAGCAGATGTTCGAGACCATCGATGCAGCCATCGACAGTATGAGGGATTGATGAGGACAGTCGTATAGCAGCGGACTCCCGCCGTCATGTATCGTTAGCGGCGGAAATAAATTCGAAATTCGAAGCACGAATTTCGATATTCGGATTTCGAATTTTGAAACGGAGGGTTTTCCCATGAATACCGCGTTGGCAACTTCTGAAGAGACCGTCGAGAAAAAGCCGGACGACCTGGCGTCCGTACAGGAGATGGTCCTGGCCTGCATTCAGTGCGGCACCTGCACCGGCTCGTGCCCCAACGCCTTTGCCATGGACCGGACCCCCCGGCAGATGTGGCGGCTGGTGCTCACCGGGCGGAAAGAGGCGATTTTTTCCAGCCAAACCTTTTCTCTTTGCTCTGCCTGCTACCAGTGCACGCTCCGGTGTCCCCGGGGGCTTCCTTTGACCGAAGCCATTGGTCATTTGAAGCAGATCGCCGCCAGAGAAGGGCTGCCGCTCTATAAAAAAAGCACCCGGTTCTATGAAAGCTTCATCTCCTCGGTCCGCCGCCACGGAAAGGTGCGGGAAATGGAGTTCATGACGCTGTATTTCATGTCCATGAAAAACCCCTTTCTGCCCTTGAAGTTTTCTTCGCTGGGGATCCGCCTGATGGGGAAAGGCAAGGTGTCGTTGCAGGTCCCTTCCCGGGGAAAACGCCCCCTGGAAGCCCTTTTTCAAAAGGTCGCGGAAATGGAGGCCGAACGATGAAATACCTCTACTACCCCGGATGCTCTTTGGAGGGAACGGCGGCCGAATACGACATTTCGACCCGGGCCTTCATGGAGGCGGTCGGAGTGGAGCTGACCGAACTCGAAGACTGGACCTGCTGCGGGGCCAGCGCAGCAGAAGCCGTCAGCGAGCTGCTATCCTACGCCTTGCCGGCCAGAAACCTCGCATTGGCCGAAAAGATGAACGGGGGCCGCGACCTTCTGGTGCCCTGCAGCGCCTGCTACCTGAACCTGAAAAAAGTGGAGGTCAAGGCAGCGGAAACGGCCGCGTTTCGTGAAAAGATCAACCGGACTCTGGCCGAAGAGCAGCTCTCGATTGGAGGAAAAACCCGGGTACGACACCTTCTCGACGTCGTCTCACGGGACCTGGGCGCCGAGCGCATCCGAAAGCGGATCGCCCGCCCCCTGCACGGGCTGACCGTTGCCCCGTACTACGGGTGCCAGTGCCTTCGGCCGTATCGGATCTTCGACGATCCAGAGGCGCCGCAATCGATGGCCCCGCTGATCGAAGCCACCGGCGCTGCCGTCCACCCGTGGGACATGGGCGGGCGCTGCTGCGGGGCATCCCACATGAACACCAAGCAGGAGGTGGCCCTGGAGCTGGTAGGGTCCATCTTGAAAGCCGCCCGGGGCGCCGACGCGGTGGCCACGGTCTGTCCCATGTGCCAGATGAACCTGGAAGCCTATCAGGCCAAGGTCTCCGATAAAATCGGAGAAGCGGCGAACATGACGATCGTATACCTGCCTCAGCTGCTGGGTCTTGCCATAGGGCTTTCCAAAAAAGACGTGAGACTCGATCTGAACCTGGCGGTCGATCAGGCGTTCCGCAAAAAGGTTGCCTGAAGCCTTCCCGGGCCCACCCCCGCCCGCCCCATGAAAAAGGCGGCCATATGACTCCGTCTTCCGTAGATTTCAAAGTCTACAACGGCAAATTCGTTCTCAAAATCGCCATTGTCGGCGGGGGGCGGGCCTGTAAATTCTTCCTCGATCTGCTCCGGCGGGAAACCTTTTCTTTTCTTAAGCTGCGCATCCTCGGCGTATGCGACATCGATCCGGAGGCAGTGGGCTTCAAGATGGCCCGGGAGATGGGCATCTACACCACCGCCGACTTCCGGGATCTGTTCCAGATCAAAGATCTGGACGGCATCATCGAGCTGACCAACAACAACGATGTTCTACTTGACCTGATCAATCTCCGGCCCAAACGCATCGGGATCATCGAACATAATATCGGCCGCCTTCTGCGCCAGTTCTTCGACATCGAGCAGCGGCTCAAAATGGCCGAACACCAGGTCGACCTGGAAAAGGCGATTTCAGAATTTCTCATCCGCCAGGCAAAGCAGCGGATCGTCGTGCTCAACACCGATTTTACCATTGCCGATGTCAACGACGCCTACCTGGAGTCTTTGGGTCAAACCCGGGACGAGGTTGTCGGCCGCCGCTGCTACAAGCTCGTGCACGGCCTTTCGGTCCCCTGCTCCAGTTCCCAGACAGGATTTTCCTGCCCCATGGTGGAAACCCTTCGCACCGGGGAGTCGGCCCACGTAATCCACGAAGACCCGGCAGGCGGGGGCAAGTTCAACTACTCGGAAATCGTGACCTATCCCGTGAAAGATCCGAACGACAACATCGTCCGGGTCATCGAGATCTACCGGGACATCACCGAAGCCCTCTCCCACCGCTGGGAAAAAAGGATGCGCGCGGTCAAGGCCGATCTGAACAACCTGGTCCAGGAAGACCGGCTCATTTCCCTGGGCAAACTGGTGGCCAGCTGCGTTCACGAGATCAACAATCCGATCCAGGGGCTCTTGACTTACAGCCGGCTCATGGAGATGACCCTTTCCGAAGAGGGGCTCACCGCCAAAGATCGATCCACGCTTCGAAAATACTCTGAGTTGATGACCGGGGAGCTGGAGCGGTGCGGAAAGATCGTTTCGGGTCTTCTTTCCTTTTCCCGGGAGTCGACCATGGAGTATACCTCCCTGGACCTCAATGACGCGCTCACTTCGGTAATCGCGCTGATCCGGCACAAACTCGAATTGCAGGACATCGAGCTGAGAACAGCCCTCCACCCTGCCCCGCTGATGGTCCGGGGCGATACCAACCTTCTCCAACAGTGCCTTTTAAACCTGATCTTCAACGCCGTCGAGGCGATGAAGCCGGGGGGGCTTCTGGAAGTCTGCAGTACCCCGGAGGAAGAGGGCCGCTTTGCCACGGTTCGCATCACAGACAACGGCCACGGCATACCGGAGGAGCAGCTCGGCCATATTTTCGAACCGTTTTATACCACCAAGGAGGCCGGGAAGGGAACCGGACTCGGGCTATCGATCGTCTACGGGGTGGTGAAAAACCACGAGGGACACATCCAGGTCGACAGTCAGGCCGGAAAAGGAACCTCGTTTATGATCCACCTGCCGTACGACAATGCCTGAACCGACATATCCGTATAGGGCACGTCGTTCCGGCCGACCGGGCAGAGAAAAAAGGACACGCGGAGACCGCCAATGGGCGAAAAACTGCACATCATGATCGTAGACGACGAGAGGATCGTCCGGGAATCGTTTCGGCACTGGTTCGAAAAGATCGGCCACCGGGTCGACGCCGCCGCATCCGGGCCGGACGCCCTGAAAAAGCTGGAAGAGACCCCCTTTGACCTGCTGTTTGTCGACATCAAGATGCCGGGCATGAACGGCATCGATCTGCTCCAGAGGGTCAAAACCGACTATCCCGACACCACGGTGGTGATCATCACCGCCTACGGCTCCATCGAAACCGCCGTCACCGCGATGAAACTGGGAGCCAGCGACTACCTGCTCAAGCCTTTTAAACCCGACAGCCTGACCCTGGTGATGGAGAAAATCAACCAGCAGCGGAAGCTCACGTCCGAATACCGATACCTGAAAGACCGCCTCGATCACATCACCCGGTTCGACAACATCATCGGAACTTCGGCGCCCATGGAAAAAATCTTCGATATGATTCCGGAGGTGGCCGAAAGCGACACCTCGGTGCTTCTCACCGGAGAAAGCGGCACCGGCAAAGAACTCGTCGCCAAAGCGATCCATGCCAAAAGCCGGCGCGCCAAAAGACCCTTTATCGCCATCAACTGCGGGGCGGTCCCGGATTCACTGCTCGAGTCCGAGCTGTTCGGACACAAAAAAGGCGCTTTCACCGGAGCGGTCCACGACCGGAAGGGATTTTTGGAGATGGTCTCCGGCGGGACCCTGTTTTTGGATGAGGTCGGCGAGATCAGCCCCAAAATGCAGATCGATCTGCTGCGCGTGCTGGAGGAAAAAAAGATTACCCGTGTGGGCGACAGTCTTTCGGTCGAAGTGGATTTCAGACTGATATCCGCCACCCGCAGAGATCTTCCGCGAGAGGTCTCCGAAAAGCGGTTCCGGGAGGACTTCTATTACCGGATCAACGTCATCCGGATCCATCTGCCTCCCTTGCGGGAGCGCAAAGCAGACATCCCCCTGCTGGTGGATCATTTTCTGGAAAAATACAGCCGGGAGACCGTCAAGCATGTCGACCGGGTCAGCGCAGACGCCCTTCGCCGGCTGCGGGAATATTCATGGCCGGGCAATGTCCGGGAACTGGAAAACGTCATCGAGCGGGCGGTGGTCCTGTCCCGCTCCCGGACCCTCGGGATCGACAGCTTTCCATTTCTGGAGCGCGGCGCCGCGCCGGAACCGTCGGGCCGGACCCTTCAAGAGGTCGAACTTGCCCACATCGGCCGGATGCTGGAGGAAAACGAGTGGAACATCAGCCGAACCGCCGGGGTTCTGGGCATCAACAGGGTGACCCTCCATAAAAAAATCAAACGCTACGGGCTGGCGCCGGGCGCCTCCGTTTCTGACTGACCGGTTTTAAACCAGACTCCCCGAATCGATGGAATCAACCGTCAAACGAATCGGAATCGTCCCCTTAGGAGAACTAACGCCGCTCATACCGAAGATCGTGGCCGCCCATATCGAATCCTACCTTCACCTGGAAGCGGACATTCTGCCGGCGGAGGATCTTCCGACAGCTGCTTACAGCCGCCAGCACCTGCAATATGACGCGGGAAAATTAATCGCCCTTCTCGAATCCCGGCCGCCGACAAACTATAAGAAAAACATTGCCCTTCTCTCGGCGGACCTTTACGTGCCAATCTTTTCCCACGTGTTCGGAGAATCCCGGCAGGGGGGCGTTTGGGCGCTGGCCTCGGTGTTCCGCCTCGAAAAACAGAAAAACGGATCGTTTCCGGCGGCTGAAACCTTTTACGAGCGAACCGCCAAAGTGGCGCTGCACGAAATCGGGCACCTCTTTTGCCTCGTCCACTGCGACGATCCCCTTTGCCTCATGCATTTTTCCGGGGGCCTTTCGGACCTGGACCGGACGCCCCTGCAGTTCTGCCGCTACTGCGGCCAGTATTTACGAGAAGCGGAATTCCCATAAAAGCGCTTCGCGCTTTTTAATGTAGGACTACAGCGCCACCATGGTCTGGATCTGCGACTGGTCGCGCCCTTGCAGCAAGGTAAGACGGCGAAATACGCAAACCGGCGGGCTAAAAAATCCCAAGCACCAAATTCCAAATTTCAAACAAGCACCAAGCACCAAATCACAATATCCAAACAAGAACAAAAGCCTTTCTAAGGTATCTTGTTTGGAATTTGGTGCTTTGAATTTGGAATTTGTTTGGGATTTGGTGCTTGGGATTTGAACATTTTTTGCTTATGGACGGCGGATATGCCCGTGAAATACGGTTTTCGGCAGCGGCCTTGCCGCCCGACACCATGTTTTTTCTGTGCCGGGCGGCGAAGCCGCATCAAGTAACAGCGCGCAGCGATGTTACAGGGGGATTTCCGGCGTCACCCGCCCGGTCCGCAGAAACTCCTGGGCGAGTTCGTCCCACTGCAGACCGCCAACCTCCCTATAGATGTCGCCGACCACCCTGCCCCCGGTGGCGGCCAGGGATTCGTATTCGTCGCCCAGCAGCCCGAGAAGCCGCTCTCCTTCCATTTCCATCCAGCGACGGCTTTCTGTGCCGTAATACAGCCCTCTCAGGTTCTTTTTGGGCATTTCCGGCTCCAGCACGCAGAGCCAACCGGTCAGGTAAGGGTCGGCATGGGCGATCTCGGGGTGGTGCAGGGTGCCCTGATTGACCGCCAGCACCGTGCCGGTGACCGGCGCCATCACCGCGGCCCGGCGACCTTTTTTATCGAAGGTGAAGCCGACTTCGTTCTGACGCAGTTTGGCTCCCAAAGGGGGAAGCTGCAACCCGTCCTGGGCGCCGAAAAGCCGCTCGATGAAGTCGTCGAAACCGATCCGCACCCGTCCGCCATGCTCGAACCGTGCCCACGTATGGCCCAGGTGGTAGTAGTACCCGTCGGCCATGCGAAAACCCGAGACCAGGTGATAGACCGGGGCATCGCCGGTATCGGCCATGTCCATTTCATCGAGCATCTGGTCGTAGGCGCAATGGTAGCACTCGTAGTTGTGGGCGCAGATTTTCGGCGCATCGACCCGGCCGGTCAGCGAGTGCCGGCACGGCCGCGACGCGCCGTCGTAGCTTCGCTTCAGGTGTTCGACCCAGCGGGGCGCCTCCCGGTGGGAATCGGCCCCTGCTGAAATTCCCATGGCCTTTCGCATGGCGTGGTCAAACGGGCAGCTGTTGCAGTCGTAGGCGTTGTCGCAGAGCCGGAAATTGACGACGCCTGCCTTCATCCAGATGCATTCGTTTTCGAGCACTTGAAACCCCTGTACCCGGCGTTGTTTCTTTTCTGCGGCTTTCTTCATGGCCTGGTCCTCCTTTGGGTGTCGATCTCGGCGGCAAAAAGTGGATGCCGCCGGTGACTTGTAATGCAGCAAGTCCTGTGCCGAAATCGAAACCCGGCCCAAAATAAGCCTAACCACATTTAATCATTACATATTTACAGATAATCGAAAATGGCGGAAAAATCCGGATCCGATCGGAAAATGATGCGAAAAGCGACATTGTTTTAGCAAAAATATTGTTTTTACTTTCTTTTCTAGTAGTTACATGCTGTTTTCTTTTTTATCAGCACGATTCACTGCGGCTACAGCGGCCATAAAAATTTGCTTTCATTCAATTAATGGATGAAATTCATTTTACTTGACAGCCCTCGGTAGAATTTCTTAGAATCAGTCCGATTCGACGAGGACCAACCCTGGAAAGGAGGAGGACCCATGGCCAACCCGTACGAGGAAGCTTTTCAGCGCTCCATCAACGACCCGGAAGGATTCTGGGGGGAAATCGCAGAAGACGTCCACTGGTTCAAAAAGTGGGACAAGGTGCTGGACGACTCCAACAAGCCGTTTTACCGCTGGTTCGTGGGCGGAGAACTCAACACTTGCTACAATGCCCTGGATCTGCACATCGAAAACGGAAGAGGGGATCAGGCGGCGCTGATCTACGACAGCCCGGTAACCGACACGATCCAGACCTTCACCTATACCCAGCTGCGGGACGAGGTGGCCAAGTTTGCCGGTGTTCTGGCCGGCACGGGGGTCGTCAAGGGAGATCGGGTTCTTATCTACATGCCGATGATTCCGCAGGCAGTCATCGCCATGCTCGCCACGGTCCGCATCGGCGCCGTTCACTCGGTGGTGTTCGGCGGGTTCGCCGCCAAAGAACTGGCCACCCGGATCAACGACGCCAAGCCGAAGGTCCTCGTCTCTGCCTCCTGCGGCATCGAGGTGGCGCGGGTGATCAAATACAAGCCGCTGCTCGACCAGGCCATCGAAATGGCCAACGACGATTCAAAGCCGGAAAAAACCGTCATCTTCCAGCGGCCCATGGAGAAAGCCTCCATGCTCGAGGGACGGGACGTGGACTGGAACGATGCCATGGCATCGGCAAAGCCAGCGGACTGCGTACCGGTGGCAGCCACCGATCCATGCTATATCCTTTATACTTCCGGCACCACCGGCCAACCCAAAGGCGTGGTCCGGGACACCGGCGGCCATGTGGTGGCCCTAAAGTGGACCATGAAAACGATCTACAACGTGGATGCCGGCGACGTCTACTGGGCGGCGTCGGACGTCGGCTGGGTGGTGGGCCATTCCTACATCGTCTACGCCCCCCTGTTCAAGGGGTGCACCACCATCTGCTTCGAAGGAAAACCGGTGGGCACGCCGGATGCCGGGGTCTTCTGGCGGGTCATCTCCCAGCACAAGGTCCGGGCCATGTTCACGGCCCCCACGGCGTTTCGCGCCATCAAGCGCGAAGACCCGAAGGCGCAGCTGATGAAAAACTACGACCTGAGCCGGTTCGAGGCCCTGTTTCTGGCCGGCGAGCGGCTCGACCCCAACACCCTGCACTGGGCCGAAGACTGTCTCAAGATCCCGGTCATCGACCACTGGTGGCAGACCGAGACCGGATGGGCCATCTGCGCCAACTGCCTGGGTCTGCACCAGTTTCCGATCAAGGAAGGCTCTCCGACCAAGCCGGCGCCGGGATGGAACCTCAAAACGGTCGACGACAACAACCAGGAAGTGCCCCCCGGCACGATCGGGGCACTGGTGGTCAAGCTGCCGCTGCCTCCGGGTGCCCTGCCCACCCTCTGGAAGGCGGACCAGCGCTACATCGAATCGTACCTGGAGGAGTTTCCCGGCTATTACAAGACCGCCGACGCCGGTTTCATAGACCAGGACGGCTATGCCTTTGTCATGAGCCGCACCGACGACATCATCAACGTGGCCGGCCACCGGCTTTCGACCGGCGCCATGGAAGAGGTTCTCTCAGACCACCCGGACGTGGCCGAATGCGCCGTGCTCGGCGTCGAAGACGACCTCAAGGGCCAGGTGCCGGTGGGTTTCGTGGTCCTGAAAGCCGGGGTGGACCGGCCCCAGGAGGAGATTCTCGGCGAGGTGGTCCAGATGGTTCGCGAGCGGATCGGAGCGGTGGCCTCCTTCAAAAAGGCCACGGTGGTCAAACGCCTGCCCAAGACCCGCAGCGGCAAGATCCTTCGAGGCACCATCCAGAAAATCGCTGACAACAAGGAGTTCAAGGTGCCGGCCACCATCGACGACCCGGCCATCTTGGGAGAGATGGAAGAGGCCTTAAACACCATCGGCTACGCCAAAAGCCGGGGCAAGTAGCGTCAACAACGCCTGTTCATCCAAAACGCCGGTGCGGCCTTTGCCGCACCGGCTTTTTTATCTCGTTACGTCTATAATAGTGCAGTCCGCGGGCGGCAATTGGTCGGAATGGTTCGTCAGCGAGTAGGTTGGGCTGAACTTGCGAAGCCCAACATTGTCATCCAACTCCCCGAATTCGTCTTCCTCGTTATTGGGGCCTGCTCCCCAATCGGCCGTCAGCCATCCTTTTGTGAAAAAATAGGTGCCACCCGCCGCCTATAAACGTCGACAATGTCATTGCTTAAAAACGGGCTTTTTGTTTTTTGCCGGGCAACTTCATTGTTGGACTTCGCTGCGCTCAGCCCAACCCAACCTACGAGTTCGGCCTAAAGAGGGCGTAGACCCGGGGCTGGCCGGTTTCCGACACGCCCGGTCCCTTCAACGGGTCGACGCCGGTGTGCATGATCACATTGCGATAAAAGGAAACCAGCGGCTCCGGCCGGTAGGTGCCGATGAAGTAGTCGTGGTTGACCTCCGCCTTCGAAACGTCCAGGTAGGCGGCCTCTTCGGCCAGAGGCTCGGTCGAACCGTCCTCTTGTCTCAGACTCCGGCCGAGCCGCGGCACCCCCAACAGGTATTCTGAAAATTTCAGCAGTTCGTCCTTTCCCGGATTGACGGTGACGTAAACGGCCCCGGCAAAGTCGATCCTGTCCATCCAGCTTCGGTGGCCGGAAAGGGCAACATCCGGAGCGTTGAACACGATGCTGTCAAAAAGCGGCGGGGCGGCGGCAAGACGTCCATCGTAATCCGTCAGAAACCGCTTCAGCACCCGGGCGCCCATGCTGTGGACCAGCAGCGTGGTCTTGATCTCTCCCGCCTTTTCCGCGTTTTTTCCGCGATACCGGCCCAATTCATCGAACAGCAGACCGAGGTGGACGCCAGCCTCTTCGGCATTCTTCGACGGGTACCCCCAGGGAGTGAGCCAGGACGGCCAGTGAAACATCAGCACCTTGGATCCGTACTCGCTTTCGATGCGAAAGAGGATGTCTTCTCCCACCGTGTCAATGTCTCCGTAGGATTTTTCCGGGTGCTTTCCACGGCCGTGAACGAACACGACCAGGGTTTTTTCTCGACCGCCTGAAAGAATCGCTTCGTGGACGTCGGAAACCGCGTCTTGAATCCCTTGCCGGTCGTAAGGGTAGGACTGCCGGGGATAGGTGAACAAGGCCAGGTTCCTGGCGTCGATCCGGTAGGACATGTACTGGTCTTCGCCCCATTTTTCGACCGCCCACCGGGGGATCACGCAGCCCCAGAGGATCGCAGCGGCCAGCAATGAGACAAGCAACGGACGAATCGCTCTTTTTTTCAGGCCCATGGGTCTATCCCGCCGTCGAGGAAAGATCGAGGAACGTTTTTTTGGCGCACCGCTGCAGTACCGGGGTTCCCCGGCCGTGGCGGATCGCGGCGAAGGTGCGCGCGGCATCCACCGGCACGGTGCCGCCCAGCAGGTGCACCGGCAGCCCGGCAAAGGGTTCTGCCAGAAGCGGGGTGCTCGGGCCGATCATGGCGACCTTCACGGTCGGGCCGGCGGCCGAGAGGATCTTTTCTGCGGTCCCGTTGATCAGGGTGGTGGAGGTCATGATCAGAACGTCCGCCCAGGTTTCGAGCTTTTTCAGCAGCGCCGTTTCGTCCCCCTCCCCTCTTCCCCGGGCGATCATCTCCACCTCGGCATGGAAACGGTTTCCACCTTGATTTGCGCTGCGCGGTGTTTGAGCGCCTGGTAAAGCCCCTCGCAAATGTTCATCAACCGTCTCCCTTTGTTCAAACGACAATCCATATCAAAAACTTTTTTTGCTGCACTGGAACTCCGATCGGGCATATAGGGGGTAAAAATCATGCCAATCATTTGCAGCGTCAGCGAAAAACCGTCCGGCTCCCGTCTGGATTACCTTTTTTGAGGCAGCCCCTTCACATTCGGCATGCAGAAGGAATACTCGTTTTGCACGCCGCAGTCCGCACAACGATACGTCACCACGGCGGAGCGGCACTTGACCGCGTCCTGGATGTCGGATTCAACGCTCAGCGGACCGCCGCAGGAGCAGGCACACGGGACGACGAAAACGCAGGCGATTCCTGCAATCTCCTCTTCGACGATCGAAAATTCGCCGAGCCCGAGCTGCCTCCATTCATGCAGAAGCCCGGCGTAAAATTGGCGGGTCCGGATGCTGCGCTCCCGGGCAAGGGTTCTTCCGGTGGCGGTTTTCAGGGTATCCGGGGCGTGATGGGCGTATGTCAGCTCGACGCTGGTCCGGACGATCACCTCGTCGTCCAAAAACTCCCGCCGCAGAGCCCGCTTGGCAAAAAACTGGACGACTCCGATGTTTCCCAGCTTGTCGAGGCTGTCGGCATCGTAGACCACCCGGCTGAGGTCGCTGGTCGCACCGGCCTCGAGATAGCTGCACAGGACGGCTTCGCTGACGGCGGGTATCCATTTTTCGTAGACGGTCCCTGAAAGAATCCGCTCCACGAACCGGGCGGCGTTTTCTTCTTCCGGGGTATCGTTTTCGTGGTAGCTTCCGTGGGCGAACTTTCCGATGTCGTGCAATAGGCCCGCAAGCAGCGCCGGTTCCGGTTGCCAGCCCTCTGCTGCGGCGATATGCCGTGCAATTCTCGCCACCCGGAAGCTGTGGGCCCACAGGCTGGAGTAGGTCTCTTCACCCTCCTTTCGGTGATAGGTTGTCTCCTGCTCGATCAGAGTCCGACGGATCTCTTGCATCACCTCGGCGGAAATGGAATCGAGCGGACCGGCGGCGGCGTCCCTCCTTTGCCCCGGCGGCGTGTATTCCTTTGCCGGACAACGTCGGTTTTTTTCCTCTCCTGTCCAGTAGCGATAGTCTTCGGCCGTATTGATGTTGGTAAACGCCCGGTCGATGATTGCCGTCAATCCGTGCCGGGCGAACCAATCCCGGTTGAGCCGTAGGGTCTTGCATCGCCGCGTTACGGATTCGATCTTGTAGTCGTCGGCCTCGAGGCGTTCCCGGATGGCGGGCAGACACCGTTTCCGGTAAAAGGAGTGCAAAAACTGCGGCCTTTTTTTCGGCCAAGGAACCACGATATCGAAGCTCCCCAGCGCATCGAACTCGGCACGAATCAGCGCCTCGTTCAAAAAAGGCATGTCCGCGGCACAGACAAAGGCCGTTTCATGTTCGATCTTCCGAAGCCCGCTGTAGATCCCCATGAGGGGACCGCAGCCGGGGCGCTCGTCGGCAACAAGATCGAGGCCGAGAAACCGGTACTTGTCCGGGGTGTTGGTCACGACGATCACTTTCTCAAACAGGGAGACCGCCACCTGTGCCGCCCTTTCGATGATGGACGTGCCATCGATCTTTAAAAGCGGCTTGTCCGGCGTAAGCCTCTTTCCCTGCCCGCCGGCCAGGATCAGGCATGCTGCGTTGAGTTTTTTGGCGGATCCGGTCATCAGTCCCAAGGATATATGGCAATCTCACGTTTTCTATAATGCTATTCTTTTTCTATCTGTTTCCGAAAATCAAAGCCAATTTCAATCTTATACCACCCTGTTCACCGCCGCCACCCGGAAGCCTTGCCGGCCCTTTTCGATGATATTCAGGCATCCCGGGTCCTGGCCGATCCGAAACAGGTTGGAAAGCGGCATCCCCAGCAGGTGGCAAAGAATCGCCCGGTTGACCCCGGCGTGGCAGACCAGGAGCAGATCGGGATCGGCTTCGGCCGTCAGCGCCTCGAATGCCGGTATGACCCGCTGCTGGAGGTCTGTGAAGCTTTCCCCTCCGGGCGGCCGGAATCCGGCGAAGTCTTCTCCCCGGGCCTGCCACGACGCCGGATCGTTTGCCCGGACTTCGGCCATGGGCCGGCCGTCCCACTCGCCCAAGTCGATCTCCGACAAGGCAGGGTAAGTCTTTACTTCCTTGGCCCGATCAGGGGCAATGATCCGGGCAAATTCGGCCGCCCGGCAAAGCGGGCTGGTGCCGATCCTCCCGGGGAGCCGCCCGGCAAAGCGAGCGTTCCATGCCTCGGCCTGCTCCCTGCCTTTCGGGCTCATCGGCAGGTCGGTCCTTCCCAGAAAGATTTTTCCTTGCTTTGTCTGAACGGCTCCATGTCGGAACAAAAAGACCTTCATTTCCCCTCACCTTCGATATCCGCTTCCCAAAGAATCTGCTCGAGAAAAAGGCCGGCCGCTTCTTCGATTTTCCGCTTCACGGCCAGGGCGGCGGCCCGGCGCCGTTCGATGGCCGACCGGGCCTCGCTGTCTTTTCCATAGCGAGCCAGCGCCGCATCGAAGCGGGCTTCAAGAGAGACGAAACGGCCCTTGGCCACCAGCTTGTCCGCAAGGTAGACCACCGCCGCCTCCTTCGGGTCGTTCATCTCTGCTGCGGGAAGGTCTGTGTGGGCGGCCACGATCGCACCGACCCGCTCAAAGCCCATGTCCGCGAGCATCCGGCCGCCCGCCCCGGCGTGGCGGGTGTCGCCCTTGGCGACGTCGTGAAGGAGCGCTGCGGCCTCCACCTGCTGCCGGTCGAGCCCGGCCCCTTTCCGGTTCAGGGCCCGGCAGATTGCCGCCGCCGCCTGCCGCACCTGCCGGCCGTGGCGGATGATCTTTTCGTCCGCTGGGCAAACCTCTGACAAAATGGCCTCGCACTCGGCCAAAGACGGATCGTTCAGGCGGCCAAACCGCCGTTTGGCCTCCTGGTAATCTTCTGCCCGGTCCACATCGAACAGGATATTTTCATCGGCCACGGGAACCTCTATGGCCCGGTCTTCATGGCGTTCCAGCACCGCCCGGAGACCTCCCCGCCCCGATCCTTCCAGGATCACAGAGACCAGACCGGCGGGAATCAAGGGCGGATGCCCCCGCTCGCCGGCAAACACCGGATGCACGATCCGGCCCGGCATCATCTGCCATGCCTCGGCAAGCCGTTTCAATGTGGCCGGGCGGACCAGGGCAATGTCGACCGGAAGAAGATAAAAGGCCTCGATGTTAGGCGAAAGGCTTCTGATCCCGGCGCACACCGAAGAAAACATGCCGCGCTGAAATTCCGGGTTGGGCACCGCTGTTGCGCCTGCGTTTTCCACCACCGGAATCAGTGCCTCGGCCCGATGCCCGACCACCACGCGGATCTCCTCGATGCCGGCGCTGCGCACGGTTCCGATCAAATGATCGAGCAGGGTTCGTCCTCCCAACGAAAGCAAGGGTTTGAACGATCCCATGCGCGAAGAAAACCCGGCGCTCAATATGGCAGCTGCGAATTGGGAGGAAAGCATCTGCGTCCCCTTTGTTTTGCCGATTCTTTTATCCTCCGTATGTGAAACTATGCCAAAATGGCACGGTTTCACATTTGATCAAACTGAACGCCTCGCGGTCAGAGGCGGGGCTTATGTGAAACTTCGGTCGAAGTCGGGGTTTTTGTAGGGCACGACCTCCGTGTCGTGCCTTTATGAACGGCACGGAGG
>CAYPFH010000046.1:0-18416 GCA_964409825.1 uncultured Desulfobacterales bacterium | reverse complement strand
ACCCTCGGCCGAGGTGGACATCCTGTGCGGCATGTGCCGGGGCGAAGGGTGCCGGGTCTGTTCCCAGACCGGATGGCTGGAGGTGCTCGGATCCGGCATGGTCCACCCGGCGGTGTTCGAGAACGTGGGCTACGACACGTCCGAATACACGGGGTTCGCCTTCGGCATGGGGGTGGAGCGAATCGCCATGCTCAAATACGGCATCGACGACATCCGACGCTTTTTCGACAACGACATCCGGTTCTTAGGGCAGTTTTGAAATGAAAGTAAGTCTTTCTTGGCTTAGCCAGTATGTTACGGTCGAGATGGAAATCGACCGCCTGGCCGGTGCGCTGACCATGGCCGGATTGGAAGTGGACGCGGTCTGGGATCGCTATGACGATCTGGATCGGGTCTTCGTGGGCCGGATCGAGGCGGTGCGGCCCCACCCCCATGCGGAAAAACTTCGGGTCTGCGACGTGGCCTTGAAAGACCGAAAAGTAACTGTCGTCTGCGGAGCCCCCAATGCCGAAGCGGGCATGCTGTCGGCCCTGGCGCTTCCCGGCACCCGGCTGGCCGACGGTTCGGTTCTGGAGGCTTCGACCATTCGCGGCGCTGCCTCGGAGGGCATGCTATGCAGCGAGGCCGAACTCGGGCTGGGCAAGGATCGAAGCGGCATCATGTCCCTCGACGCCGGCCTTCCCGTCGGCAAACGGCTCGCCCGGGCGCTGAATCTCTCCGACCCGGTGATGGAAATCGAACTGACGCCCAACCGGCCGGACTGTCTGAGCATCATCGGAATCGCTCGGGAGGTGGCCGCCATCTGCGGGACCCGTGTCCGCTATCCGGAGATTGTTCTGCCCCAGACCGAAGGCCGCATCGAAGACTACACGTCGGTCATCATCGAAGACCCGGATCACTGCCCGCGCTACACTGCCGCCCTGGTCTGCGGCGCTGCGGTGGGTACTTCTCCAGACTGGCTTCAACAGCGGCTTCTTTCCGTCGGCCTGCGGCCGATCAGCAACATCGTAGACATTACCAACTTCGTCATGATGGAAACGGGCCAGCCCCTGCACGCCTTCGATTTCGACCGACTGGCCCGACACCGGATCGTGGTACGCACGGCCGCACCCGGAGAATCGTTCACCACCCTGGACGGCAAGGAGCGCTCTTTGACCCCCGAGATGCTGATGATCTGCGACGGAAAAAAGCCGGTGGCCGTCGGCGGGGTCATGGGCGGAGAAAACTCCGAGATCGATTCCGGCACTTCCCGGGTGCTCATTGAAAGCGCGTACTTTCATCCGGCCAGCATCCGCCGGACGGCCAAAACCTTAGGCCTTGGCACCGACGCCTCCCATCGGTTCGAGCGGGGGGTCGACCCGGAAGGCACGATCACGGCCCTGAAACGGGCTGCAGCGCTGACCGCCGAACTCGGCGGCGGGCAATTGATCGGAGGAGTCATCGACGTCCACCCGAAGCCGACGCCCGCCGCGACATTGACTCTTTCGGCGGAGGCCACCAATCGCCTGCTCGGCACCGATCTGGCCGCAGAGCAGATCACCGGACTGCTTGCGTCAATCGATTTTTCCGTGGCCGGGAAAAAAGACGGCGCCCTTTCCGTCTCCGTGCCCTCCTTTCGCGTGGATGTTCGCCGCCCTGAAGACCTCATTGAAGAAGTCGCCCGCCTGTGGGGCTACAACCGCATCCTGCAGACATCCCCCTTGATTCCGGCCCAAAAGCCCCCCCGCACGGAAAGACGCGATTTTCGAGGCCGGCTTCGAACACTGCTGACCGGATTCGGATTTACCGAAACGGTGAACTACAGTTTTGCCGCGATCCGATCGGCGGATCTGCTTCAACTCGACCCGAAAGACCGGCGAAGGCGGACCGTTGTCCTGCTCAACCCCTTGACCGAAGAGCAGTCCGTGATGCGGACGACCCTGACGCCGGGGCTGCTGGAAACCGTGCGACGAAACTTGACCCGGCAGATACGGGATTTGAAGATTTTCGAAATCGGCAAGGCGTTTATCGACAACGGCGAAGGCCGGCTGCCCGAAGAGATCGAGATCCTTAGCGGGATTCAGACCGGCAGACGGTTTCCCCCGGCCTGGTGCACGGAAGATACGCCCTGCGATTTTTACGACATCAAAGGGGCGGTGGAAGGCCTCCTGGAGGGGCTTTCGGTAGGCGAAATCGGTTTCACCCGACTACCCGACGAGGCTTGCGACTATTTCCGCCCTGGCCGCAGCGCCCGAATTCTGGCCCACGGCGAGGACATCGGCTTTGTGGGCGAGGTGCATCCGGCGGTCCTGAAAAACTTCGATCTCGACCAGACCGTGTTTCTGTTCGAAATGGAATTGGAGCAGCTTTTAAGCCAGGTGCCGGATGCGGTTTTTGCCGCACCGATTCCCCGGTTCCCGGCGGTCTCCCGGGACATCACCTTGATTCTGGACGCCGATACCGAGGCCCGTCGGATCCTGGAACGCCTCAAGGACATGAACGAACCGCTGATGGAAAACGCTGTTCTGTTTGACGTGTTCACCGGTTCTCCCGTTGCAGAGGGGAAAAAAAGTCTTTCCTTTCGCATCACCTACCGCTCCCATGAAAAGACCCTGGAAGATGAGTCTGTCAACCGTCTTCATCAAAAGATCTCCAAAGCGCTGCTCGATGCATTCGACGCCGCCCTTCCAGGGTAGCGCTGGAAGGAAGCATTGGTGACCTGACCGATTTGTGGTAGAATTGTTTCGGCAAACGATCCCAGATGCATTCCACCCGGTGGCCGAGGGACGATGGAAAAAGTCCAGATCCCGGACAAGCTCTATTTTCGAATCGGCGAGGTCAGCCGGATCGCCGGTGTAGCCCCCTATGTTCTTCGTTTCTGGGAAAACGAGTTTCGGGCGATACATCCAAAGCGGACCGACTCGGGACAGCGCCTTTATCGGAAAAAGGACGTCGAAGCCGTTCTGACCATCAAGAACCTTTTGTACGAAAAAAAATTCACCATCGAAGGCGCCCGCCGCAGACTGCGCAATGCCCGGAACGCCCCCACGGACGGCCCCGGCGAACTCGATCTCCGGTTCATCCGAAACGAGTTGCTTTCTATCCGCCGTCTCCTTTCCTGAGCCAGAAACCTATTGACAGCTATCGTTTTTTGTCCTATCTATGTCCTCTGTTTTGCGGGCATAGCTCAGTTGGTAGAGTACAAGCTTCCCAAGCTTGGTGTCGCGAGTTCGAATCTCGTTGCCCGCTCCACAGAATTTTACGCCGTTTTCGGTTTTGGGTTTATCTGAGATGGTTGGATTTACGGGCTAGGTTGATGAACGGATGGTGACACCATGAACGGATAGCGTTCTCCGATCCAACAACAAGTAGACCGACCATCTTGGATTAACCGAAACGGGCGACTGCCCGTTTTTGTTTTTTAAAGGGGCGGCTTTGGCGGCAAGAAAGAAAAAAGCTCTTCCCCGCGGGGCGGATGACCGCCGCCGAGGCGGCCGGATGACCGGGCCGGAAAAGGAAGCACTGGTAATTGAGCGGGTCAATCGGTTTGCCGAACCGCTGTGCGCTCAAGAAGGCCTCGAACTGGTTCATGTCGAATACCTTCGGGATCGCGGCGGCCGGGTGCTGCGGCTATACATCGACAAACCGGAGGGCGTCTCTTTGGACGACTGCACCTGGATCAGCCGGCAGGTGGGCGACTGGCTCGATGTGAGCCTGGAAGATGTCGGGCCATACAGCCTGGAGGTTTCATCCCCCGGACCGGAGCGTCCCCTGGGAAAGACTGCCGACTACGATCGTTTCCGGGATCGAAGGGCAAAGATCAGCGTTTCCCCTTCGTGGGAGGGGAAGAAAAATTTTACCGGCATTCTGAAGGGCGTCTCCGAAGGAGAGGTCCTGCTGGAGACGGTCTCGGGCGCCGTTGAAATACCCTTGAAGCAAATTCGGAGGGCTCGACTGGTAGACGGAGAATAGGGATGTTTATCGCAGACATAAAACGCGTGGTTGAACAGGTCAGCAGGGACAAGGGAATCGACCGGGGAATTCTGATTCAGGCCCTGGAAGAGGCATTGCGGTCCGCCGCACGCAAGCGCTTCGGAACCAAGGTCGACATCGAGGTCCAGTACAACGAGGAAAACGGCGAACTTGAAGTCTTCCAGTTCAAGGAAGTGGTCGAAAAAATCGCCGAGCCCGACTTGGAGATCGGCATCGAAGAGGGCCGGCGCCTCGATCCGGAATGCGAGGTCGGCGACAGCCTCGGGGTAAAGATGGATACGACCACTTTCGGGCGGATCGCCGCACAGTCCGCCAAGCAGGTCATCATCCAGAAGATGAAGGACGCCGAGCGGGATGCGGTCTTTACCAACTTCATCGATCGAAAGGGCGAAGTCATCAATGGCATCGTCCAGCGAATAGAAAAGGGCAACCTCATCGTGAACCTGGGGCAGACCGAAGGCGTGCTTCCAACCCGGGAGCAGGTGCCCCGGGAGTCCTACCGCCGCGGGGACCGGATCAGAGCCTACATCATGGATGTGCTTCACGAGTCGAGGGGGCCCCAGATTATCCTGTCCCGCACCCATCCCGAATTTCTGATTCACCTGTTTCGAACCGAGGTTCCGGAAATCAGCGAGGGAATCGTCAACATCGTCACCGCTGCACGAGAACCCGGCAGTCGAGCCAAAATCGCCGTCTCTTCAAACGATCTGGACATCGACCCGGTCGGCGCCTGCGTGGGGATGAAAGGAAGCCGCGTGCAAAACGTCGTCCAGGAGCTGCGGGGAGAAAAGATCGACATCATTCCGTGGCATGTGGATTCGGCGAAATTCGTCTGCAATGCCCTGGCTCCGGCGGAGATTTCACGGGTGATCATCGATGAGGAAAACCAGTCCATGGAAGTCATTGTGCCGGATGAATTTCTTTCAGTTGCCATCGGCAAAAGAGGGCAAAATGTCCGTCTGGCATCGAAGCTGACCGGATGGCACCTGGATGTGAAGAGCGAAAGTCGTTACAGCCAGGCCATGAAAGACGGCTACGAATCGTTGATGAGCCTGGAGGGGGTCAGCATCGGCTTGGCCGACGCCCTGTATGAAAGCGGTCTCTTCTCTGCCGAAGAACTCGGCCGGGCCAGTGTGGAAGAATTGATGCAGATCCGGGACATGGATGAAGAAAAGGCGGTGTCCCTGATCGAAGAGGCTCAGGCAGCCGCAGAAGCCGCCGCACAGGCGGAAGCTGAAGAGAAAGAAGCCGCCGCACGGGCGGAAGCTGAAGCGCAAGAAGCCGCGGCGGCCGGCGGCGGAGAGCCTGAATCAGCGTCTGAAACGGAGCAAGAAGCTGAGGCCGGCGAAGGGGCCCCGAAAAAACAGGATTCTTCTGAGGGAATTTCAGCGCTCCAGGAGCCTAAAGCCGAAACCGCTTCCGGGGTGGATGCAGAGGCGTCTGAATCCGAAGAGCAAGAAATGCTTCCGGATGAGGAAGAACAAAAAGAAGAGAACAACGGCGGAGCATCTTCTTAAGGAAAATGCGCGTCATCGAAAAGGACCCGAGGGGGATGAATGGCAAAGATCAGAGTCTATGAACTTGCCAGAGAGTTGAACATGACCAATAAAGTTCTCATCGAACAGCTCCGTGAAAACGGCTACGAAGTAAAAAGCCACATGAGCGCTTTCGAGGAGGAAGAGGTCGACGCCATCAAAAAGGCGCTCCGCGGCAGAAAAACAGAAGACGTCGCCGTGGAGGTGACTCGGGTGAAGCCGACGGTCATTCGCCGCCGAAAAAAACAGACACCCGAAGCCACACCGATCGAAGAGGCCGAAGAATCGCCCGAAACGGCGGAAGCCGCCGAGCCGGCCGAAGAGGCCCCGGAAGTCGAAGCCCCCTCTGGGCCTGAACCCGAAGAGGTCCAGCAGCCTGAAAAACATGAAGCCGCGCGGGGAGAAACGGTAGAGGCGGCTGAGGCGCCGGTTGAAGCAGAAACCGGACCGGCGGTCCAAGAACCCCAGGAGCCTTCGGCCGATGCCGAGCCGGAGCCTGCGCCGGTCGAGACCGAAAAAGAGACCAAGGAAAAACCGGCCAAAAAAAAGAAAGGAAAAAAGGAGCATCCCGCCAAAATCATCAAACTTCCGGCGGCACCGCCGCCGGAGCGGGTCAAACCTTCCGAACCGGAGCCGGAGCCTGCGCCGGAGTCGCCCAAGACGGCTGCCTTGGAGCCCGAAAAACTCGACCGGCGGGGCCGAAAAAAAACCGAAGAGCCGTCACGGGACAAAAAATTCTTCAAGAAGAAAATCTCCTTCCGCCGAAAGGAAGTCGTCGAAGGCCAGGACCTCTACGACGAAGCCAAGGCCCGCGGCAAAAAGGGGCGAAAAGCGGCCAAGGCAAAACCGGCAAAGGGCCAGAAAACCCAGATTACGACGCCCAAGGCCATCAAGCGGCGGATCAAAATCGATGAAGCCATCATGCTGTCGGACCTGGCCAAGCGGATGGGCATCAAGGCCGGGGACATGATCAAAAAACTGATGGCGATGGGAGTGATGGCGACGGTCAATCAGACCATCGACTTTGAAACCGCCTCCCTGGTCGCGGCAGAATTCGGCTACGAGGTGGAAAAAGCCGCTTTCGAAGAGGAAGCCGTCCTCAGCGCTACCTCAGAAGACGAGGCCGGAGAGCGGGTCACCCGGTATCCGGTGGTTACCATCATGGGCCACGTCGACCACGGCAAGACGTCGCTCCTGGATGTCATTCGAAAGACCCATGTGACCGAAACCGAGGCCGGCGGCATCACGCAGCATATCGGTGCGTACTGCGTGCCGACCGCCAGCGGCTTGATCTCCTTTCTTGACACGCCCGGCCACGAAGCCTTTACCGCCATGCGCGCCCGCGGCGCCGGAGTCACCGACATCGTGGTCCTGGTGGTGGCGGCCGACGACGGCGTCATGCCGCAAACCATCGAAGCGATCAACCACTCCCGGGCGGCAGGGGTCCCGATCATCGTGGCGGTCAACAAGATCGACAAGGCCAACGCCGATCCGGAAAAGGTCATTCGCCAGCTTGCCGAGTCGGGCCTCATGCCCGAAGACTGGGGCGGAGATACGATTTTCGTCCATGTGTCTGCCAAACAAAAAACCGGCATCGACGAACTGCTGGAGATGATCCTGCTTCAAGCCGAGGTGTTGGAGCTCAAGGCCAATCCGGACAAACTCGCCCGGGGCCACGTCATCGAGGCCAAGCTCGACTCGGGCCGTGGTCCGGTGGCCACGGTGTTGATCCAGGATGGAACGCTGTACACCGGACAGTCCGTTGTCTGCGGCGTCCATTATGGAAAGATCCGGGCCATGATCAACGACCGCGGGCAGCATGTGGCTTCGGCAGGACCCTCCATCCCCGTGGAGCTCCTCGGCCTTTCGGGGGTTCCGGTCGCCGGAGACGAGATGGTGACCCTGGAAGACGAAAGGGCGGCAAAGCAGGTCAGCGAGCACCGTCTGGGCAAGCAGCGCGCTCTGGAGCTTGCCAAGTCGAGCCGGGTCAGTCTCGAGAGCCTCTTTGACAAGATGAAGGAAGAAGACGTCAAGGAGTTGAACCTGATCATAAAGGCCGATGTTCACGGCTCCATCGAGGCCCTCAAGGATTCTCTCACGGACCTGTCCACCGATGAGGTCAAAATCAATGTGATCCACTCGGCGACGGGAACGATCACCGAGTCCGACGTTTCCCTAGCGGCGGTTTCCGATGCCATCATCTTGGGATTCAACGTCCGTCCGAACGCGAAGGTCCACGAAATGGCCCAGGAAGAACACGTCGACATGAGATTCTACGACGTGATCTACAACGCCATCAAGGATATCAAGGACGCCATCGTCGGCATGATGGCATCGACTTTCGAAGAGCGGCTCCTGGGCCGTGCCGAGGTCCGCCAGACGTTCCACGTACCGAAGGTGGGAACCATCGCCGGCTGCTATGTGACCGACGGCCGCATCGAGCGGAATCAGAGCATCCGGGTGCTGAGAGAAGGGGTCATCATCTACGACGGCAAGATCGGCTCTTTGCGGCGCTACAAAGAAGACGTCAAGGAGGTGGCCACCGGCTACGAATGCGGCATCAATGTTGAAAAATTCAACGATATCAAGGTGGGCGACATCATGGAGTGCTACTACCTTGAAGAAATCAAACCGGAATTAAAGTAAGCCGTCAACCGTGAACGCTCATGGTCATCGGGTTTGGCATCATTACGCTGCGGATTCACGACTGCCGCAGCCTGAAAGCGAAACGAAAGGTTGTCAAATCGATCATCGCCAGGGTGCGGAACGGATTCAACGCCTCGGTGGCCGAGATCGGCGCCAATGACGTATACCACCGGGCCGAAATCGGATTTGCCCTGGTGGGCAACAACCGATCGCTGGTCAATTCGAAACTCGACAAGATCCTGAACGCAATCGACGGTGCAGGCCTTGCCGAGATCGTCGATTCGGAAATGGAGCTCATGACGATATGAGACCGTATGCTCGGGCGGATCGCGTAGCGGTCCTGATCCAGCGGGCCCTGTCGGACATTCTTCTCCGGGAGGTCAAGGATCCGCGCCTCAAGTGGGTGCTGATCACGGGGGTGAAAATGTCCAAGGACCTGCGGCATGGCCGCGTCTACTTCGTTACGACAGGGGGGGAACGAAGCCCGGAAGAGGTAGCCGGCGCTTTTTCCCAGGCACAAGGCGTGCTCAAGCGGTTTTTGGGAAGAGAGCTCGATCTGCGCTACATGCCGGAATTCGAGTTTTTTTATGACGCCTCCTATGACTACGGATCGCGGATCGAAGAACTTCTAAACGATATCGGGTCCCACGATGGATGAACTGCTTCAATGCCTGAAAAAAAGCCGCCGGGTGCTGCTGGCATCCCACACCAATCCGGACGGGGACGCCATCGGCTCCCTGGTTGCCCTGGGCTTGGCTCTGCAACGGCTGGAAAAAGAAGCGGTTTTGTACAATGAAACGCCGATTCCGGCCGTCTACCGATTCCTTCCGATGGTGGATCGGGTGGTTCGCCGGATCGAAAATCCCGGCCGGTTCGACACTGCGGTCATATTAGACTGTGGCACCCTGGAGCGCATCGGGGAGGCAGCGAAACAGGTTTCAACACTTCCTGTGATTCTCAACATCGACCATCACGTCACCAACACAGGCTTCGGCCACCAGCGCATCGTAGACGAAACAGCCTGTGCCACCGCCGAGATTCTGTTTCGGATCATTCGGCGACTGGGGGTGGAAATGGACGCCTCCATTGCTGCAGCCATCTATACCGGCATTTTGACCGACACCGGATCGTTCCGGTTTTCCAATACGAACCAGGCGTCGTTTGCCATATGTGAAAAAATGGTGGGCCTCGGTGTAGACCCGTATCGGATCGCCAAACAAGTTTACGGCACCTATTCCTTGGGGCGCATCAAGCTGCTGAACATGGCGCTGGACTCCATCGAACTGGCCCCCAATGGGAAGCTTTCAATGATGGTGTTGACCCGGGAAATGCTCGAGGAAACCGGTACCCGGCCCGAGGACAGCGACGGCCTGATCAATTACGCCCGGAGCATCGAAGACGTCAAGGTGGCCGCCCTGATCCAGGAAAACGAGAACGGCGCTGCAGAAGCCGCCCATGGGCCGCGCTACCATGTCAGCCTCCGCTCCGACGGCAGCGTCGACGTTTCCCGGTTCGCCGCCGCATACGGCGGCGGCGGCCATGCAAGCGCGGCCGGCTACAGCGTCGACGGACGGCTGTCGAAAATCAAATCGGACCTGATCCGTCTGGCCGACACCCTCTGACCAGGGTGAAACAGGTGTACCCGAAATGGATCTGGACGGGATTCTCCTGGTGGACAAACCCGAGGGGATCAGCTCGGCAAAGGTCGTCTCCAGGATAAAAAGGGCCGCCGGCGCCCGCAAGGCAGGACATGCCGGAACACTGGACCCCTTCGCCACCGGTGTTCTGGTATGCTGTCTGAACCGCGCGACCCGCTTGGCCCGTTTCTTTCTCGGCGGCGAAAAGCGATACCGGGCACGGATGACCCTGGGCGTGGAAACCGACTCCCAGGATGCCACCGGGACGGTGGTGGCCGCATGCGATCCCGGAAAGCCGGATATCGCGGAAATTCGGGCCGCCGTAGAAGCCTTCCGCGGAAAAATTCGCCAGCAGCCGCCCGCGTTTTCTGCGTTGAAACACCAGGGCGTTCCGTTGTACAAGCTGGCGCGGAAGGGGACGCCGATTCAAAAACCGCCTCGGGAGGTGCAGATCCGGTCCATCGAAGTCATCAGCGTCGATCTGCCGCAGATCGAACTCGACGTGACCTGTTCGGCCGGCACCTACATCCGGACCTTGTGTGCGGACATCGGCGGCCGCCTCGGCTGCGGCGGCCATTTGAAAACCCTGCGGCGGCTGAAAAGCAGCGGATTTTCGATCGATGAGGCCTTGACTCTGGAAAGGATCGAGCAGGAGGCGCAGGCCGGAAGTCTGACAGAGCGGATTTTGCCCATGGCCTCGGCGCTTCGCAACATGCCGGCGGCGGTCGCAGATCCACAGGTGGTCGTAAAGATCTCCTTCGGCCGACCGATTGCGGTATCGGAGCTTGAAGCTCCGGCCAGGGGCGCATTTAAGGTGGTCGATTCCGGGGATCGTCTGGTGGCGATCCTGGAAGCGGGAAACGAGCCGGATCGGTATACTTACTGCGGCGTATTTACAAAAGAATAAAGACACTGCACAGGAGGCGAAAAAAGTGGTTTTTTCTACGGAAGACAAAAAAGGCTTGATCGAACAATACAAGCTTCACGAATCGGACACCGGATCCCCGGAAGTACAAATCGGGCTGCTCACCCATCGGATCCAGTATCTCACGGAGCACATGAAGGTTCACAAAAAAGACCATCATTCCCGTCGGGGCCTGCTGATGCTGGTGGGCCGCCGCCGCCGGCTGCTCAACTATGTCAAAGGCAAGGACATTCAGCGGTACCGGGCCATTTTGGAGCGGCTGGGGCTGAGACGGTAGTCTTCGGCGGAAAACGGCGCAGAGAAAAGACAGGGCGCAATGGGGCGCCCGGCGCTGACGTTTTGTGTCATACCGCCGAAATCCACCGGCATCGATACCGGTGGGAAGGGTAGAGGGAGAAATTTATGGAAGTTTTATTGAAAGCAGATGTAGGGGGAAAGCCCCTGAGTGTACAAGCCGGCAAGATGGCCCAGCAGGCCTCCGGGTCGGTGGTGGTCAGCTATGGAGAGACCGTGGTGTTGGTCACGGTGGTGTCGGCCAGAGACGAGCGGGATGTCGGTTTTTTACCTCTGTCGGTCGAATATCAGGAAAAGATTTATGCCGCCGGGCGGATTCCGGGCAACTATTTCCGCCGGGAAATCGGTCGGCCTTCGGAAAAGGAAACCCTGACGGCGCGGCTCATCGACCGGCCGATCCGCCCCCTGTTTCCCAAGGGGTACAAATTTGAAACCCAGGTGATTGCGACGGTTCTGTCCATGGACCAGGAAAACGATCCCGATGTCCTGGCCATGGTCGGTGCGTCGGCGGCCCTGGAAATCTCCGACATTCCGTTCGAAGGGCCCATCGCCAGTGTGCGGGTGGGGCGAATCGACGGCGAATTCAAGGTCAACCCCCAGGTCTCGGAATACGACCGCTGCGACATCAATATCATCGTCGCCGGTTCCCGGACGGGCGTGGTCATGGTCGAAGGCGGAAGCAGATTCGCCTCCGAAGAGGACATGCTCGAGGCGATCTTTCTCGGCCACGAGGCCATTCAACCCCTGATCGATCTTCAGGAAAAGCTCAGAGAAACCCTGGGCAAAGAGAAAATGGCCTTCGTCCCTCCGGAAAAAGACGAGGAACTGGGCCGCAGAATCGAAGCCGATGCCGCGGAACGGATCAAGCAGGCAGTCACCGTTGCCGACAAGATCGGACGCCAGGATGCGGTTCGCAGCCTCAAGACGGAAATTTTCGAATCCCTGGGAGAAGCCTACCAGGACCGGAAAAAAGAAGTCTACGAAATTATCGGAGACCTTCAAAAAAAGGTTTCCCGGGAGCTGGTTCTCAAGGAAGGCCGGCGCCTGGACGGCCGGAAGTTCGACGAAATCCGACCCATCACCTGCGAGGCGGGGCTGCTTCCCCGGCCCCACGGCAGCGCCCTGTTCACCCGGGGAGAAACCCAGGTGCTCGGGGTGTTGACCCTCGGCTCCGGTCCGGACGAACAGCGGGTGGAAACCCTGATCGGCGAGGAGTTCCGCCAGTTCATGCTCCATTACAACTTTCCGCCTTACTCGGTCGGCGAGGTCAGGCGCATGATCGGCCCCAGCCGGAGGGACATCGGCCATGGCGGGCTATCGACCCGCGGCATCGAACGGGTCCTGCCGGCCAAAGAGGACTTCGACTACACCATCCGGATCGTATCGGAGGTGCTCGAGTCCAACGGGTCGTCTTCCATGGGAACCGTCTGCTCGGCCAGCCTCGCCCTGATGGACGGGGGGGTGCCGATCACCGCACCAGTATCGGGCATCGCCATGGGGCTTATCAAAGAAGGCGACCAGGTGATCG
Organism: uncultured Desulfobacterales bacterium; assembly: GCA_964409825.1. Classification (GTDB taxonomy): domain Bacteria; phylum Desulfobacterota; class Desulfobacteria; order Desulfobacterales; family CAFBRK01; genus JAIPEL01. The sequence continues at coordinate 5,879 of CAYPFH010000046.1, read as the reverse complement.
TTCTTTCCGATATTCTCGGCGACGAGGACCAGTTCGGCGACATGGACTTCAAGGTGACCGGGACCAAAGACGGCATCACGGCCCTGCAGATGGACATCAAGATCAAGGAACTGTCCCGGGACATTCTCAAAAAGGCCCTGTCCCAGGCGCTGGAGGGGCGGCTGTTCATTCTCGAGCGGATGCTGGCGACCCTGGATCATCCCCGAAACGACATCTCGCCGTATGCGCCGAAGGTGTTCATCATCACCATCAATCCGGACAAGATCCGGGACATCATCGGCCCGGGCGGCAAAGTCGTTCGCGCCCTGCAGGCGGAAACCAACACCCGCATCGAAATCGACGACAGCGGGGCGGTCAAGATCGCCGCGGTCAACGCAGAAGACGGTGAAGAAGCCAAGCGCCGCATCGAGGAAATCACCAAGGAGCCGGAAATCGGAGAAATCTACGACGGCAAGGTGGTCAAGGTCACCGATTTCGGGGCCTTTGTCGAGTTCATGCCAGGCACCGACGGCCTGGTCCACATTTCGCAGCTGTCTACCAACCGGATCAAGCGGGTCAGCGACGTGGTCAAAGAAGGAGACCCCCTCAAGGTCAAGGTTCTTGAGATCTCCAGAGACGGAAAGATCCGACTGAGCCACAAGGCCGTACTGGAAGAAGATGGAAGCCCTGATCAATAAAACAGTCCTTTCCAACGGAATCCGGGTGCTCACCAAATCCGTCCCCCAGGTCAGAAGCGTTTCCATGGGGGTATGGGTGGACGTGGGTGCCCGGGACGAAGCTCCAAAAGAAAGCGGCCTTTCCCACTTCATCGAGCATATGATCTTCAAGGGGACCCAAAAGCGGTCCGCCTACCAGATCGCCAAGGAGTTCGACGCCATCGGCGGTCAGACCAACGCCTTTACGACCATGGAGAGCACCTGCTACCATGCCAAGGTCATCGATTCCCACCTGGACACCATGGTCGAGATCCTGACCGACATCTTTCTCAACTCGGCATTCGACGGCAGGGAGGTGGAGCGGGAACGCGACGTGATCCTGCAGGAAATCGGCATGCTCGAAGACAGCCCCGAAGAATACATCCATGTGCTCGCCGGAGAGTCCTTTTGGGGAAGCCATTCCTTGGGCGGTTCGATCCTCGGCCCGCGGCGGAACATCGCCACATTCGATGCGGAAAGCATCGTTTCTTTTTTCCACAAATACTACCAGCCCGAGCGAATCGTAATCGCTGCCGCCGGCCACCTGGATCACGGCAGTTTCGTGGAACGGGTGGCCGCCCCCTTCGAGTCGATCCCGTCGTCCGGCAACGGGTTTCCGGGGCGGGTGGCACCGACCGGCCGGCGCCGGCTGGCCCGGCACCGGCGGCACCTGGAGCAGGTGCATATCTGCGCCGCCACCGGCGGCATTTCGATCACCGATCCGCGCCGCTATGCGCTTGCGCTGATGAACACGATCCTGGGCGGGAACATGAGCTCGCGCCTGTTTCAGGACATCCGCGAACGCCGCGGGCTGGCCTATGCGGTCTATTCCTTTGTCTCTTCCTTTGTCGATACGGGCATGTTCGGCGCCTATGTCGGCGTGGACGCAAAAAGCGCCGCCACCGCGGCGCCGCTGCTGCTGGATCATATCCGGCAGATGGCCGCCGCCCCGGTGACGCCGGCCGAACTCGACGATGCCAAGGAATTCACCAAGGGCAACCTGCTGCTGTCCACGGAAAGCGTCGACAACCAGATGGTCCGTCTGGCCCAGAACGAAATTCATTTCGGGCGGGACATTCCGATGGCCGAGGTCGTCGCCGCGGTCGGCGCCGTCACCGCGGAAGAGATCCAATCCCTGGCCCGGCGTCTGCTGGAAGAAAACCCCATGGCCTTGACTGTGCTGGGTCCCATCGACGAAAAAGAGATCCCCGAGGCAATTCTTAGATAGGTCCTGGATCCTCGATGCTGGATCCTGGCGGGTCCCCACGGACACCAGCCCGGGGGATCCAGGATCGGGGACCGTTGTCTTCCGTTGACATTTACCGATTCATCCGGTATGTCCACTCCACAATATATTGTGTCCCATTATTTGAATTGAGCCAACCGCTGGGGTTGCCGCGAACAGTTTACGGCAGCTTCCCCCGAAAAGAATCATATCAGCCGGGGAGCCCGTCCGGTACGGACAGCCTCCCCGGCGCAGCGAATCATGGCCGAACCGTTTCCCGCCATCCGGGTCCTTCGCCTCAACCCAGAAAAGGACGCCGACATTCCCCTGCCCCGGTACATGACGGCGCACGCAGCCGGGATGGACATCTGCGCCGCGGTCGAAAACCCGTTTTGTCTCGATGCGGGCCGGATCGCGATGATTCCGACAGGACTTGCCATGGCCATCCCTCCCGGCTTCGAAGCCCAGATCCGCCCCAGGAGCGGCCTGGCCGTCAAGCACGGCATCGGCCTGATCAACGCCCCGGGCACCGTCGATGCCGACTACCGCGGAGAGCTCAAAATCGCCGTGATCAATCTCGGAGACGCCCCCTACACCATCCGGCGGGGGGACAGAATCGCCCAGATGGTCATCCAGCAGGTCTGCCGGGTTCGGCTTTCCGAGGTAGACCGTCTCGACGATACGGACAGAAGCAGTGGCGGATTCGGCTCGACAGGGGCCGGTTGATGGGCCGATTTGTCAATTGGTTGATTGGGTAAATGGCTGGGTAGAGAATCGTGATCAAATCGACGGCGAACGTGAGATGAAATGAAGCGCATACCGAAGCAAAGCGCCATGATTGTTTTTCCGAATCAACCATTCAACCAACCAGCCAAGTAATAGGAGCCGGTGCACGCGCGACCATGGCAAGCACCCCAACAATAACAACACCGGCAGATCCCGCCGAATTTACCATTTGCACCCTGGCCAGCGGCAGCCGGGGAAACGCGCTTTATCTATCCAACGGGGCCACGTCGATCCTTGTCGACGCCGGCCTTTCCGGAATCGAGATCGAGCGGCGGATGCAGGCCCGGGGGCTTTGCCCGGAACGCCTCGATGCCATTTTGCTCTCCCACGAGCACACCGACCACATCCGCGGAGTCGGCGTGCTGTCCCGGCGCTACAAGCTGCCGGTCTACATGACCGGAAAAACCCGCGGCAGCCTGCCGCCTTCCGTCGGAAAAATCGTCTCCATCCGGACGTTTCATCCCGGGGCGGGCTTTTCCCTCGGTACGCTTTGGATCGATCCGTTTTCCGTCTCCCACGACGCCGTCGAACCCTCCGGATTCACCTTTACCGGAAACGGGATCAAGCTCGGTCTGGCCACCGACCTGGGCATCGCCACCGCCCTGGTCAAAGACCGGCTCAAGGGCTGCCGCCTGCTGATTCTGGAAACAAACCACGATCCAGTTATGCTCGAAGAAGGCCCCTACCCATGGCCCCTGAAGCAGCGGATCAAAAGCCGGCTCGGCCATCTGGGCAACGAAGCCTCCCGGGACCTCTTGGCGGCGCTGCTCCACGACGGCCTTTCCCACGTGATCCTCGCCCACCTGAGCCAGACCAACAACTGCCCGGAAAAGGCCGTGGCCGCCGTGGCCCCGGTGCTCAATGGCAGCCGAGCGGTGCTGACCGTTGCGCTTCAGGACGAACCGGGAGCAGTTGTGGTGGTGGGTTGATGGGAAAGCCCGAAAGAACGTCTGTCGCCTCAACACACCAAAGGACCAAAAAGACCTAAGGGACCTAAACAAAGGCGTCCTTTGGGTCCTTTACTCCTTTTTGCTCTTTCAGGACGACTTTCTTTTCTGCCCTTCTCAGTCACCCCTGATCTCCAGGCGCCCAGGTCCGAACCTTCACCAGGTCCGGAAAGGCTTTTTCCTTGAAGACCGATTTGTCCAGCAGGACCCGGAGACACTCCTGGATTCCCTCGGACATGGTCGGATGGGGGTGGACGGTTTTCAGGGCGTCGGCCAGGTTGGGGGCGTGGTCCATGAGCAGGGCGATGGTCATGATGTTGTTGGAGGCCATGGGGCCTGCGGCCCGCATTCCCAGAAGACGCTGCTCTTTGTCGTCGCTGACGATGATCTTGGAAAAACCGTCGGTGGCCCGCATGGCGATGGCCCGGCTGACAAGAGCATTTCCGTAGGAGGCGACCCGGTAGGCAATGTTCCGCCGCCGGCATCCCTTTTCGTTGAGCCCGACGGCGGCCACCGCCGGACGGAAGAACATCACCGTGGACATGTTGTCGTAGTTCAGAGAATGGTGGGCAAAGCCGTACATGTGCTTGACCGCGTAACGGCCTTCCATTTCGGCCAGGTTCACCAGGTTCGGATGATGGGTGACATCTCCGCAGGCATAGACGTTGCGCGTCACGCAGCAGTTCTCATCGGTTTGCAGGACACCCTGCTCGTTGGGGTTGATCCCGACACTCTCCAGGTTGAGATTTTCGATGTTGGGTGTCCGACCGATGGAAATCAGGACCGTGTCGACCTCCACCACCTCGGAACGGCCGTCGGCAAAATCTAGGACGACTTCCAGATGGTCCGGACGTTTGACGATCTGCTTCAGGTTGGCCGTCTGAAAGATCGTCACGTCGTTTGCCCTGAGGTGAGTGCTGACAAAGTCGCTGATGTCGTCGTCTTCGTAAGGGATGATCCGCTCGGCATGGTCGGCGAGAAACACCTTGGTTTGGCCGAAGTTGGAAAAAATGGCCGAATACTCGCAGCCGATGATGCCGGCGCCGATGATCATCAATCGGCGGGGAAACGCTGTGAGGTTCAACACGTGGTCTGAGTTCAACACCCGCACGCCGTCTGTTTCGATGCCCGGAAACGCCCGGGGGCGAGAGCCGGTGGCGATCAGAAAAAAGTCGGCGGAAACGGTTTCTGTGCCGCCGTCCACAAGGCGCACCGCAACCGTGTCGCCGGACTGAAATGCCCCCCACCCCCGGATATAAGAGATGGATCCCTTGCCGGACCACCGCCGGGGAGAGAACGTCTCGATTTGGGACAGCATCTGGTACTGCTTTTCCTTGACGGCCTGAAGCACGCTGTTTCGAACCGCCCGGTAGTCCGCCGTGAGTCCGGAGGCCCGATATCCCCGATCGACTTTGGCAGCGACCGAATAGTCCTTGGCCAGCTCCCACATGGTTTTGGAGGCCATGGCGCCCCACATCACGCCGGTTCCGCCGATCTCGCCCCCTTCGATGATGCAGGCATGCTTGCCGGCGTCCAGCGCCCGCATCGCCGCGGCAAAACCGGCCGGGCCGCATCCGATGACACACAGGTCAAAGCGGTTCTTTTCCGGGCTCGTTGTCATCTGGGGTTCTCCATGCCTTGATTTTGGTGTTCGCCCATCCTATGGCGACTCACCGGCAACGTCAATATTGACCATTCGACCGATCGACTATTCCTCGGGAAGATCGTACCGTTTCGGCAGCCGCCTGGCAAACAACCGGTAGCCGATGGCCGGTACCACGGCCATGGAAGCAATCAGGGACCATGCCAGGGGATGAACATGGCCGAAAACGTCGAGAATGGTGCCCCCGATCAGCGGGCCGAAAGACCATCCGGCAGCAACGGCAAACCCGAAGATCCCCATGTACCGGCCGGTCCGGTGCTCCGGGGCCAGGCGCGAGGTCAGGGCCAGGGCCGCCGGCGACATGACGATTTCGCCGAAGGTGATCACCGCCACCGCCGGGACGAACAGACCGAAACGGTCACAGAACCCGATGCCGGCGTAGCCCACCGCATAGATCAACGCGCCCAGGGCCATCTGGGACGTAAGCGAAACCCCGGTCAGCAACCGCGTGATCGGAATCTGAAGCGCGACCACCATCAGCCCGTTCAACGTGTAAAGCATGCCGAGCTGGCGCTCGGTGATGTGAACCATGGACACGGCGTCCACCGAAAACGGGGCGATCA
>CAYPFH010000045.1:0-18813 GCA_964409825.1 uncultured Desulfobacterales bacterium | reverse complement strand
GGCTGAAACACACCCAGAGCCGGAGGGCAGAAAACGATCCCTCCTGATTGCGGCTGCCAAAGGGACCGCTGCGCTTCTGCTGGCGCCCGAGGAGCTGATGCTCTTCTTCGGTCCGGAAAGGGAGCAGCGTCGGCTCATTTCCATTTCCCAGGTCCCGGAACATGTCAAGCGCGCCTTTCTGGCCGCCGAAGACGTCGATTTTCTCGATTTTTTCACTTCTCTTTTTTTCCATAGAGCCCCCGGTCGTTTTTCCACGCCTCGCAGAGGCCGGATTCACGGCAGTACTGCTCCAGCTCGTCCACCTCGGTCCGGTCCCAGAGCCGGATCCCGACCCGGTAGGCGGCCCGGCCGATCAGGTGGGCAGAGACCGGTGCGGTGAGAAGCAAAAAACAGATCGCGGCCAGGGCGCGCAGGGTCAACCCCGTCTCCATTCCGTAGATGGCCACGGAAAGAAGAATCAGGCCGGCGCCGAGGGTTCCGGCCTTGGTTGCGGCATGCATGCGCACCAGCAGGTCCGGCAGCCGAACCACCCCCACGGCCGCCACCAGGGCGAAGAGGGCTCCGACGACCAGCAAAACGGCGGCCAGCACGGCGCTCATGACGTCTCCTCGTCGTCCTGGCTGGTTGCCGCCTGGCGCTGGCGCCAGCGGGCCAGGGCCACCGTGCCTAGAAAGGCTACCAGGGCGTAGGCGATGGCGACGTCGAGGACCGCCGGATGGCCGGTGCGCAGCGACAGGGCCGCCAAAAATGCCACAATCAGCACCGAGATCAGATCCATGGCCACGATGCGGTCGGCCGAGTCCGGTCCCCGTACCAGCCGCACCGCCGCCACCAGCATCCCCAAGGCCAGGAGCACCAGGGCGGCCCCGGCGGCAAGTTGAACCATCTGGGATTCGTTCATCGCAGCACCTCCAGCACACGGCGCTCGATGCCATCTTTGATGGCAGAGCGCACCTTTTCGATGTCGTCCATGAACATCACGTGAACATAAAGAGTCCGCCGGTCCTCGGAAACATCCAGACTCAAGGTGCCGGGAGTCAAGGAAACCAAATTGGCCACGAGGGTGATCTCCAGGTCGGTGCGCGCCTCCAGAGGCACACCCACAATGCCGGGCCGGCTGGTGTGCGCCGGAGTGATGACGTCCCAGAGCACCCGCAGGTTCGAAACCAGAAGCTGATACAGAAAGTATCCCGCCAACCGCAGGATCCGCGGAAAACGCTCGAAGTAAGGATTGTCTCCGTAAAGCGGCCGGGTGATCCAGAGGGCGAAGAACCCCACTGCAAAACCGGCCGCCAAACCGCCTACCGAAAAAGTTCCCTGAACGGCAGAAAATCCCAGGGCGAGCAGGCTGTTGAGTATAAAGAGGTTCATCGGCTCCCTCCTCCCAGGACTGCGGCGATGTAAAGCTCGGGGTGAACCATGACTTCTGCGGCCATCACCGCCAGACGGAAGACCGGCTCGACCCCCAGTCCGATGGCCACGGTCAGGATCGCCAGCACAGCCACCGGCGATATGCGCCAGGCCGAGGCGCCGTGATTCGACGGCCCGGTTCTTTCTGTCGACGCGGCGGCATCCTTCCAGAAGGCATCGGCCCAAATCTTGGTCATCGAATAGGCGGTGAGCAGTCCCACCACAACCGCTGCGGTTACGGCCAGCACTTCACCGGCCTCGATGCCGGCCCGGATCAGGATCATTTTGGCCCAAAATCCGGACAGCGGGGGAAATCCGGCCAGGGAAAAGGCCGGGATGAAAAAAAGCAGGGCCAGCAGCGGCTTGCGCCGGTAGAGCCCCCCCAGCCGGGCCAGATCAAAGGACCCGCCGGCCTGGCGCATCAGCCCTCCGACCAGGAAGAGGTTGGCTTTTACGATGATGTGGTGCGCCAGATAAAAGACTGCGCCGGCCAGGGCCAGCGGGGTGAAAAGGGCCAGACCCAGCACCATGTAGCCGACCTGGCTGATGATGTGAAACGAGAGAATCCGCCGCACGTCCCGGTGGGCTGCGGCCCCCAGGACGCCGCTGACCATGGTCAGGACGGCCAGCACCAGCAGGACCGGCCGGATCACGGCGGCTTCGGCGGCAAAAACAAGGGTTGCAAGCCGGATCAGGGCATAGACCCCCACTTTGGTCAGCAGCCCGGCATAGACGGCCGCCACCGAGGGAGGAAGGGTGTGGTAGGCGGCCGGCAGCCAGAAGTAGAGGGGAAAGATGGCCGCCTTGATGCCGAAGGCAGCCACGAAAAGCATGGCGACTGCGGCCCGAAGTCCGCTGTTGTCCACTTGGGCCAGCTTCATGTGCAGGTCGGCCATGTTCAGCGTGCCGGTCATCCCGTAGGTCAGCCCCAATGCGGTGATAAAGAGCAGGGTCGCCACCAGGTTGATCACCACGTACTTGACCCCGCCGTCGAGCTGGTTCCGGCGTTGGCCCATGACCAGCAGGCCGAAGGAGGTGATCAGCATGACCTCGAACCAGACATAGAGGTTGAACAGGTCGCCGGTCAAAAAAGCTCCGCAGATGGCCGCCAGTAGAATGTGAAGCAGGGGATAAAACCCGTGTTTTGCATGGGCAGTGTCGATGTCGTGGCGTGCATAGGCGATGGCGGCCAGACCGATCAGGGCGGCGATGACGACCATCAGCGCCCCGAAGGGATCGGCCACCAGGCTGATGCCGAAAGGCGCCGGCCAGGCCCCGACCTGGGCGGCCTGAATCCCGTGATCGACCACTCGGGCCAGCAGGGCACCTGCTGCGGCCAGGTGCAGCGCCCCTCCGGCAAAAGCCATGCCGTGGGCGGCCCGGGGCTGCAGGCGGAAAAGCAGTCCGGCCGCGGCAAAGGCCAGGGGCAGGACCACAACGATGGCCGGCAGATGAGTCATCGGTCGTTTTCCAGCGGCAGATCGGCCGGATCGGTTTCGGCCACCCGCATCTGCTCGCAGTCCACCGTGTCCAGTTCCTGGTATGCCCGGTAAAAGAGCACAAAGACAAAGGCCAGCAGTGCAAAACCGATGACAATGGCGGTAAGGATCAGGGCCTGGGGAAGGGCGTTGGCGACGGTCTGACCGGGGGTCAACTGGCCGTCGGGGATGAGCGGCGGCGGCAAGGCGGCGGCCCGGCCGGCAACCAGAATCAGAAGATTGACCGCGTTGCTGGCCAGCACCAGGCCGAAGATGAATCGAATCAGATCGCGGCAGAGCATCAGGTAGATGCTGGCCGCCACCATGGCGCCCACCATGATGGGAAGCAGGATCTGCATCGGTTAGTTTTCCTCCATGGCCAGCAGCAGGGTCAGAACGGCGCCCAGGACAACCAGAAAAACCCCGATGTCGAAGACCAGCGGGGTTCCCAGGCTCAGGTCTTTTCCGGGCGACCACCATAGACCGGTGAGAAAGGGGCGGCCAAAGAAGATGGGCAGGAGCCCGACGGCCAGGACCAGGGCCAGGCCGGCGGCGATGATCCGGCTCGGGTCGGTGCGCAGGGCCTGGCCTACGGCCTGTGCCCCTTCGGCCAGGGTGAAGAGCGCAAAGCCGGTGGCGGCTACCAGGGCTCCGGCGAATCCGCCTCCGGGCAGATGATGCCCGCGCCAGAGCAGGTAGACGGCAAAAACAAGGATCAGACCGACCAGCAGCCGGGTAGCGGTGCTCAGGATCAGCGATTGCATGACTTTCTCCCGCAAATCAGGGCCAGACCGGCCAGACCGGCCACGGCCACCACGACGATTTCGCCCAGGGTGTCGAAGCTGCGAAAATCGATCAGAATCACGTTGACGATGTTGCGCCCATGGGCTTCAACGAAACTGGCAGCTTCGTAAAAAGCCGTAACGCTGCGGTCTATTCCGCCGGCCCCGGCCGCCATGAGCAGGACAGCCACCAACCCGCCGGCCGCCGCGGCCAGACCGGCATTGAAGGCCCGATGGCGGATGGTCGAACGGGATCGGGGAAGGGGCGGCAGGCGCAGCAGCACCAGAGCCGCGATGATAATGGTCAGGGTTTCGACCAGAAGCTGGGTCAGGGCCACGTCCGGCGCCCCGTGCCAGAGAAAAAACATGGCGTTGCAGGCGCCGACCACCCCCAGGCCGCATACGGCCAGCAGGCGCGACCGGGCGCCCACCACCACGGCCAGTGCGGCCAGCATCAGCAGACCGAGCAGGATTTCCACCACCGCCGGGATTTTCATGGCGGCCGCGGCGGGCATAAAATCCAGTCCGGCCGTAAACAGCGGGGTTCCGGCGCCCAACACCACGAACACGAAAATCACGCTCAGGTATCGCTGCAAGGACCCATTTTGTATCATTCGGGTGTGGGCGGCGGCCAGGTCCGCCGTAGAATCCAGGAGCCGGGCGTAAATTGCTTCGGCGGTGATCGGCAGGCGTTTTTCCGCAGCGGCGATTGTTCGGCGAAGGTGCCGGCGTCCGGCATAGCCGATGGCTCCCAGGGCCAGGGTAGCCGCACTGAGCAGCAGGGGCAGGTTGAACCCGTAAAAGAGCTTGAGGTGGATGTCATCGGCCTGGGGGTGAAAGGCAACGACGGCCGGCTCGATCAGGTGCCGGCCCACCCAGTCCGGACAGGTCCCGAAAAAGACCCCCAGGCCGCCGAGCATCAGGGGTCCGAGCCACATGGCTACCCCGGTTTCTTTGGGCGGCTCTGCGGGCAGGCGCTGCCGGCCGGCGAAGACCCGCAGCACGAGGATACCGGCCACTGCGGTCATCAGTGCATTGGATATCAGCGCCGCCGCAGTGGTGAAGTCGGGAAACAGCGGCTCGGTCAGGGCCCCCTTGTACATGATTTCCTTGCCCACGAAGCCGAAAAAAAGCGGAAATCCGGCCATGGAAAGAGCGGCCGCGGCCGCAGCCAGGCCGGTAAACGGCATGGCGCGCCAGAGGCCGCCGAGTTCCTGCAGGTTCCGGGAGCCGGTCTGGTGGTCGATGCTCCCTGCCACCAGAAAGAGGGCCGATTTGTAGAGGGCGTGGACCATCAAAAAGGTGACGGCGGCAGTGAGGGTCGGGGTCGTATCCCCCCCCAAAAACATGGTCATGATTCCCAGGGCCATGACCGTGGTGTAGGCCAAGAGGCGCTTGAGATCTTTTTGACCCAAGGCCAGAAAGGATCCCAGCAGGGCCGTGGCCGCACCGGCTACCACCAGGACCGCCATCCAGGCCGGAGTCCCGCCCAAGACCGGATGAAGCCTGGCAAGCAGGTAGATGCCCGCCTTGACCATCGTGGCCGAATGCAGAAAGGAACTGATCGGGGCCGGGGCCGACATGGCATTGGGCAGCCAGAAATGAAAGGGAAACTGGGCCGACTTGGTCAGTGCACCGGCCAGGATACAGATCAGGGCCGGCAGGTAGAGCGGGTGCTGTTGGAGGTATTCGGCCTGGTCGATCAGGTCGGAAATGTCGGTGCTGCCCCCCATCTTGCCCAGCAGCAAAATTCCCACCAGCATGGCCAGGCCTCCGGCCCCGGTGGTCAGCAGGGCCTGGCGGGCGTTGAAGCGGGCTTCTTCGCGATGGTGCTCGAAGCCGATGAGAAGATAGGAGGCAAGGGTCGTCAGCTCCCAGAAGACGAAGAGGGCCACCAGGTTGTCCACCAGCACGAGGCCGAGCATGGACAGCATGAAGGCCGAAAGCAGTCCGTAGAACCGGAGGCGCTGGGGGTGGCCGCCCAGATAGGCGCCGGCAAAGACAAAGACCGCCGCCCCCACGAAGCTGATGATCAGCACGAAGAGCAGGCTCAGACCGTCGATGGCCAGGCTCAGGCTGACGCCCAGGCTCGGCACCCACTCCAGGGTCAGAAAAAGACGCTCGCCGGCAGCGCTGGCCGGAACCCGGGCCGCGGCGGCCACGAAGATCACCAGAGGAAGCAGCGCCGGGAGCCAGCCGCCTCCGGCAGGGATGCGGGAATGATCGGCGTCCACGTTCCCCCTGTCTACCGGGTCAGAAACAGCGGGCGGTCGGCGGTTTCGATCAGCTCCAGAGCCGTGTCGCCCAGGAGACGGCGTCTGAACAGGCTGCCCATTCCGTTGCCGAGCACGATCATGTCGTAGTCTTTTTCCCGGGCGTAGTTGAGCAGGCCGGTGCGCGCCTTTCCGGCAACGACCTCGGTTTTTGCATTCAGGCCGTGGCTCCGGCAGTAATCGGCGGCTTCCCTTAGAAGGGTTTCGCCATGGCTTTCCCCCTCTTCAAAGTGCACGATCCCCAGGCGAAGATCCGGCCAGGGTTGCATCTGTACGAAGCGGCGCATCGCCTTTGCCGAGCCCATCGATCCGTTGTAGGCCAACAGAACCGATCGGATTTCGCGGTAATGAGGCGAGACGGCGATGATGGGACGCACCCCTCCGGAAATCAGGCGGATCACCGATTCGCGCGGTTCATTGGAAATCCCGCATTCGGTGGTAAAGTCGCAGTCGAAAAGGCTGCGAAGTCCGAAAAAGGTCAGGTCGCTGTAACGTGAAAGCCCGATCATCCGATCGAAGGGATCGGCGGTTTCTTCTTCGATGCGGCAGTCGATCCCGGCCTTTTTGCACGCCTTTTCAAGGGCCGCCATGGTCTCTTCCAGGGATTCGCGGGACACGGCCATGCGCCGCTCTCGAATTTTTTCGGCATAGGCGGTGCCGCCCGCCGGGACAGGACCCACCCGGCTGAGACGGTCGGGATCGACCAGGGTTACCCCGACGATCGATGCCCCGTGTCGCCCGGCCAGGCCCACCGCGTAACGGATGGCCACATCCGTAAAATGGGTTCCGCCGAGTCCGACCAGAATGCGTTTGATCAAGGTCCACCTCCTTGCTTCCAGATCTGCCGGGAAAACCGGATCATCGGTCAACGCTGCTTTTTCGCCGCCGCAGCTTGGCGGTCGTCCCAACGCGGCCTATATGGCTCAAACAGTTGCCCGCCGGGAGAGCCGACACCCCTCGACCCTCCTTTGGGTCAACTGGTGCTTTGTAGAGATTCGAATATCATTTATATATAGGGTTTTGGGATCGATTTTCAAGCGGGCAGGGCAGTTTTTGAAGCCAGAGGCAAACCGGTCGGCGGAGGCGGCGGCGAAAACCGGCCATCCATCCAGTCTTTTTTGGGGTCGTCGTTTCGAAACAAAGAGCCAGGGCTTGAACCCCCGCCATTTTATGAGTAATGGAGGAAATGAGCGAAAGCTTGCAGGCAGCGCACCCAGTTTCCCGGATTCAAAGACTGCGCTGGCTGAAGAATTCGATACCGATGGGGAGGATTGTAATGCCACCGAAGAAGACCCGAACCGGATCCGACAAGCTCGATCGCGTCATCGCCGAGGCCCGGCAGGATCGGGAGCGTCTGGAAAAGACCTATCGGGGCCGGGCCCTGAAGATGTTTCCGTGGATCTGCGCCCGGTGCGGACGCGAGTTTTCAGGCAAAAAAGTGCGGGAGCTGACGGTCCACCACAAGGATCACAACCACGACAACAATCCGCCAGACGGCAGCAACTGGGAGCTTTTGTGCATCTACTGCCACGACAACGAGCATTCGCGCGACCAGGTGGCGCAGTGGTACGACGGAGACGCATCGTCAGGCGGGGAGGCATCTGCTTCCGACAACAAGCCTTTTGCCAACCTGAAGGAGCTGCTCAAGAACAAAAAGCCCTGAACATGCAAAAGGAGATGCTCGGCGACCCCTCCGGGTTGACCGATACCATGTGGGATATGATCGTAAATACCGTGGGCGCCCTCGTCATTGCCGTGCTTGGCTACGGCCATCTGAAAACCGCCGGCAGCCAGTCGTTTCTCGAACGATGGATACACGATTTCATCGAGAGCAACCCCCGGCTCTTCGAGCGTGACCGGTAGCATGGAAAACGCGGGGGGCCGCCGGCCGCCGTCAGGAGGCTGCAGCCTTCCGGCGGCGGATATATGCCGGCCCGGCCGAAGGAGAAATGAGCATGTCCGACAAGAAGGATTCCTGCCGCCTGCTGGCCGATCCCAAGGGTCCGGCGGCCCGGCGCTACCGTCATTACAAAGCGTTTCTGGAGCATAATCACCGGGCCCTGGAGCTCCTTGCCGATCTGGAATTGATCGGCCGGGGGGCCGGCCTGGCGACCCTGGCCTCGATCCGGCGCCGCACCGGAGAACTTCTTGAAGAAGTGCGCGGTCTGGCCGAGTCCCTGAGCCGCCTGGCCGACGATCGGTACCAGGCGCTGCTTCCGGTCCTGGACGAGATCTCTCAGACCATGGTTTCCCTGATCGAGGAGTCCCGCCAAGCCGTCGAGGGGCCGCTGATCCTGCCGTTTTCAAAGCTCGGGGCCGACCAGATCCTCCTGGCCGGAGCCAAAGCGGTCAACCTGGCGCGGGTGCGAAACGAACTTGCCATGCCGGCCCCGGACGGATTTGTCGTCACCACGGCGGCCTTCGACCGGTTTCTGCGCCAAAACGGGCTTTTTGACCGGATCGAGGCCATGCTGGCCGAATTCGATCCGGACCGCGAAGATGCTGAACAGCACTGCCGGCGCATCCGTGAAGCGATTCTCCGGGCCCCCCTGCCGGAGGACCTGGCCGACGCCCTGGCTGAAGCTTTTCAGGATCTTGCCGCCCGCTGCGAAAAACCTCTTGAGCTGGCCATGCGCAGCAGCGCCGTGGGGGAAGATTCCGAGGCGTCGTTTGCCGGCCAGTATACCAGCGTGCTTTCGGTGGACGCCGACGGGCTCGCCGAGGCCTACAAGACGGTGGTGGCCAGCAAGTACACCGTACGGGCCATCCTCTACCGGCTGCGCTACGGATTGACCGATGCGGCAACCCCCATGGCGGTGGCCGGGGTGGTGATGATCCGGCCCCGGTCGAGCGGGGTTCTCTACACGGTGGATCCTTCCCTTCCCGCGGCCGGACAGGCCCGGATCGACGCGGCCCGCGGGCCGGGCGAACACGTGGTGAGCGGATCTGCTTCCCCCGATGTGTTTCGCGTCGACCGAACCTCGTTGAAGATCGTCGATCGGCGGATTCACGCCCAAAACGAGGATGACGCTGGAAAGCATTCCGGCCCGGCCATCTCCGAATCCGCCGCGGCATCACTGGCCGAATCGGGCCTGCGGATCGAGGAGCACTTCGGCGCCCCCCAGGACATCGAATGGACCGAGGATGCCGACGATGTCCTGACGATTCTCCAAACCCGGCCCCTGGGCATGGCCGAAGAGGGCGAAAAACCGAACGCCCCCGATCTTTCCGGCTTGAAGCAGATTCTGACCGGCGGTCAGGCCGCCTCGCCGGGGAGGGTATCGGGAACGGCGGTTTTGGCCGATGACGATTCGGCCCTCCGGCAAACTTCGGACGCCATCCTGGTGGCGCCCACGGCCGCCCCGGACCTGGCCCGGCTCATGGGCCGGGTGCGCGGGTTGATCACAGACTTTGGCGGCGCGGCCAGCCACCTGGCATCGGTGGCCCGGGAATTCAACGTTCCGGCCCTGATGGACGCCCGGGAAGCCACCTCGAAGATTTCGGCGGGACAGGAGATCACCCTGCTGGCCGATGCCGGCGAGGTTTACCTCGGCCGGGTGCCGGAGCTGGACCGCAAGCTGCCGGCAAAAGGCGGCGACGAGGCCCCCGGCCCCATCGGAGAAAGGCTGAACGAAATCCTGGAGGCCATTTCGCCGCTGAATCTCACCGATCCGGAGGCCTCTGAATTCTCGCCTCAGGGATGCCGCACCCTGCATGACGTGATCCGCTTTGCCCACGAAAAGGCCGTGACGGAGATGTTCAATCTCTCGGAACTGGCCGACGGTTCGGTGGTTTCCCGCAGGATGAGGGCCAACATTCCCCTGGCGCTGCATTTCATCGACCTGGGGGGCGGACTTGAGCCGGGTCTGACCGACTGCGACGAAATTCTGCCGGAACACATCCGCTCCCGGCCGATGGCGGCCCTCTGGCGGGGGCTGAGCCACCCGGGGATCACCTGGTCCGGGGCGGTGGGCATCAGTGCACGCAATGTCATGGCGCTGATGGCCGGCAGCATCGGGCCCGAAAATCGGGCCCGGCCCGGCATCGATTCCTACGCCCTGGGCACAGAGGACTATCTAAACCTGAGCGTGAAGTTCGGCTACCATTACGCGAACTTAGAAGCGCTGGCCTCCGACGACCCCTCGGCCAATACCATTGCCTTGCAGTTTGCCGGCGGGGCAGGTACCGGGGAGGGAAAGGCCCTGCGCATCGCCTTTTTAGGCCGGGTGCTGGAGCAGCTGGGCTATACGGTATCCGTCCAAGGGGACCTGCTGCGGGCCTCGCTGAACGAATTGGATGCGCAGTCCACCGAAGAAGTCCTCGACCAGACGGGCCGGCTGCTTGCCAGCACCCGCCTTCTGGACCTGGCGATCGGCAGCCGGGCAGAGGTCGATCGGCTGGCCGAACGCTTTTTCAAGGGCCACTACGATTTTCTCGACCGTTCCGAGGAGCGTCTGCCGGGATTCTACGCATCGGTGGGGGAATGGTCTCGAACCGAATTCGACGGCGGGCAGGCGATCGTCCAGGACGGCTCGGATATGGCCGGAACGGTCTCGTGCGCCCTGCACAACACCCTGGACCGCGTCCTGGGTGGCCGCTACCGCGGATACCTGGAAAGCCGGCACGCCCGGCATTACTACCCGGTGGCGGTCAAGAGGGAGAGCCGCATGGGCGACGGGCAAATCCGCGTCGAGGTGCGCCTGCGCTCCGGGTGCGTCGACCTTGCCGCAGGCCTGGCCTTCGGTCTGGCCAACGTGGGCAACAGCCTGGTCCTGGCCCTGGACGCCGCAGCCGGGGAAATCCAGCTTCTCGAGTTTATCAACAACCGGCGCGATTTTCTGCAGCGCAGTTCCTATGAAATCCCCATGGACCGCTGGCTGAGGCTCGAAGTCTCGGTGGCCGGAACCCAGGTCCGCGGATCGGTGGACGGCGAGACCCGCATCCGCTTCAGCGCTCAGGATCCTGTGTCCGGCTATGTGGGGCTCTGGACCAAGGGGGAAACCACGGCCTATTTCCGGGGGCTGGCAATGGATGAACCTTCCGCCTGACATTGGACGGCGTGCCGCAGTTCCGGGTGGAAATCAAAGGCCGGACTGTTTGCGAGGCCGTCAAGCTTGAAGAAAGTGAATTTTGCCGCCTGCCCGGAGGCCATCAGGTAACGTGCCTTCGATATACGGCCTCCAGCGGGCAGGCTTCGAGGCAGTCCCAGCACCCCATGCACAGGTCCATGAACACCATCGGGGGCTCGAAGGGCCCGTCGATCTGCTTGAGCACTTTGTGATCGCATGCGGAAACGGCGGGGCATACTCCTTTTTCCGGATCGCACACGCGCGGGTTGCAGCGATCGTAGTCGATCATGGCAAACGATTTTTTCGATTGAAGCTGCATGATTCATACCTTTACAATCGGTACGTCCATGGTGGACGCCGCCTCCGCCAGTCTTTGATTCGCCGTGGAAAGTGCACAGTTTTTATGTCGTTGTCAACAGCGGTCAGTTGGATTCTGCCGGCTCGGCTTGGGTCGGGGGGTTGCCGGCCTCGGTTGGTGCCGGCGCGCCGGCCGGCTCGGCGGCCTGTTCCTGAGGCGGCGGCAGCGCCCGCTCCTGCCGAACGCGCCGGCGCTGTTCGATGCGCCGGGCGACCTCGTCGAAGGCGTCTTCAAGAGACCGGGCCATGACCACCACCTCACCGTGGCTGACGATGAGCCGCTGAAGCTGGGGAATCTTGAGACGGCCGGCCGCCGACAGGTAGACGGGCTGGATGTAGAAGACCGCTTTTCCCAGCGGCAGGATGAGCATCCGCCCCCGCCGGACTTCGGATCCGACCTGGTCCCAGAGGGTGAACTGCTCGGCGATGGTGGTGTCCTGGTCGATCAGGGCGCTGATCTGGTCCGGGCCGTAGACCTGTTCCCCCTTGGGGAAGCTGTACAGGTAGATCCTGCCGTACCGGTCCGGGTGGCAGCCGGCAATGGCCAGGGCGCTGAGATTGGGGCGGTTTTCCGGGGTCATGGGCGACAGCAGCAGAAATTCGCGCCGGTCCCGGTCGATCAGGTTCAGGGTCAGGTAATAGGGCTCCATCGGTTGGACATCCGCCCCCTTCCGGCCGCTCTTGGGCTGTCGGGCCAGCTCCCAGGCGTCTTCCTGGCGGTAGAAGGTGTTTGGATCGGTCTGGTGATACTTTTTGAATATCTGCATCTGGATCTTGAAGATGTCCTTCGGGTAGCGGATATGTTTTCGAAGGTTTTCGGGCATCTCGGAAAGGGGGTTCAGCAGTCCCGGATAGATGCGGGCGTAAGCGGCGGCGATCGGGTCCTTCGGGTCTGCCAGGTAAAAATCGATGTCTCCGCCGTAGGCGTCGACCACGATCTTCACCGAACTGCGGATGTAGTTTTTGCCTTCCTCGTACGGGGCGGCGTTGGGGTACGAGGAAGAGGTGGTGTAGGCGTCCTGGATCCAAAACAGGTTTTTGTCGGTGACCACCACGTAGGGGTCTTTATCGAGGGTGAAGAACGGCGCCAGCCGCAAGGCCGCCTCTTGGATGTTGCGCCGGAACAGGATGCGGCTTTCCTTCACGGTTTTGGTGGTGAAAAAGAGGTTGCGGTCCTGGAAGTAGAGAGAAAAGATCAGCTTCCTGAACAAGGAAGAAAGCGGAGCCCCGGCGTTTCCCTGGTAGTTGCTGGTGACAAATCCGCTTCCCTCCGGATAGTCCATTTCTCCGACCTCGTTGGGGGCGACCGCGTAGTCGTAGGTGGACAGGCCGTAGTAGATCCCCGGTTTTTCGACGCTCAGGCCCACGTCCGATCTGGGCGAGATCCCCTGGATGTACCATCGCATCCCCTCCTCGCCGCGCTGGGCGGCCGGGGTCATTACCAGCCCGTAGCCGTGGGTGTACTGAAGATGACGGTTGGTCCACTTTCTGGCGTATTCGGGCAGCTTGTCGAGATCGATTTCCCGGGCGGCCAGATTCACCTGCTGGATGTCGTCTCCGATCTCGTAGCGGTCCACGTCGACCCCGGTGAAGTTGTAGTAGGGCCGGATTCCCTGGACCTGATCGTAGACGTCTTCCAACAGCTCCCGGTCCCAGACCGGAATGTCGGCGATGTTGATGCGGATGGCTTCCCGGGTTTCTTCCCGGGTCACCGGCGCCACCGGATACGACCGGGTTTCGACGTCAGCAAGGCCGTAAGCGGCCAGGGTTGCCTGGATGCTGTTTCGGATATAGGGCGCTTCTCTGGTCAGTTCGTTGGGATCGACGATGTATTTCTGGACGGTGTCCGGCAGCACCTGGGTGTGGCGCAGACCGAAGGCAGCGGCAAACAGTGTGCAAAAGGCGATGGCGGCGATCCACCCCTTTTTGAAGTTGACCAGAAACAGCACGGCTCCGGCGGCCAGCAGCCAGGTCGCAAAGCCGGCCCAGATCAGTGGGAGGGCAACGTTCATCTGCGTGTAGCCCGGCCCGAAGAACAACGGCATGTGGCCGGTGTCGTAGAGCAGGTCGTAGCGTTCAAGAAAGAAGCTCCACCCCTGGAGGGCAATCAGCAGCAGGGCCAGAAAGTTCAGATGAACCTTCGCTCCCCGGGGAAATCCTTTCTCCTTTGCCGAAAGAATTCTCCGCTCGATGCTGTATAAAAGACCGGTTGCCAGCAGAAGAATGATCAGGGCCAGCAGCAGCCTTTCCTGCAGGAGCTGCCATACCGGGTAGGAAAACAGGTAAAAGCCGATGTCCTTGCCGTAGGCCGGATCTGTCACGCCGGCCGTGGGACCGACTGCGAAAAACAGGAACGACTCCCAACGGCCGAAGGCGGGGTAGGCGACAAAGACGGCCAGTACCAGCGAAAGCGGCGCATACACCATCATCGACCCGCTTCGAAACATCCGGACCAGGTCCTGAACGCCGGCTTTTTTCGGTTTTCCTCCGCCGGAATCCGAGGCCGAGGCGCCGATATAGCGCGAGGCGATACGGAAGTTCAGAAAAAAGATCAGGAAAAACAAAAGGGTGACGGCGGCAAAGACCATATACCGGTACAGGAGCCGGAGGATGAAATACCCCCCGTATTGCAGGGAGGAAAACCACCAGTAGTCGACCACCATGTCCAGGTAGAAATAGATGAACGCGGCGCAGGCGGCGGCCAGCACCCCGATCGCCCCGATCAACACCAAAAGCCAGCGCTGCCATTTTTTCATGTCTGCTCCGTTCGGCTG
The DNA here is from genome assembly GCA_964409825.1 of uncultured Desulfobacterales bacterium. Lineage (GTDB taxonomy): Bacteria > Desulfobacterota > Desulfobacteria > Desulfobacterales > CAFBRK01 > JAIPEL01. Next base: position 4,670 of record CAYPFH010000045.1, on the reverse strand, counting down.
AAATGTGTCCAGGCCCAGAGACTCCGGCTTTGATATGCCCAAAGGGCATGTAAATTTAAATCCGAATTTCGGGCTTCATAAACCCGTATTTTATTTCTTCATCCCCGAAAGCAGGGCCAGATGTCCCTGATCTGGTACTTTGGTCCAGGATGTCCAGCCTGCACCCACCATAACTTCTTATCATTTCACGCCTGCAAGGAAAATCCCATGGGGCGAAAATTGTATTGCCGGCTCAAAAATGCGGTAAAAAGGGCTTTTCGTGCTGTTTGTAGACTGGGCGCCTGGGATGCAGAGATGCAAACACCCGCGCGGGCAGGGTTTCCGGCTTCCCGGCGTTCCCGCCATATTATGAAATTATGTTCATTATTTTTCTTGACAGGGAAGGGTTGGCCGATTATTTTAGTTATGAACATAATTGCATAACAGGAGGGTCGATGCCGAGACCGAGAAAGCGTCGAATGGTGCAGTTCTCCCCCCGGGTCGAATATTACAAACCCCGGGGAGTTCCCCTGGCCGGCCTGAAGGAGGCGGTGCTCACCGTCGACGGGTTGGAAGCCATGCGCCTGGCAGACGCCGAAGGGCTGGACCAGGAGACGGCTTCGCGCCGGATGGGAATTTCGCGGCCCACGTTTTCCCGGCTGGTGGCAGAGGCCCGGTCGGTGGTGGCCCGGGCCATGGTCAACGGTTGGGCCATCCGGATCGAGGGCGGCCCCGTTCAGATGATGGGGCCCCAGGTGTCGGGCCAAGGCTTGGGCCGAGGCCGGAGGCGGCGGCGCAGAGGAAGCTTGGAATAAAAAGACGACGCCGCAAAATCAACCAAAGGAGGTGGCATTATGCCAGGCTATGATGGAACAGGGCCCATGGGAAGAGGGCCGATGACAGGAGGCGGTTTCGGCCGGTGCGGAGCCGGCCGGTATGCCGGCGCAGGCTACGGGCCAAGAGGGTATGGCGCCGGCTACGGTGCTGGATATGGCAAAGGCGCCGGAAGAGGTTTCGGCCGAGGCCGGGGGGGTTGCCGCCGGTTTCGGGATTTCGGCACCGGTTTTTTCGCTGGTCCCCAAGTTGACCGCAAAGAGGATCTTCAGGGCTACGCCCAAAACCTGGAGGCCGAACTTTCCACGGTCAAGCGAAGAATCGAGGAACTGGCCGAAATCAAGAGCGGCGGAAACGAGTAGCCCTTACCGGAAGGCGGCTGCGGCCGCCTTCCGCTACCCTTCCGTTATCCGGAATCCTCCAGTTTGAAGCCGCCGGAGGCCGAAGGGTTTGGGTTTGGAGGGCCACGCTCCGTCGTGGCCGCCTGCGGTCGGACGAATCTGCGTGCGTCCCTCCACCGTGGCCGGGATTTGGTCGTTACCGGCAACGTGGACGCGACTGAGCGCGTTCCTCCACCGCCTCAAGCTTTGAGCCTCCTTGAGCTTCATAGATAACCGGATTTTTGTATTTATTGGTTTTCAAGTTTTTTATCGCGGCAGCACCACCGCCGCGATAAAAAACCTTGACAAGCGGACGGGTCATGGTAATTTTCTTTTTAAGCATATGCCCATAAAGTAGCGATGCACCCGGATCGGGTGCGTTTTTCGTAAAAAAATCCATCTCATGAACCAGGAACAGGAGCTTCCAATGGCAAAAGTCGCAGTGAGCAGCGTAGGTCCGGGACTCGATTCCGCGGTCGATTCGCGGTTCGGCCGGGCCGCCGGTTTTGTCGTGGTCGACACCGACACCATGGCCGCGGAATTCATCGACAACAATGCGGCCCAGGGCATGGGCCACGGCGCCGGCATACAGGCGGCAGAGTCCGTCGCCCGGGGCGGCGCTTCAGCCGTGCTGACCGGTTTTGTCGGCCCGAAAGCGTTCCAGGCGCTTCAGGCCGCCGGCATCGAAGTGGTTCAGAACATGGACAACATGACGGTCAAAGAGGCGGTGGAACGATTTCGCAGCGGTCAGATCCAGGTCTCACAAACGCCCAACGGCGGCCGCGGCCAGGGTACGGGCGGCGGAAGTGGAATGGGTACGGGCGGCGGAAGAGGCATGGGCGGCGGCGGTGGAATGGGCATGGGCGGGGCAAGCGGCAAGGGCCGCGGAAGAGGAATGGGCCGATGATCGCAGCCATTGCCAGCGGAAAAGGCGGCACCGGCAAGACCACTGTCGCCGCATCGCTCGCTTCGGTTTGGCAGGGTCCGCTGACCGCGGTGGATCTCGATGTCGAGGCGCCCAACCTGCATCTTTTCTTAAAAGCGGAAATCGCAGGCCGGCGGGAGATGTCGATGATGATCCCGAAGGTGGACGAATCCCGCTGCAATTACTGCGGGGCCTGCTCGGACATTTGCCAGTTCAAGGCCATATCGGTGCTCGGACAGGTCATGCTGACCCTGCCGGAGATGTGCCACGGCTGCGGCGCCTGTATGGCGGTCTGCCCGGAGGAGGCCATTTGGGAGGATTCACGGCCTCTCGGTGAAATTATCTGGGGCCGGCGCGGCGACATCGACTGTCTGTCTGGAAGGCTCCGGGTGGGCGAGGCGATGAGTCCGCCGCTTATCGGACATGTCAAAGATGCCGCCCAAAAAACGGCCGCAGGGCGGGGCGCGGATTTGATCTATGACGCCCCTCCCGGAGTGAGCTGTCCGGCGATGAAGGCGGTCACCGGCGCCGACACGATCATTCTGGTCACCGAACCCACCCCTTTCGGTCTGTACGACCTGAAGCTTGCGGTGGACTCGTTTTCAGCCTTCAAACGGCCCATGGGCGTGGTGGTCAACCGCGCCGGCATCGGCAACGACGATGTCTACGACTATTGCCGTCACAGCGGGCTGCCCCTGCTTGCCGAGATCCCCTTTACCCGGTCTGCCGCAGAGGCCTATTCCCGGGGCCTGATCCTGGCCGAGGCCTTCGAGGAGCACCGGGAGCGGTTTTCGGCGCTGGCCGAGGAAATCCGCAACCAATGCGTTTCTGAAGGGGTGGTGACGGCATGACAGAGATCGTCTGCATCAGCGGCAAAGGAGGGACCGGCAAAACGTCTCTGACCGCCGCCTTTTCCCATCTGGCCGGAAACAAGATCATCTGCGATCTGGACGTGGACGCCCCCGACCTTCACCTGATTTTGAAGCCGCAGATCGAGGCCGTCGAAGAATTCTACTCGGGCAACGAGGCGATCGTAGACCCCGACCGCTGCGACGGCTGCGGGCTGTGCGCGGAACTGTGCCGTTTCGGCGCCGTGGTCGAGTCCGGCGGCGTCTATGAGATCGATCCGCTTCGATGCGAGGGGTGCAAGCTTTGCGTGGCCAAGTGCCCGGCCGAGGCGATCGACTTTCCGCGGCGGCACTGCGGTCAATGGTTCCGGTCCGATTCCCGGCTCGGGCCCGTGTTTCACGCCCAGCTCTTTGCCGGGGAGGAAAACTCCGGCCGGCTGGTTTCCCTGCTGAGGCAAGAGGCCCGGCAGGCCGCCGAAGAAAGGGGCTATTCTCTGGTGCTGGCCGACGGCGCCCCCGGAATCGGATGTCCTGTGATCGCATCGCTTAGCGGCGCCGATCTGGCCGTGATCGTTTCCGAGCCGACGGTTTCGGGCAGACACGACCTGGAGCGGGTGGCCGATCTTTGCGCCTACTTCGGCATGCCGGCGGCTGTGGTGATCAACAAGGCGGACCTGAACGCCGACGCCTGCCGGGACATCGAAACATTTTGCCGGAAACGGGGGCTTGACTTGCTGGGAAGCGTGCCCCATGATGAGCGTTTCGTAGCGGCCATGATCCAGGAAAAGGCCGTAACGGAAATCGAGGACTCCGCTTTGTCCGGCCAGATCCGGGGGATCTGGGCCGCCATTGAAAAACGAGCGGGGCTGGAAGAACAAAAAACCCAAGAGACAATATTGCTGAAGGAGGAAGAATGAACGCTGTTATTGCAATCCCCTCTGCACCGCCGGGCGGTTTGGATGCAGAAATGGGCCAGCACTTCGGCCACTGTGAAATGTACACCCTGGTGTCCATTTCCGAAGGACAGATTAAAGAGATCAACGTCATTCCCGCTGTTGCCCATGAGCACGGCGGATGCATGGCTCCGGTGCAGTACCTGGCCCAGAACGGCGTCCAGGGACTCATCGCCGGCCACATGGGCATGCGGCCCCTGATGGGGTTTGCCCAGTTCGGCATCAACGTGTTCCAGGGCGGCACCGCCCGGACCGTCGGCGAGGCCGTTCAATCTCTGCTGGACGGGTGCCTGTCCCAGTTCGGACAGGAGCACGCATGCGGCGGCGGCGGCGCGCATGACGACGGCTGCGGCGGTCACCATCATTAACAGAAGCGGGCGGCGAATGGCCGGCGATAAATACAGCCGCTTCGCCCCCGGGCGCTTTCCATCGTCGACGCTGCCGAACAAACACCAGGGTCGACTGTAGGACCCATTCGACTTGCTCTCCGCGACACCTTCCAGATCGTGGAAGCACCCCCCCGGGGGGCCGGCGGCTGCCGGCCCCCCCTCCTTTTAGAGCGTTCGGCCAAATCATGCTCCGAAACCGCAGGGCTCTGCCAAAGTCCGTGCAGCGTACGAACCATTGACAGGGCGCCGGTCGTAGCGACAGCCCAGTTTGGTCGGACGCGCCCTGTCGCGTCCAACCGCCCCGGGTCCAAGTTGGAGGGACGCGCTCTGTCGCGTCCGTCTTTCCGGCCACGACGGAGCGT
>CAYPFH010000044.1:0-18854 GCA_964409825.1 uncultured Desulfobacterales bacterium | reverse complement strand
GATCGCCTCGCGGTCAGCGGCAGGACTCATATAATAATACCTCAAGATCGGGTTTTCGTCCATTGCAAATGATTTTTGCAGCCGGCGGCGTATTCTGCTATAGAAGCGGCCATAGAACCGCCGGCGCGATGGGGTAAATGGTTCGCGTTCAGCCAAACAGACAAAAGAATCGACAGAGAGAGGAAGCGATGGCCATCAGCGAAGAATTGCTGGAAATTCTCGCCTGTCCGAAATGCAAGGGCGAGATTTCCCTCAACGAAGCCGGAGACGGTCTGATCTGCGAACACTGCCGGCTCGTGTACGAGATCCGAGACGATATCCCGATCATGCTGATCGACGAAGCAAAGCCCCTGGGCGATTGACAGAAAAGATCGCGGGGCGAATTCGGCTGCCGACGCCGGCTCGATCGCAGAACCGCTATTCTACCATGAGCATCCCCCAGACTCCCAAACCTGCAAAACTGGTCGTCGGGATGATTCTCAAGGACGCGGCCCTGCTGGGGCCGGTGGTCGAAGCGCTCGAACAGTGCTTTGGCGTTCCGGACATGGTCAGCCCGTGGCTTTCCTTCGACTTTACGGATTATTACCGAAAAGAAATGGGCGCCCCCCTTCGCCGCAGGATGCTCTGCTTCCGCGCCCTGGTCGGGCAGGAAACCCTGCCGGAAGTCAAGCTGGAGACCAACCGGATCGAAGCCAGCTTTTGCATCGACGGCAAAAGGCGGGTGAACATCGATCCGGGGATTTTGACCTTGGAGCGGTTCGTTCTGGCCACCGGCAAAAACTTCACCCACCGGATCTACCTGGGCCGGGGGATCTTCGCGGATTTGACCCTGCTCTTTTCCGGCGGTGCGTTCCGGCCGCTTCCCTGGACGTATCCGGATTATGCCCAGGCACCCCTTCGCGATTTTCTCGAGCAGGTGCGGCGGCGATACCGCTGCGATCTGCGGGGCGGCAAGAGCCCGAAGTAAAAGCCGGCCGCTGAACATCCGGCCCAGGACGGTGCCAGGGCCGGTCTTGCCGGCGGGAGACAAACCAATGATTCGAAGCATGACCGCATATGCGAGCGCAGAGCAAAACAGCGGCGCGCTTTCCGCGGCTGTTGAAATCCGTACGTACAACAGCCGCCATTTTGATCTGGCAATGCGCCTTCCCCACGGCTATACCGGTCTGGAGGAGCGGATCAAGGCCATGGTCAACGACAAAATCGTCCGGGGCCGTGTGGAGATCCAGATCCGGCTCCGGGAGGCATTGGAAGGTGCCGCTGTGTTTGAGATCGACGAGGGGGCAGCCGCCTCCTATGTCGATGTGCTGCACCGCCTCCGGGAGCGCTTTTCGCTCCAGGGGGAGATCACCGTCGATCTGGTAGCCAGAGCCCCGGGCATCGTCAAACCGGCGGAGGCCGAAAAGGACATGGAGGCCGTTTGGCCGGTGGTGTCCGGATGCCTGTCCGAAGCGCTGGAAGCCCTGGACGCCATGCGCGACAAAGAAGGGGCCTATATCGCCGACGATTTTTCCAGCCGCCTCGATTTTATCGAGACGAGCATCGACCGGATCGGCAAAAGCGCCGCCGATCTGCTGCCTGTCTATCAGCAGCGCCTCACCGAACGAATCGAGACCCTGACCCGAGGGACGGTGGAGGTCGATGCCGGCCGAATCGCCCAGGAGGCGGCGGTGCTGGCAGATCGAAGCGACATTTCCGAGGAGATCGTCCGTGCCCGGAGCCACCTATCTCAGTTCAAGCAAAGCATGGCGGACCGGGAGCCGGCCGGCAGAAAGCTCAATTTCCTGCTCCAGGAATTCAATCGGGAGTTCAACACGATGGCATCGAAGGCGGCAAGCAGCGAGGTTTCCCACACCATCGTTGCCGTTCGGGCGGAACTGGAAAAGCTCCGGGAGCAGGTCCAGAACGTCGAATAATCCAGGCGCTGTCGCGCCTGGATAAGGGTTTCGCGTCCCGCGAAACCGGACAACAGAAGCAAACAGCGCAGCCCCGGGGGCTGTAAAACCCCGCAGGGCCGGTTTTTTGCAATCAGGCTCAATTCATAACCAGGGATTCCGAGGCGCTGAGGCCTGCGGAAGGAGGAAACCGGGAGGAACATGGATCAGAATTTGCTCAACATCGGATTCGGGAGCACTGTCGTTGCCGACCGGGTCGTGGCCATCGTGCCGCCGACCTCTTCTCCCATGAAGCGGCTCAAGGACGAGGCCAAAGACGACAAACGCCTGATCGACGCCACCCACGGCCGCCGCACCCGGTCGATCATCGTTTTAGACAGCAACCATGTCGTTTTGTCGGCGATCCAGGCCGAGACCATCTCCCAGCGATTCGAAACCCTGAGGGCGGGCGGTTCCCGGAAAACGCCTCCTGCCGAGCTTCCATGACGGAGAACGAATCTTCCGGGCACCTGTTCATCGTATCGGCCCCTTCGGGTGCCGGCAAGACGACGCTTTGCCGGGCGCTGCTCAGGCGATTTCCCGACATCCGCTATTCGGTTTCCTATACCACCCGCTCCCCCCGAAAAGGAGAGCAGGAAGGGGTCGACTACTGCTTCATTTCCGATGAAGAGTTCCGCAAGGGGATCGAGCAGAGCCGTTGGGCCGAGTGGGCAAAGGTTCACGGCCGCTTCTACGGAACCGACGCCGGGGTGCTGGCCGATGCCATCGGCAAAGGAAAGGATGTGCTGCTCGACATCGACGTCCAGGGGGCTTGCCAGCTTGTCGAGCGATTTCCCGAGGCGGTGACCATTTTCGTCATGCCCCCTTCCATCGACGCGCTTCGGTCTCGGCTTCTGGCCCGCGGGGCCGACAGCCGGGAGGTCATCGATCGGCGGATGGCCGCTGCCGAAGAAGAACTACGCTGCCGCGACCGCTATCGCCACATCGTGGTCAACGACCGCCTGGATAAAGCCATGGCAGAAATGCAGGCCCTGGTCGAGGGGTACCGGTAAGGCGGTCTGCCGCTTCTTTATGAAGTTACTTTTTCGATCAAGGGGACCGTTTCGTCGGCCGGAGCCGCAGCCGACGCCCATGGCTGTATTTGAAAATTGCTTTTCATGACTGCTGAGACGAGGCATACGGAAGTTCTTTACGGCATTCATCCGGTGGCAGAAGCGCTTTTAGCCGGGCGCCGCCGGGTGGAGCAGGTGTTTATCGTCTCCGGAAAACGGCCCCCCCGGCTATCGGTGATTTTGACGACCGCGGAAAAGCAGGGGATCCCGGTGCGGGAGCTTCCCGCAAGGCAGATTCAACAAATGGCCGGCGACGCCGCTCATCAAGGAATCGCCGCCCAAGTGGGGCGGTATCCTTACGCGCCGGAGCCGGGCAGTTTTACCGCCGTTTCCGATTTTGCCGCCCCACCGCTGTGGATCCTGCTCGACGGCGTAGTCGATCCGCGAAACCTCGGAGCCCTCCTGCGCACGGCGTTTTGCGCGGGGGTCCAAGGGGTGGTGGTGCCCAAGGACCGGGCTGCACCGGCGACCCCGGCGGTTTCCCGCGCATCGGCCGGCGCTCTGGAGCACGTAAGGCTTGTGCGGGTGACGAACCTGGCCCGCACCATCGAAGCCATGAAGAACGACGGCTGCTGGATTGCCGGGCTCGACGCCGATGCGCAGCAGAGCCTCTTTGCCGCGGATCTCTCCGGGCCTTTGGGACTTGTGGTAGGCGGAGAAGGCAGGGGGCTGCGTCCCCTGGTGCGAAAGAGCTGCGATTTTCTGGTTCGGATTCCGCAGCAGGGTCCGGTGGGCTCCCTCAACGCTTCTGTGGCCGGCGCGGTTGCGGTCTATGAAGCGTTCCGGCAGAGAATGAAAAAAGAAAGTGCCTAGAGTGCCTAGAGTATGTAACTTTTTGTAATTTGTTGTTATTATATTAAGGGGTTATGCACAAATTTAAGGTCAGTCTAAGGCCTGTGTGAATCTTTCCGGAAGACGTGAAAAACTCGGAGCCAAGTGGCCGTAGAACCGACCAGGGCCTTGATTTTGGAAAATAGCCTGAGGCAGCCGATTCGTTGTCGAATTTTGGGGGGTACCAGTCGCTGTTCGATTCAACGGCCACTAAACTCCTCAGACAGTTTCCCGTCTTCCGGAAAGACCCCCACAGGCCTGACCACATCCTTAAAATGGTACATAGTTTCGTTATATTATAAAGATGGAGCGAAGCGACTCCTCAACTCTAGGCACTCTATGCACTCTATGCACTCTAGGCACAATAGGCATTTAGGCACTCTATACACTCTAGACACTATGTCCTTCGTGGAATTTGCCATGCCCTCGATATGGACCCGGATTCTGAAGGCCTCGGCGGACGCCGTCTTTCCGCCCCGATGCCGGGCGTGCGGGGTCTTCTTTCCGCCTCCGGGGAGTCGGGAAGTTAAAGAAGGGCCGCCTTTCGGCGATGAATCAATGACAGAGCCGATTGAATCGGCATTTTCGGGTCTGCTTTGCCGAAAATGCCGGCTGGGGATCGTTCCGGTCCGCTCCCCGGTCTGCAGCCGCTGCGGGATGCCGCTGGCCGGAGAGCCCGGAGGCGATCATCTTTGCCAGGATTGCCTCGACGGGACGGCGGATTTTTCCCGGGCCAGGGCCGCGTGCGTTTGCGAAGGCGCTGTGCTGGCGCTTTTGCACCGCTTCAAATACGGTGGATGTGCGGAGTTGGCAGGCCCCCTGGCGATGCTGTTGCAGGCTGCGTTCCGGCGCCATTTTCCCGGCGGCTGCATCGATGCCGTCATTCCGGTTCCGCTGCATGCAAAGCGCCTTCGCCGCAGGGGATTCAACCAGGCCGAACTGCTGGTTCGAAGTTGGCAGGCGCTCGATCCGCCCGGCGAAGCCGCCCGGACCCTGATGTCGGAGGTTCTGATCCGGCATCGGCAAACTCCCGCCCAGGCCGGTTTGGCGCGAAAGCAGCGCATGGTCAACCTTCACGGGGCATTTTCGGTCGCACCGAATGCCGAAGTTTCCGGTCTGCGCGTGCTTCTGGTAGACGATGTTTACACCACCGGGGCCACCGTCAGAGAATGCGCCAGCGTGCTGACCGGGGCCGGAGCCGGGCAGGTGGACGTGCTCACACTGGCCCGGGCACTGTAACCGATCGCGCTTGGTCGCGGCATTCAATGGCGGCTTGGAAAAACGCTGCTGCCGGGGAATCGGACGTGAGCGAATCGAAAAAATGGTTGTCCATTGAATCGATGGCCGAGGCGGCAGAAGCGCATCGTGCCGCGGGACAGCGCATCGTGTTCACCAACGGCTGTTTCGACCTGCTCCATGCCGGCCATGTCCGGTACCTTTCCGCGGCCCGGGCCCAAGGGGATCTTCTGGTGGTGGGACTCAACTCGGACGGTTCGGTGAAGCGGATCAAGGCGCCGGGGCGGCCGGTGGTGCCCGAAAATCAGCGCGCGGAAGTGCTCTCGGCGCTGGCCTGCGTAGATTATGTGGTCATCTTCGACGAGCCGGACCCGGGCCGTTTGATCCGCCGGATTGCTCCGGACGTGCTGGTCAAGGGCGCTGACTGGCCCGAAGAGCATATCGTCGGAGCCGATACGGTAAAGGCTCTCGGTGGGAGGGTGGTACGGGTGCCGCTGGTTGCGGAGGTGTCCACATCGGCCCTTATCCGCCGGATCATCGAACGGTTCTGCTGAAAGCTTCCAAAATCGCCGATGCGATTTTAGAAACATGAGAAATGCAAATGGGATTCATGGGCAAAACCTTGCAGAAGACCGCCGGCGCCACCGGCTTATCAAGTATGAGGAAAAGTCGCAACGGTGATCTGCCCCGGCTGGAGTTTCCTCTACTGGCCTCTTCTCCGGGGCTGAGGCACGGCATCTACACCCGTCTGGGAGGCGTCAGCAGCGGTGCATTTTCCAGCCTCAACACCGCCTTCGGTGTGGGAGACGAGCCTTTTGCCGTCGAAAAAAACCGCCGCCGGATCCAAGGCGACATGGGCGTCATGACCCCGGTGTTTCTCAGGCAGCACCACGGCACCCGGGTGGTCTGCCTCGGGGGCGGAAAACAATCGCAGCAGTCCGCCGGGGCGCCCCTGTACGCCGACGCCGTCGTCACCGACCGGCCGGGCCTTTTGCTGGTGATTCAAGTGGCCGACTGCCAGGCGGTGATCATTTACGATCCGGTCGAACAGGTCGCGGCCAATGTTCACAGCGGGTGGAGGGGAAGCGCCGGCAACATCGTGGGAAAGACCGTGAAAAAGATGCAGGAGACCTTCGGCTGCCGTCCGGAAAACCTGAGGGCCGGAATCGGACCCTCTCTGGGGCCGTGCTGCGCCGAGTTCGTCCATTACCGAAATGAAATTCCGCCGTCTTTGTGGCGCTACCGGGTCGAAGGCTTCAATTTTGATTTCTGGGCCATGAGCCAAGACCAGCTCGTAGGGGCAGGCGTCGCCGAACAAAACATCGACACAGCCGGCCTCTGCACCCGATGCCGGACGGACCTGTTCTACTCCTACCGGGCGGAAAAAACCACGGGACGGTTTGCCGCCGTCGCCGGACTTTCCGGCGAGGGGTAAGAAAGATGATCGATGACCGCATGGAAATCATCGGCGCAGAACCGGTGGGCATTGACTGCTATCGGATGACGCTGGATGCCCATATCGGCTATGCCGACGCCCGCCCCGGCCAGTTCGTAATGGTTCGGATTCCGGACGGATTGGCCCCGCTGCTGAGAAGGCCTTTTTCCATTCACCGGTGCAGGCGCCTTTCTGCCTTGCGGACGGCCCTGGAGATCCTGTACCGGGTGGTGGGGAAAGGAACCCGGCGGCTGGCGGACTGCCGGCCCGGAGACCGGTTGGATGTCCTCGGCCCCTTGGGGCGCGGATTTTCGGATCCGCCGGCTTCCGGGCCGCTGTTTCTGGCAGCGGGCGGGATCGGGGTCGCCCCTATGGTGTTTCTGGCCGACCGGCTTTGCAAGGACGAAAAACGGCGTCGGGACATCCAAGTGTTTCTGGGCGGTCGAACAGCAAAGGAGCTCATTTGCCGGGACCGGTTCGAAGAACTCGGCCTTCCGGTGGTGCTGACCACCGACGACGGCAGCGACGGCGATCAGTGCCTGGTGACCCATCCGTTAGAAGAGCAGATACGTCGAACCCCGCCGGCCATGATATACGGCTGCGGTCCGACCGGCATGCTCGGCTGCATCGTCGGGTTTGCAGACACCTACGGAATCCGGGTGGAGGTGTCCATCGAAACCCTCATGGCCTGCGGCATGGGGGCTTGCCTGGCCTGCGCCGTGGCCGACCGGCGCGATCGGCAGCGGTACCGGCATGCCTGTATTCACGGACCGGTGTTCGATGCCCAGGAGATTTTGCTGCCCTGAAATCCCCGTCGGGGATTTCAGGGCAGCAAAATCTTGAAATGTTCAATGGGCAATGAACGCGCCTGGCATCGGCACAGGCAAAAAGAGGGCGGGACAATCCTTTTCACGAGATAACGAACTGAATCGTTGGAAGCAGCTTCCCTATTGGTTTTTTTTCTATCAATCAAAAACGGATGGGGGCCGCCTTTTAGGCCCGAATCCGTTTTTGTTTGACTTGGCCGGGATCGTATGGTAGAGCCGTCATGGTTTTTACCGTGCGTCCGGCTGGGCCTTTGGTATATTTAAAGGCCCGAATTTATATGAAAAAAGAAGACAGACGACAGTATCGGGAGTTCGCCTATTATGCCAGTGTGGGGCTGTCGGTCGCGCTTTCGATCTTTATCGGCCTGTTTGTCGGTCTTTACCTGGATCGGCGATTCGACACCGCCCCGGTGCTGATGTTTCTGTTTCTGGGGCTCGGCATAGCCGCCGGATATCGAAACATCGCCCTGGCAATTCGAAAGACCCGCAAGTTCTGAGGCGAAAAGGATTTTTTGATTGAATATTCAGCGCCGCCTACTGGTATTCGTCACCCGCACCAACTGGGTCCTCCTAACCGGTGCCAGCCTTTTTTGCCTGTTCATTGCCCAGGCCCCCTTTACCTTCGGCGTGGCCGCCGGCGGCCTGATCGTCACGGTGAATTTTCACCTGCTTTACAGAACCCTGAAGCGTTCCCTGACGCCTCCCCACATTGCTTCGCACCACAAGGTCATCGCCAAATATTATATCCGCTTTGCCGTCAGCGGGTTTCTCATTTTCATCCTGATCTCCCGGCAGCTGGTGGATCCGCTCGGCCTTTTCGTCGGCCTTTCCATCGTGGTCGCCAGCATCTTTCTGGCAACGATGCTCGAAGTCAAAAAACTTATTTTCAAGGAGGCAATCTGAGGTGGAACATCCCTATCTCTTCCTGGTCAAGTTGTTTGAAGCGATCGGACTGGGGCATTTCGCCCATGAATACACCCACGTGATCCACTCCTGGTTCGTGATGGCCGTGCTGATCGTCGCCGGCGCGATTGCCGTCAAGGGGATCAGCATGATTCCGGGCAAGGCGCAGAACTTTTTCGAGATTCTGGTGTCGGGCATGGAAGAGTTCATGGTCGACATTACCGGAGAAGAAGGCCGGTGGCTGTTTCCTCTGGTGGGCACCGTCTTTGTCTACATCGCCATCGGCAACCTGATCGGATTGGTTCCCGGCTTCTTCCCGCCGACGGCCAGCCTCAACACCACGCTTTCCTGTGCGCTGGTGGTGGTGATCTTCACCCACGTCATCGGCATCAAGTACCACGGCGCCGCCTATATCAAACACTTTTTAGGGCCTGTATGGTGGATGGTTCCGATCATCTTTCCCATCGAGATCATCAGCCACCTGGCCCGTATCCTGTCGCTTTCCTTCCGGCTGTTCGGAAACATGATGGGCCATGAACTGGTGCTGACCATCCTTTTTTTCCTGGCCGGCGCGTTTTTCGCTCCGCTGCCGATCATGGCCATGGGCATTTTCGTTGCGGTGCTCCAGGCGTTTGTCTTTTTCCTGCTGTCGATCATGTACTTTGCCGGCGCCATGGAGCATGCGCATTAGTCAAGTCGTCGTTACGATCTGATCAAGGGGGTTACCCCGCCCTGAGCGGGGTTTTGGAAGAAGTCTCATCAAATTCTAACAAGGAGGTAGAGTAAGGTATGGAAGCACAAGCATTGCAGTTTTTCATCGCTGCGGTTACGGCAGCCGGTTTCGGGATCGCCATTGCGGCATTCGGGTGCGGCATCGGCCAGGGCATCGGCCTGCGCTCGGCGGTAGAGGGCATTGCCCGCAACCCGGAGTCTTCCGGCAAGGTCACGGTGACCCTCCTCATCGGCTTGGCCCTGATCGAGTCGCTGTGTATCTACGCTCTGGTTGTCGCGCTGATCCTGATTTACGCGCATCCCCAGGCGGCGGCCATCGCCCGGTTGTTCACCGGCTAACGCAAGCCTCGAAAAAAAAAGGGCGTGCCGCGTGCGGCGCGCCCTTTTTTTTTACAGAGGGTCGGCAACCGGCCCCGACCCCGACCCGGACGCGTTGTCTTTTCCGCCGGAGCTTCCGGAAAAAGGCCTGCCGAGGAATTTTTTCAATCGGCGAGCACCCGGCACAGGTAGCGGCCGGTGTGGGAATCGGCCAGTTGGGCGATCTGCTCCGGCGTGCCGCAGCCGACGACCTTCCCGCCGCGGTCCCCCCCTTCCGGTCCGAGATCGATGAGATGGTCCGCCGACTTGATGACGTCCAGGTTATGTTCGATGACCACCACTGTGTTGCCGTTGTCCACCAGCCGGTTGAGCACGTCGAGAAGCCTGCGGATGTCGTCGGGGTGCAAGCCGGTAGTGGGCTCATCCAGGACGTAGACGGTGCGCCCCGTCCCTTTTTTGCTCAGCTCCCGGGCGAGCTTGACCCGCTGGGCCTCGCCTCCGGACAGGGTCGCTGCCGGCTGGCCGAGACGGATATAGCCGATGCCCACGTCTGCCAGCATCTGGAGCTTTTCACGGATTTTGCCGATGTTGCGGAAAAACCCCAATGCCTGGTTTACGGTCATGTCGAGCACCTCTGCGATGTTTTTACCCCTGTATCGGACATCGAGGGTTTCCCGGTTGTAGCGCTTTCCCCGGCATACGTCGCAGGGGACATAGACGTCAGGCAGAAAATGCATTTCGATTCTGACGATCCCATCCCCCCTGCAGGCTTCGCAGCGGCCCCCCTTGACGTTGAAGCTGAACCTGCCGGGACGGTATCCTCGGGCCCTGGCGTCGGCGGTGCGGGAAAACAGCTCCCGGATATGGGTGAAAGCGCCGGTGTAGGTGCCGGGATTGGAGCGGGGGGTGCGGCCGATCGGCGACTGATCGATGTTGACGGTCTTGTCGACGTGTTCGCTTCCCAAAAGCGTCTCGTGGGCCCCGGCCTGGATACGGGCGTAGGTCAACCGCCGGGACAGTGCCTTGTGCAGGGTCTCTAACACCAGGGTCGATTTGCCGGAGCCGGAAACACCCGTTACGCAGACCAGGCATCCGAGGGGAAAGGAGACGTCGATCTTTTTAAGGTTGTTGGCCGAGGCCTGTCGGATCAGCAGCACCTCCCCCCGGCCGGATCTTCTTTGTGCAGGAACGGCGATTTTCCGCCGTCCGGAAAGATACTGGCCGGTGAGTGATTCCTCGCACTGCGCTAGCCGGTCCGGCGGGCCGGAGTAGACCACCCGGCCCCCGTCGATGCCGGCGCCCGGCCCCATGTCGATCACGTGGTCTGCGGCCCGGATGGTTTCTTCATCGTGTTCGACCACCAGCACGGTGTTTCCCAGGTCCCTCATCTGCAGAAGCGTTTTTAGCAGGCGGCGGTTGTCCCGGGGGTGCAGACCGATGCTCGGCTCGTCGAGCACGTAGAGAACCCCTGTAAGCTTGGAGCCGATCTGGGTCGCCAAACGGATGCGTTGGCTCTCTCCGCCGGAAAGGGTCTCGGCCGAACGGTCGAGGGTCAGGTAGTCAAGGCCCACATCCTCCAGGAACCGGAGGCGTTCGCCGATTTCCCGGACGATACGGGAGGCGATGGCCGACGCCTTCTCTGGCAGCGTCAGGTCGGTGAAGAACCGGCGAGCCGCGGCCACGGTCATGGCCAGGATGTCATGGATTGGCCTTTGATCGATTTTCACGGAACGGGCGATTTCATTGAGCCGGGCCCCGCCGCAGGCTGGGCAGGGGGTGAAATCCATGTACTGCCGGATTTCCTCCCGGACCTGGGCCGAATCGGTTTCCACATAGCGGCGCTGAAGCCGGGGAATCAATCCCTCGAAGGGCCTTTGAAAAGTGATTCGCCGCCGGCCCTCTTCGAAGTAAAAGTCGATCGTTTCGTCTCCCGATCCGTATAAGAGCACCTGCTGGAAGCGCGGTGGAAGATCCTGATAAGGTGTATAAATGTCGGTTTTGTAATGGCGGGTCAGCGCATCGATAAACTCGATGAACTGCATGGAGCTTCGGTTCGCCCACTCGGCCACCGCTCCTTCCCGCAGAGAAAGCTCGGGATTGGGGACGATCAGTTCCGGATCGAATGCCGAAGTCACACCGAGCCCGTCACACCGCGAGCAGGCACCGTGGGGGGAATTGAATGAAAACGAAGACGGCGTCAGCTCCGGGAGCCGGACCCCGCAGTCGGGGCAGATCGCCTCTTCGCTGAATTGAATCCGTTCTCCAGCGGAGCTCTCAATGTTCACCTGGCCTTTGGCCTGGGCGGCGGCCAGCTCCAGCGAATCTGCCAGGCGGTTGCGCATGGTCGGTTTGACGACCAGGCGGTCCACGACGACTTCGATGCGGTCCGGATTCGTCCCGGGCGGCAAGTCGCCCCCTTCCAGTTCGTAGAGTTCATCGCCGATCTTGATCCGGGCGAAGCCTTCCCGTTTCAGCCGCTGAACGGTTTTGCGAAGAGAACCGGCCGAGGCGGTAAAAAGGGGGGACAGAATCAGCAGGCGGGACCCCTCGGCAAGGTCCATGACCCGGTCGATCACTTCGTCCAGGGTTTGGGAAACGATCGGACGGCCGCATTTCCAGCAGTGGGCGGTTCCGATACGGGCATAGAGCAGTCTCAGGTAGTCGTGGATTTCGGTTACGGTGCCAACCGTGGAGCGGGGATTGTGGCTGGCGGTCCGCTGTTCGATGGCGATGGCCGGAGACATCCCCTCGATCAGGTCGACGTCGGGTTTTTCCATCCGCTCCAGAAACTGACGCGCATAGGCCGAAAGAGACTCCACATACCGGCGCTGACCTTCGGCATAGAGGGTGTCGAAGGCGAGAGTCGATTTTCCGGAACCGGAAAGCCCGGTGACCGCGATCAACCGGTTGCGGGGAAGGCTGACATCGACGTTTTTCAGATTGTGCTGACGCGCCCCGCGAATGATGATTTCGTTCGATTTCATTTTTTAGAAATTCGAAGCATTTTTTAGAAATAAATAGATTTTTGGCGAAAAGGGTTTTGTCGATATTCTGTTCATAACGCCGAAGATACCGAAAATTTCTCACAAAACCCTGATGCTAAAAAACTCAATATTTCAGGACAATTGAAAAGAATTTGCCAATAAATAAAATGAATTCGGGTGGTTGATTTTTGTTAGGCGGACGTTAGAAAAGTAATTCTTAACCCCCACTGATCCGGATTGACACCGCCAAGCAAATTCCTTACAACCCCACTAACATTTTTACCGCAGCATGTAATCTTTCATAATTCTTCCAAATCGGTTGATTTCACCACAGTTGACCGGTTGCTGTCTCTGATCCCTCTGTGTCGAGGGATACTTTTTTTGCAGATATTGGAGTCCAAAAGGCCATGGAACAGGTCTGGAACGCGGTAAAGGCGAAGATGCAGCAGCTTGTGCCGGCCCACAGCTACCGGATGTGGATCGACCCGATCGAGTTCATGGAACTCCGGGACCAGGAATTGGTCCTTTGCTGCCCGAACAGTTTTTCCCGACGAAGAATTCTGGACCAATACGGGAAACAACTCGAGTCCGAAGTCTGTGAAAAGACCGGCCGCAGCCTTTCGCTGAAGATCGAGATTTCCGAAGGCAACGGCAGCGGCTCCAAAGAGCATCATCAGCTTCCGCTGCCGAATCTCAACGGCCGGCCCCACAGCGGAAGGCTCCTTCGAAAGAACTTCACCTTCGATCAGTTCGTGGTGGGCGGCAACAACGATTTCGCCTACAGCGCCTCCCTGTCGCTGGCTTCCCGGAACAATTGCCAGCAAAGCACGCTGTTTCTCCTGTCCGCGACCGGGATGGGAAAAAGCCACCTGACCCAAGCCGTGGGGCATCACATTCTCGCCGAGCGTCCCTCGGAAAGGGTCTACTATATCACGGCAGAGGATTTTACCAATGAAATGGTCCATGCCCTTCGCCACGACAGCATCGACCGTTTCAAGGAAAAATACCGGACACGCTGTGACGTCCTGCTGCTGGAGGACATCCAGTTTCTCAGCGGCAAGGAGCGGACGCAGTTGGAGTTGGCCTTGACCCTCGACGCCCTGACCGATGCCGGAAAGAAAATCATTTTTTCAAGCAGCTATCTTCCATCGGACATTCCCAAGGTCAGCGAGGAATTGCGCTCCCGCCTGACTTCCGGACTCATTTCCAATATCGAGGCACCGGACTTCCGGATGAGGCTCCGGATTCTGAAAAAAAAGACGGAAAACAACGGCTGTGCGGTTCCCGAAGAGGTCCTTCACTATCTGGCCGGTGAATTGACCGAAAATGTCCGACAGCTGGAAAGCGGTCTGTTCGGTGTCGCCGCCAAATCATCGCTGCTGGGCTCCAGAGTCGACGTGTCCCTTGCCGAGAGCGTGGTGAAAAACATCGTCCAATGCCGGAAAGCCGTCACGGTAAGCGCCATCAAAAAACTGGTCTGCCGGCATGCCCGGATTTCAGAAGAAGATCTGGTTTCTCGGTCGCGCAAGCAGACCGTGGTCCGGCCGCGGCAGATCGCCATCTACCTTTCCAGAAAGTACACGGACCAATCCCTGCAGTCCATCGGGCGAAGCTTCAACCGCTATCATGCCACGGCCCTTCATGCCATTGCCTGTGTTGAGCGGGGGCTGAAACAGGATCCGCGGATGCGGAACACCGTCGGATTTCTCTGTCAGAAATTGGAATCCGGAAAACTCTGACAGAGTGTTTGGGTTCAATTGTTGTTGGAAAGCATGTCCTCGGAAGCCACAAGGTCTTCTAAGATTTCGAGGCGGGCATTTTGCTCTTTTTCGATACAGCAGCGAAGCCGAAGCGCACAATGCGATTTACAAACGGCATCCTGAATATCGAAATCGCCGAAACATCCGAACCGATCGTCAAAGCAGTTGGTCATCCTCTTCTCTTTTTTCATTCTGATCCATCTTCCGAGAGCAGCGAAATCATTTCTTCGTGAATCCGACCGTTGGTGGCCAGCAGTTGCCCGGAATCGAGCCGGTGGGCCTGGTTGCTGAAATCGGTGACCCGGCCGCCGGCCTCACGGGCGACCAATACACCGGCGGCGCTATCCCAAGGTTTGAGGTGGGATTCCCAGAACCCGTCGAAGCGCCCGCAGGCGACATAGCACAGGTCGAGTGCTGCACTGCCCAGCCGCCGCATGCCCTGCGCCGCTTTCAGGCAGCGGGAGAAACGGTCGACAATCGGATCGATGCAGGAGTCGATATCGTACGGAAATCCGGTGACCAGCAGGCTCTCGGACAGCTGCCCGGCCTTAGAAACCGATATGGGTCGGCCGTTCAAGCAAGCCCCCCGATCGCGGATCGCGGTAAACAGTTCCCCTCGGACCGGATCCAGAACCACGCCGACGAGAATTTCATCGTTCCGGGCAAAGGCTACGGACGTTGAAAAGATTTCAAGGCGGTGGGCGTAGTTGGTGGTCCCGTCGAGGGGATCGATGATCCAGCGGTCGCCGCTGTTTCCATGGTCGGATCCGCTTTCCTCGGCCAGGAAACCATGATCCGGGAATCTGCTTCGGATCGAATCGATGATGGCCTGCTCGGCTCCGGTGTCTGCTTCGGTGACCAGATCGTTGGTCCCTTTTTGCCGGATTTGTTCGATCCTCCCAAACCGGGAAAGGAGCACCTTTGCCCCTTTGAAAGCCGCGGCGACGCCGATCCGTTTTACCTCGTCAAGGTCCATACGGCATCCCCTTTACAACTCTTTTCCTTGCCAAGTCAACCGCTAATCCCCCCGGCCGCGTTCGGGCCTCATCGGTCGAAGGCCCCGGAGGCCACGTTTTCAGAGTCATGGATCCGGCCGATGATTTTGGCCATTTCTTCGATCAAGGGCAAAAGGGTCTTCGAATCGGTGGCCGAAACGGGGATCCCTTCCAGCCTTGCCGCAAGACCGGCGACTTGCTCCGGGTCGAGCAGGTCCTGCTTGTTGAGCACCCGGAGACAGGGGACGGTTTCCAGCCCCAACTCAGAAAGGATCCGTTCCACCGACTCGATCTGGTCCTCGAGGCGGGGGTTGTGGATGTCGATTACGTGAAGGAGCAGGTCCGCACTTTCCAGCTCTTCCAATGTGGCGCCGAAGGCCGCCATCAATTCTTTGGGAAGGTCGCGGATGAAACCGACGGTGTCGGTGACGATCACTTCGATGTCTCTGGGAAATCGCAGCCTCCGGCTGGAAGGATCCAAGGTGGCGAACAGGCGGCTTTCCGCCAGCACGCTGCTGTGGGTCAGGGTGTTGAGCAGGGTCGATTTGCCGGCGTTGGTATAGCCGATAATCGATATGATCGGCAGGCCCCGCTTGCCTCTCCGGCTTCGCTGGCGATGCCGGTGGCGGCTTACGGTGGCCAGGGATTTTTCCAGCTGGACAATCCGGTCCCGCACCCGGCGGCGGTTGATTTCAAGTTTGGTTTCACCCGGGCCTCGTCCGCCGATGCCGCCGGTCAGGCGGGACATGGCGGTGTTTTTGGTCACCAGTCTCGGAAGAAGATATTGAAGCTGGGCCAGCTCCACCTGCAGCTTTCCCTCCCGGCTCCGTGCCCGCTGGGCGAAGATATCGAGGATCAGCTGGGTGCGGTCGACGACCTTCAGCTCGACCTGATCCGCGATGGACCGAATCTGGGAAGGATTCAGTTCCTGGTCGAAGACGATCAGGGTGGCCCCCTTTTGGAGGGCCTGAATCGTGAGCTCCCGCAGTTTGCCGGAGCCCATCAGAAACCGGGAATCCGCCTTCTGGCGCTGCTGCAGGACCGTGCCGATGACCTGGATCCCGGAAGAACGGGCCAGTTCCCTGAGTTCGGCCAAAGAGTCTTTTGCCTCCTTCCGTGACTCGGTCGAAACGCTTACCAAAAGCGCGCGCTCTTTATCGTCCTCTGCCCTATAGCTCTCGCGGACATGGGAAAGCTCCTGCTCCAGGGATTGGATCAGGTCCAGACACCCGATATCGAGCCGATGGGGGGGGAGGGGATCGATGATTTGCAGGCCGTTTGCAGACGCATCCCCCGGCAGAAGGTGTCCGATATGGACGTAAACCGGGTTGCCGTCCTCGCCGACCTCCACTGCGCCCATCATGTCCAGCCGCAGCAGGGCCAGATCCGCCAGGTCGTCTTCGGTGAGCGTCTCTCCGCCCAGTTGGGTGTGGATGCAGCGCAGACCCCGAAGCCGGCCGGGCGCAAGGCGGTATTGGCTCAGATCCGGAATCACGATCCCATGGCGGTCTCCCACCAGGACATAATCGATCCGGCCCCGCCGGTCGATCAGCAGCCCGATCTGCCGGCGGATTTCAGCCGAAAGACGGCTGATTTCACGGGCCAGTTCGGAAGTGATCGGAAATCGGGGCGGGATTCGGCGGCGGTATAGGTTTTGCAGCCGCCGGAGCGGGTCGGCCTTCAGGCCTTTGGTATTGCCGAAAATTTTTTTCACGACTCCCTGCTGCTCAGGTTGTCAAAACGGGTAAAGGCGTCGAAGAACTTCAGCTTGATCTCTCCAGTGGGACCGTTTCGCTGCTTTTTGAGCAGGATTTCGGCGGTACCCCTGTGGGGGTTGTTTTCGTCTTTGTTGTAGACTTCGTCCCTGTAGATGAAGGCCACCACGTCGGCATCCTGTTCCAGGGCACCGGACTCGCGCAGGTCGGAAAGCTGGGGGCGTTTGTCGCTTCGTTCCTCGAGTCTTCGATTGAGCTGCGACAAGGCCAGCACCGGAATGTCCAGCTCTTTGGCCAGCGCCTTCAAAGAACGGGAGATTTCTGAAATCTCCAGGTCCCTGCGCTCGGACGAAATGGGCGCCTTCATCAACTGCAGATAGTCGATGATCACGAGCCCGAGTCCCTTGTCAAGCTTCAACCGGCGGGATTTGGCGCGGATTTCGGTGGCCGAAATGTTCGGGGAGTCGTCGATGAAGACCGGGGCATCGGACAGGGTGCCGGCGGCATCGGTAAGACGCACCCAATCCTCCTGGCTGAAAAAGCCGCTTCGCAAACGGGAGGAGTCCACCCGGGCTTCGGAGCAGAGCATCCGCATCGAAAGCTGCTCTTTGGACATCTCTAAAGAGAATACGGCCACCGGGGTTCCGTGATCTACGGCGGCATTTCGGGCGATGTTCAGGGCAAAGGCGGTTTTTCCCATGCTCGGCCGGGCCGCGAGAATCACCAGGTCCGAAGGCTGCAGCCCCGAGGTCAGGGCGTCCAGATCGGAAAAGCCGGAGGGAACCCCGGTGATCAGCGCCTTGTTTCCTTGACGCTCTTCCAGCGCGTCGATGTTTTTTTCGATGATCCGGCTGATGGGATGAAAGGACTGGCGGTGCTTTCGCTCCGATACTTCGAAAATGGCCGTTTCGGCAAAATCGATGATGTCGTCGACCTCGCCGCGGTCTTCGAAGCAGCGACGGGCGATCTGGTTGGTCCGCTCGATCAATCGCCGCAGGGCGGCCTTGTCGTGAACGATCCGGGCATAGTACTGGGCATTAATCGCCAAAGGAACGGTATCGACCAGGCGGGCGAGATAGCCGGCGCCGCCGATCTCCTCGAGTTTTCCTTTTTCCTTGAGAATGTTGGCGAGGGTGACCAGGTCGACCGGCTCGTTTCGGGTGAACAGTTCGGCAATGGCGGAAAAGACCAGGCGGTGGGCGGTTTTGTAAAAGTCCTCCGGGCTCAGGATTTCGATGATGTCCAAAAGGGTGCTGTTGTCCACCAGAATCGCGCTTAGCAGCGATTCCTCGGCCTCCAGGTTCTGGGGGGGGAGGTGGTGGAAAGAGGGGTCGGTCGCGCCTTTTTTTTGAGGATCGGCCATGGGTGATCTCCCGTCGGTTACCGTTGAAATCCTGGCCAACGGCTCCGATGCGGTTCAAGGAAAGGCAGCGGTTGCTGGGTTGATTACGGTGACGATGGTTTCGCCGCCGAGGCGCCGAGGTGCGCAGAAGGCTTTCTCTGCGCCCTCTGCGTCTCTGCGGTGAGTGGCCTTTGATCTGAGATGCACCGCCGAAATGATGAGTTTGAGCGTTTAGTCGGCCGGCACGACCTCGACGGTGATTTCCGGTTCGACTTCTGAGTAGATGCGAATCGGAACCTGAAACGTTCCCAGGGTCTTGATCGGTTCGCTGAGCAGTACCATCCGCTTTTCGACGTCGATATCCTGCCCGGCCAGCGCGTTGATGATTTCCCGGACCGAAACCGAGCCGTAAAGCCGGTCTTCTTCGTGCACCTTGGCCGGAATCGTCACTGTCACCCCCTCCAGGCGTTTGGCCATTTCCTCGGCCGCCTGTTTCTCCTTTGCCAGCTGCAGATCGACCTTTTTGCGCTCATGTTCGAAAAGGCTCCGGTTCTGGGAGGTGGCCAGTACGGCCTTGCCCTGCGGAAGTAAATAGTTTCGGGCGTAGCCTCTGGCCACGTCGACTTCGTCGCCGATCAGACCCAGCGATTCCATGGTTTCTTTCAGTATCACTCTCATCTGCGATCCTCCAATGCAAGTCGGCCTGGGCAAGCAGATGCCGGTCAGCCGTTTTGATGTGACGCCAGTTTCCTGAAGTCAACCCACATAT